>NZ_JBTXLR010000009.1:0-171016 GCF_054871685.1 Myroides sp. LJL116
TGTAATCGGTAAATAAGAATACACAATTTTTGGCAATTAGAAATGCAGCATTTTTGGCAACAAGACTGCACAACTTTTGCAAGAATAATTACATAGTTCATCTTTTGGGGCTTACGCCCCAAAAGAAAATATAATCTTTGTTTTAAACCAAAAAGACAAAGAAAATATGAACCAATATTATTCTAAAATTATTATGTACAAAGAAGTTCATCAAATGAAACGAGAAGGATTTTCCATCCGTTTCATTGCAAAACACTTAGAGCTCAATTGGCGTACTACCAAACGATTACTAACTCTAAATGAACAAGAGTTTGAGCACGAATTAGAAAACTCTAAAAATCGAAAGAGATCTTTAGAAGTTTACACTGAGTTCGTAAAAGAAAAACTCACTACTTTTAGTGATACTTCTGCTGCTCAAATGCATGACTGGCTCAAAGAGCATTATAGCGACTTTCCTAAAGTAAATCAAAAAACAGTCTACAATTTTATAATGTGGGTTCGCGCCACTTATAATATTCCAAAAGTAAAAATAATTAGACAATATACAATGGTCCAAGAAGTATCTTATGGATCTCAAGCACAAGTTGATTTTGGATTTTATAATATGAGAACTACTAGTGGAAGAGTTGTAAAAGTACAGTTCTTCTGCATGGTATTATCGAGATCGCGTTATAAGTATATAGAGTTTAGCGACATACCTTATAACTGCACTAGAGTTATTCAGGCTCATGAAAACGCCTTTTCTTTCTTTGAAGGAATCCCAGGTCAAATAGTTTATGATCAAGATAGGCTATTTATGGTAGATGAAAATTACGGCGAACCTAATATTGACCAAAGAATTTAGTTCTAATGTGAAGTCCCGTAAAATGGATACTCATTTTTGTCGCAAAGCAGATCCAGAAAGTAAAGGTAAAATCGAAAATGTAGTGAAGTATGTAAAACAAAACTTCTTGTACAACCGCATGTTTACTACCTTAAATGATTTAAATAAAGCAGCCTTACTATGGTTAGAACGCACTGCTAATGCAAATGAACACGGTACAACAAAAAAATCACCACAAGATGAATTTGTTATAGAGAAGGAATTTCTCTTTCCTTGGTATGCTTTAGAATTACTAGTTAAAGCTCAATACCCGAGTTATACTGTTCACAAAGACAATAAGATATCTTACAAAAGCAACTTATATAGTCTTCCAATTGGAACTTACCAAGGTCCTCAAACGAAAGTTCTTGTCAAGATAGATAATGAATATTTAGTCCTTTTAACTTTAGAAGAACAGGAAATATGCAGACACGTTTTATCCGCCTTAAGAGGGCAGAAAATTATAGCTAGGAACCACAAAAGAGATCTGCGCTATACTCTGGAGCAAATGATGGAGAGCTTTGTCAAGTCCTGAAATAACGATACAGGATTAATATTATAAAAACACTAAAAAATGGTAGTAGACATCTTAATTTACTACCATTTTTTTTAGGTTTTAAACTTTATTTACACAACTTTATTCATCTAATGTCATTCCATTTCTACTAGATTTCATTTGTCTTTTGTATAGTTTGCTCGATATTTTCTGTTAATATTTCGGGTAGAAAGTTTTCTCTCGGTGTTCCGTTTACATGATACAGTCTTTCACCCGGAAACTGAAAACCTATTTTAGTTTGGGAAAGCTGAAAACTCCAAATTGCTCCAATAAGTCCAGCCATTTGAGTTCCGATAATTCTCCCCCGATTCATCCCGTCAAATCCGATAGCAATCCCCTCCCCCATACTGCCAGTCCAACGTCCGACAAGTATGTAAACATTCCCTTTATAAGTCTCATTTCTTGATGTTACATATTCAACCCAATGTCTTTTAGTTTGATATTCTTCTTCGTCAAACTCGTGCACTTGATACGGCAAAGGTTTATCGATAAATCTTCCCATTATTGCCCTAGCAACAGTTGTATTTCCACCTCCAGGTGTTTCTGTCAAGTCAATAACTATATTTTCATATTGAAACAAACTATCTAATGTTTTGTCAAACTCCGCGATTAAATGATTATTTCCTAAAGAATTATTGATCTTAATGTAAGCTGTTTTTTTGTTCAATACTTCACTATGAAGTAATTCATTGCTGTTTTGGCAAGCTACTGGGAAATAAGTTTTCTCTTTTCCGTTTTCAATAACTGTTATTTCTCTTTTTCTATCGTGAGTTCCTGCAAACAACATATTAAGAGCATATTGATACATTTTTTGGTTTGGATTATTAGTATACTTTGGCAGAAATTCTTTTAGTTGACTTTCAATAGCCTGTCCGTTGAAAAGCTTTACTTCCATTCCTATTTCTAATCCCGATAAATCTGCTCCAAACCCCTTTCGTAAATCTTTAATATAGAATGCATTGTTGGATTTTTCAACATACAAGTCTAAACCGGAAGGAATCAATCGATTTGATGAGTCTAAGTTAGTATTTAAAGAAGAATGCCCATTATGAAGTTCATTTAATACGTTTTCGAGGAATTGAATAAATTCATCATCGCTTGATATTTTTTCAGTCCTCGGCTCATAAATTTCTCTTACTTTCTCCCAATCAATATCTTGCTGTTCTAAATAGGCATAATGATTATTTAAATTTGTCCAAAATTCTATAAAGTCCTTTTGGTATTTAGTTTGAGCAACAACAGTATTTCCAGCGAGAAACAAGATAAGTAAAACTGTTCTTATAAAAATTTTAATATTCATAGTAGAATTGAGTTCCGAAAGAGCCATTAATACAGATATTTCACGAAACAAAACACAATATAGTTTCATAAAAAACACCTATGAAGGGCTTTCATTTAATTTGCTCCTAATATAATTATTCTTATTTAACATACAGATAATTACAAGGTTATTTTTTATGGACAGTGAAATAGATTAAGATAAAGTCATTGTATTCAAGTATAAATAGCTGGAAAAAGATATTGAAGTTAAACCTACGATTAATAAACAGGGGAATATTCAAGGGTATCGTTTTATTCATTTACCAACACATACAAATTTAAAAGCAAGTGAAATTGACAGAAATATGAAGTTGAATGATTTATTTAAAAATACAGTAAGTACAGATTCTAAGGATGAAGTAAACAAGCTATTTAAAAGTCAAGAATCATCCGATTCACAAATGCACAATTGGAAAACAGATGTGTCTGTTTTATTTAGTATGTTATCTGCCTTACAGTTTAGTGGTAACGATGAAGACTATGAACAAAAAAAACGCAAACGAAGAACATTAAAAAGTAAACAATGGTAATAAATAAACCTAAACTAACCGATATAACAGAAATATTACTTCAACAAGTCATACATAAGTATTCCGGTCCAAAGTGAACCTTAAGAAAAAAGATGAGAAAATAACCTAATTTTTTGCTATATTTATACTACTAAAAACAAACCTCACAAACTGTTCAGTTTGCCACCGGAATTACCTGTCCACTTTCACCGGAATACATAATATTATAAAAAATATTAATCAAAATCATATTTAACATTACAGGCAAAAGCGTTAACACACCTAATAAAAGAGTACGTCTAAATAATAAAAAAACACTGCCAATTATTTGGAAAAATGCCACAATCACAGATAGTCCATAGGAGAACCCATAATATTTCCACGTTAGTTCTTGTCCCGTTAATACGCTTGCTAAAGAATCATTGATATGCTAGGAATAATTGAAATTAACTTCAAATATTTTTTGAAATCCAAAATCCAAGAGTAAAAATGCAATCCAATAACGCAATAAGACAGAAAGCCAAGCCATACATTTTATCGAATTAAAGGTCTTGTTCTTCTCCTTTTTATGCCAATAAAAAGAAAATCCTATACAGAAAAGAACAGACAAAGCTAAAGCCGAAAAGCCCAAAGGAAGTATAAGCTGTGAAAGCTTATAAGGTAAAAGGGGGGCAATGATAAAAAGTGCTGTATTTATACTACCGACGATCGCTAAGAAGGATAACGAAAATTTAGAAAACCAGTTGGTGGTGTTTCATTCTTCCATTGTACGCATAAGTTTAATTCATTAAGATTTACTTTTTCTGCTTGTACAATAGAATACTCAGCAGTGTTTTATTATAAAATAAAAGACGTAAGAGTTTCATTAAAACACTTGTATTCGTACGACGTTAGATTTGATGCTAATATAGATTATTTTTTGTCTAATTGTATACTTAGTGAAAACATAAAAAAAAGTCAGACTAATAAATACAGAACTTCAATTCTCATATATTGCTGTTGGAATACACCTTGGAATAAATGACTTATAGCTTATATAATTATTCAGTGACTTGAGAATTTAAATGAAAGGTAAAAGCCTAAGATCTTAAAAGATAAAGTTAAGCACCAGGAAGAGTTTTTGAACATGGTAATACACGCAAAGAGCTTTTAACGTAGAAGAAGGTATATATTTATTAAAGCATAAGTAAAAAAGTTATTCCCTTAGACTATGGAAGCTTTAGATATTCTAATCTAACAGGGGAAAATACGTGCTGATGGAGTAAGTAACTGCAACTTGAAACAAGTCAAAGAAGCGAAAGTATAACATACAAGCAAGTATAATAATTCAACTATAAATATATCTTGTATCACAATTAATTGCTTAACATAGATCCAATTCATCAGTATCACCACCTATAAGTTAACTTTAAACTATATCTAATATTTTCACTTCTTTCTGTAAATAACTTCCTACCATAAGACGTTGTCACAAAATTATTTTTATTTATGGAAGTAGAATTTGAGTAAAAAAATAATGCCATATTTCTATGGCACTATTATATTCTTTTCTAAAACTCACATAGTTTTAGATTATAATTTATTCAAAAAATTTTTTGCAGACTCTACTTTTTTAGGAAATAAAACTCTTTCCTTCAATTTAGAAGAAACTAATGATAAAAGTGTAGTTTCACTAACTTTTACATATTTACTGTTTTTATTTTTTTTGTTTTCCATAGTACAAATATATTACTTTTTCTGCACAACTACACAAAAATAATCCTTAAATTTCTCGTAACACTCTAAATATGAGTTACCATCATCATCTTTCATACCCCCGAAAAAAATGTATTCCTTAATCAAATCATCATAATTTTTATCAACATAACTTTTGTAAATTCTTAAGCGTTGATTATATTTTCGACAATTTCCATTTTTACATTTTGCACAATTTGCTTTGCATTCTTCTAAAAATTCATCTCTACTATCACTTCCTTGAATAATAACTTTATCGTTAGGAAACTTTTTAAAAAAAAGCGGTATACTACTCAAAACCGTATTAAAAACTTGATATGGGTCACCATTATTCGAGTTTGCATCATCAATAATTGAGTCCTCATCTAGATCATAGTTACCAAAAGCAAGGTTATATATATCGTGATCTTGAAATTCTTGTAAATATTGGAAATCAATAACTTTAATGATTTTCTCTTGACCATTACTAATAAATAAAAACCTCAAATACTTATCATCTTCAGAGTCGCTTTCTTCTAAATTATAAACGTTTGTATTTAAATTCATTAAAATATTTTATTATTTACTTATATTTTCAGTTTTGGTTTTATTACAATTACCACTAACAACTCTCTTATTAACTATAATCACAGTTTAAAATGTAAAAATCTCCATTTACACCAACTTTGACATTTCGTAATATTTGTATTTACTAATATATGAAAAAAGAGAATATAAAAACTTTTAAGAGAAAAAAACACTCTTTCAAAATCCCTTTAACCTGAAATTTCGTCACTTTGATATTGAAAAATACCTACAGCAGCCTTCTTTGCAATGATCTTCTACCTTTAAACGATCTAAAAATTATTACACCCAAGATAATGATACTTCTATTTTCTAAACGTAGCCATGTGAATAGGTATATATAGCTTTTTCCTGACCTTTGCTAAAATAAAAAAATGATACGCCATGAGCTATTCCATCTTTAAAGCTTCGTTCATGTTCAATAACCCCATTATACCCATAAGTGAAACCAACACCAGTGAAAGGTCATTATTATAGTAAATAATCCCATTTTCTAATGAAAGATCATCAAAATTTATTACTTGCGAGAGAACAGCTAAAGGAGGTAATAAGGATAAGAATTGTATAGTACTAAAAAACACTCTTCTTCATATAGATTTTTGTTAATTATTGAAAACAAATTTAGTTCTTATTTTTGCAAGATCTACATATAGATAAAACAACTTTTACTAAAGACCGCATGGACGCCACTGTTTTGTACCACTCAAAATCCCTTAAATAGCTTATACCATTTTAAAATCTTCTAATGCATCTAAATCACTATACTACTTGACACATACCCTTCATTTTCTATGGTTTTCAACTATAAAAAGGT
Source organism: Myroides sp. LJL116 (assembly GCF_054871685.1). NCBI lineage: Bacteria > Pseudomonadati > Bacteroidota > Flavobacteriia > Flavobacteriales > Flavobacteriaceae > Myroides > Myroides sp. LJL116. The sequence goes on from NZ_JBTXLR010000009.1 coordinate 6,360, forward strand.
TTTTGTTTTATTTATTCAGAAGTAAAAATCTTTATAAATAAAAAAACCGATAACTCTAGTTATCGGTTTCTTAGCCAAGAAAGAGCATTACTTCCTTTTATTTTGTATGCTTATAAACGATGATGGTTCCCGTTTTGAATTGTTTTGGATAGTTTATTAGAAAAATTTCATGTTTCCTTTAAAAACGGATGTAATTGATTTTGCAATTAAATCCACTTTTTTAAATTAGAACGAAACAGTATTAGTATGTATTAGTATAGTGTAGTTTCTCTGTACTAATCAACTTATTGTTGTGGTCGTATTTTCTACGTTCTTGTTCTTGATTATCCTGTACTTCATAATAATCTAACTTTCCGTTTGTGTAATAATACTCGATATCTTGTATTCGATTGGTACATTCTTTTTTCCTAATAAGCCCTTCGCTATAATATTCTCTACACCATGAATTCTCTTCAAAAGGGTAAGAATGATAAGTTTTTACTCCTTGCTCATCATAATCAATAGCTTCGCGAGTTATTGTCTGTGTATAGGATCTCAGTATTCCATTTTCATAAAACATCTTTTCAGATTTGTTTTCCCCATCTCTTTCTACCTTAATATTTCCGTTTTCGTAATATTCGCTTACCACAGAATTGTGCCAATCTCCACCTTTTTTAATGATACGCTGTGTAATTATACTCCCACTTTTTGGATTAAAATCCTGAATTACGGAACGCTCATCATTAGCTTCAATTTTCGTTGAAGGATTATCATCTCCCTCCAAAGTTACACTCACAGCAGATACATTTCCGTTCTCAAACTCCAAATTCCAAATCTCTTTTTGACCTTGTTCAGAGTTTTCAAAATAGGCAGTGTCCGTAAATTGTCCGTCTTGATCAATGGTAAACCAAAAATTTTGATAGTTATTTTTTAAATAATATTTTCCTTCTTTGGGTGTGAATTTTATGTTTTCTAGTGATTTTCTATAATCTTCTACAGAAGGTCTCATCCCTCTTATATTTATTTTATCCCAAACTACCCAGTATAAAGAACTATTAACGAGTTCTAGTATTTCCAGAGATTGTGAACCGTTACGCAACTGATTAGCTTGAAGAATATATTTATCCTCTAGTGTGATTTCTTCTTGCCCAAAGGCAAAAACGCAGACAAAAAGAAGCGCTGAAAGTGTAAGTAATTTTTTCATATAATTTAATAGGATTTTTTTAACGCGAAATACTGCTTTTTGTCGATCCTACAACTCAAATTACCTTGACCAAATAGCCAATAAAATAGCACAAGCTTCAAAATTCGCCAAAAAAAGGAATAACGCTTTTTTATTTTAGCAAACTTATAAAATTATAATAGAGATTACTATAAAAAAACATAGGTAATATTTTACCTTAAGAGGGCGTTTTAAAAAGCCCGATGATAAACTAAATCACTGATAGAATACCTTGCTATTTGCAATGAAGACAATACAGCGCAACAGCCCACTTGATAATTTTTGGCTTTATACTCTGCCCAGTGATAAGTTGCTAACTACCTGATTTGCCATGGTGTATAAATACCTGCTTATTTATACCTCTATGGAAAACCAGAGACTAAAATCTACTTATTTTACACAATCATTTTCCTAATAGTAGTAGTTAAAACAGGCTATGCTTAAATACAATACTCCAATTATATTACAAACTAAAGCAGAATGTATTTTGCACGCGTAGCAAAAAGGGTTGTTTTTTAAAGAACTGGAAGTATAGACTATTAAAAACCCCTTAGTTAACTATATTCTAGTTAACTAAGGGGCGTTTATGTAGAGGTTAATCAAATACAATTATTTGCCTGATAGCTTCTCCACTTGCTAATCTTTCAAAGCCTTCATTGATATCTTCTAATTTAAGTCGATGGGTTATTAATTTATCCACTGGTAAACTTCCATTTTTATATAATTCAAGAAAGTTTGGAATATCAATTTTAGGTACGCAGCTACCTAAATAACATCCTTTCAACGTTTTTTCTTGGCCTACTAAAGTAAGTGGATTTAAACTTAATCTTGCCTTTGGATTAGGAAGAGCACCTGTCACGGTAACACCACCTTTTTTTGTTGCATTAAAAGCGAAATCTAATGCTGGCATTGCCCCAGCGAATTCAATGGATTTATCCACTCCCTCAGATGGTTTTACCTGATCTTTTAAATCATTTAGAGCATCTTCACTGCCGGAGTTCAAAATATGAGTTGCCCCAAAGTCTTTAGCCATAGCTAGTTTAGAATCGCTTATATCTGCGGCAATAATCTTAGAAGCCCCCGCTGCTTTAGCTCCTAAAATAGCAGATAACCCTACCCCTCCTAAGCCAACAACAAGTAAAGATTCTCCTGCTTGTAGTTTAGCAGTATGTACTACAGCACCAACACCAGTCATCACAGCGCAACCAAATAAAGCAGCTATCTCAAAGCTATATGCTTTATCTATTTTGACTAGAGAGTAAATAGAGGCAATACTATACTGTGCAAAACCTGAAACCCCTAAGTGATGATAATATTTCTCTCCTTTGTCGTTTACTATTTTTCGTGTACCATTTAATAATACCCCTTCGTTATTGGCTTTTGCACCTTCGGAGCAAAGTGCAGCCCTGCCAGAGACACAATATTCACAATGTCCACAAGAGGGTAAAAAAGCAAAAACCACATGATCTCCCACTTCAAATCCTTTTACATCCTGTCCAAGCTTTACAATGATACCTGAGGCTTCATGTCCTAGAACCATAGGGGTTTGTCTTGGGCGATTACCATCAATGACTGACAAATCCGAATGACATAACCCAGCTGCTTTTATTTGAACTATAACTTCCTCCTTTCCAGGCTCTCTGAGAGTTACCTCTTCTATCTTTAAAGGTTTAGAAGTTGTATATGGCCTTTGATGACCACCTATTTGATGAAGTACTGCTGCTTTAGTTTTCATAACAAATACGATTTAATTATAAAATTCATTAGGTCCCTTTTTAAACTCTTTCCATTTTTCAGGGTCATGTCCCGTAACAACAAGAGAGTTATGTTTATCGGCAAGCTCACGCAACTTTTTAACTGAGCGAACTGCATCTACTGTGGAGGCTAAGAAACCTGGAAGAGCTTTTTCATCCCAATGATCGGTTGTATAAGCAGCATCTACAGCTAAAATTATACTACCAGTATTGGGTAAATTAATTAAAAAGCTGCAATGCCCAGGTGAATGTCCAGGAGTTGGGATCATTTGAATTACTCCATCCCCATAGACATCAAAACTATCATTATAATTAAGTTCTAAAAATTGCCATTTTAATCCTGGCTTGTCAAAATCCTTTCTAATATATCCTCCATCTGCAAACCAATCTGGAGTAAAAGCATATTCATATTCTTTTCTCTGCACAATATGAGTTGCATTTGGGAAATGTCCTATGGCTCCTGTATGGTCTAGATGTAAATGAGATTGTAAAACATATCTAATACTTGAGGGATCTACTCCTAGGCTTTTAATTACGTTCAAACAACCTTCTGACTCTTGCATCACTGGCCAGTATACCTCTGTAATACCTCCCCAGTGAGCCACAGGATCCTTGGCACAAAGCACAGAGTTTCCTCCATCTATAATAATGTTTCCTTTAGGGTGAATTAGTAAATACCAAGGCACAGGTATTTCATAAGGGTCCAAAGAAGCATTCATTTTAATGTTGTTTTCCTTACATTTCAAAACTCCTGTTTGGAACATAAAAAGCTTAATTTGATTCTCCATAATTACTTGATTTTTGGTTAGTTGCTGTAATTTATGGATTTTTTTTCATAGAATAGGGAACTTGTTTTTTTTTAACAACTAATACAAATAGTAAAAATTACTATAAAAACATTTGAATAATGTAAGATAACTTTGTCTAAGTTTTGGGGTGCAGTCTAGAATAGTGGCGCACATTCATCGGAATGTCCAATTTTTAATGTATTAGATATTTATCTCAATAATACCTATCAATTAATAAGACAAGATCATAAAAATGGAAAGAGGATTACACCTTGGATCATCCTCATAAGGTATTAGAAAATAATCCAGATTTGATAAAAGTTTTAAACTCTTCATCAAATCTGAACATAATGAGTATTATTTGCCGAATTTAGAAGTGTCCTAAAATGGGGAAGCCTACAAAAGCTCAACACAAAAAAGTGAAAGAACACTTATGCCTAAATTTACTTTGACGTGATCTTCTATGTAAGTACAACCTATGTATTTAGTTACAAATAAAATGCTCTAAAGGATAAATTGCTTAGCTTAGAAAAGTAAAAAACAACCTACTTAGGTTGTTTTTAAAATTGTATCATTTGTCTTTATAACAATATCCTCTTTCACTAATTCAATAACATTAATGGTAGGCAAAATAAACATGTTAAAAGGCGTATTTTCTACTTTGGCATGCAAAACTCCTCTCAAGGTGCCCACAGCAAGTACTACAAAATGTCTTGCAACTTCAATAGGAAGATTAATTTCCCCTAAGTCAGCAGTACATATACTTTTCCAATGCTCTTCAGAAATTTCAAAATGACATCCTATTTCTAATATAAGAAAAGGTCCTTTGTCTTGACTGAAATTTACTGCTAACAACACAGTAATTCTTCTTTGTTCTAAATTATATCCGAAACGTAAGCTATTGTTTAATTCTACATTTTCAATGCTTTTGTTAAAGGCACTTTCAATTATCGCAAACTGTTCAGTTGTAATAGAACGTAGTGCAAATTTAATTTGATTTATATTTTCCATTATGCAGCTGATGCGTAATTATTTCCAACACCTGTTTTAATCTCTAAGTTAGCATATAAATTATGACTATAAGCAACTGGACTAGATAAAATTACAGGTGATGATATTGTATTTTCTACTGTAATAAAACTACTTATAACATCATAAGAAATTGTTTGTCTTAATTCAACTTCAGGTACCTCAATCAATTTAGTTGCTAGTATCTTACTAATTTTACAAATAGTATCAATCTGAAGATTCTCCTCCCCTTTCAACAATTTGTTTACATATTGAGGTGAACAGTCCATTAACTCTGCTAATTCAACTTGAGTTTTCGGATAAGTATTTGTTTTTTTGTTCGCACTTAAAATAGATCCAATTTTAACAGCTATGTTAAAAGAAATATCTAACCAATGTTCATTCTCTTTACGCCATTTAGCTTTTTCAAGCCATTTAGAATCTTTGATAGAGTTTTGAACTAATTTTTGTTTTATTTTATTTATACTCATAATAACATTTTTTTGTGTAACTAGAGACTATGATAGGCAAAAATATAAGTATAGCCCTAACATAAAATAAGCTAGTCGAAATATCCTTCTATAGCTATATCCTCTACTGCAAGTAATTATTTCTAAAATCATTGCAAGTCATACATTTCAAATTTTAATGACTTATTTCATATAGATCAAATGTATCCGTACTATCATCTTTTAGGTAATTACAAGTTATATCTAATTTTTTTAATTCTTTCAATAAATACTCCCTGTCATTAAGCGTTTCACGAAGTTTAATAGCTCCTCCACAAACTACAAAAAAATTGACATCTACTCTAATAGCATATAATCTCAACCAAGTTTTCCTACCTTTCACCTTTACTTTATCTTTTTCAAATTCTTTGTCAAACCTGCCGTTTGATAAAGGTTTAAAAAGTGTAGATAAAGTTTCAAAGCGATTGGTTTTACCTGCTTCTGCATACTCTAAAAGAATTGCTTCTAATTGTTTTGCTTCTTCTCTAGTCTTCTCAATAGCTTGATCTATTGTGATACCCTCCCAATAATTGTCTTCTAAATCCTGCTGATGTTCTTCAAAAAATAAACGTAATTGAAATGGGTCATTCCAAAAATCAAACAATCTTCTGAATTCGTGTAATTGCTCTCCTACTATATGAAGCCTAGAATTACTATATCCAATAGTTTTAAACTCTTCTTCAAATAAAACAGAAAACAAACTTCCTTCTACGACTTCAAATATATCAACTATTCGCATATAATCAACCTACAGGTTTATTTTTTAATTTACTTTTAATCATACCGAGGTTATCAATAACTACTTAGAAGTTATATTTTTTTATTTCTATTCTCATAAAGACTTCTATAAAGATACGTTTTTCTTTTCAAAAATCAACCTGTAAGTTTATTTTCAACATTACTTAGAGTATTTAAATGCTTGCTATAAATAAAAAATCTCGAAATACCCACTGATCCATTAAATAGAACAATTCCAGTATTAAAAATATGAAATTATTAATCGGTCTTTTTTTACAAAACCTTAAACAAAAAGTTTCTTAAACACAGTTTTAAACCCTATTCCAGCCTTTACACAGCTGACAGGTGTACACTACTTGGATATTTTAGGTATACTTAGTCTGACTAGCCTTTCAATGCTAAAATCAAAGCTTTGCGAACACAGTTTAGAGAAGTAAGCGAAGTGAATATCTTTCTTATTGATTAACCAAATTATTTGCATAAAGAAAGGTTTAGAGGTTAATCCAAACTAATCCCGAATCTTCAATAGAATAATAGGATATCCCTAAAAAAGAAAAAACCTATGACTTATAATAAGTCATAGGTTTTTTCTTTTCTTAATAACTTTTTAAAAGTTATTATTTATAATTTCGCGGAGAAAGAGGGATTCGAACCCCCGGACCTGTTACAGTCAATAGTTTTCAAGACTACCGCAATCGACCACTCTGCCATTTCTCCAAGGCTATACCTTTGGTATTGCGAGTGCAAAAATACAATTATTACTTATACTTCCAAACGATTTTTATCCTTTTTTTACTGTATTTTACAAACCAACTATTATCTACCTACAACTCAATACCTTATATTACAAAAAAAAATATAACCTTTTTACACTCCCCTATCTCAAACTACTATTGAACTGAAGAGAACTTCTTCAGACCTAAAAACAAAAGAGGTAGAAGTTTTCGAATTTAAAAGAAACGACTCAACCAAACTGGTAAACTCAGCTTTAGGCAGAGTGCGGTATAATAAAGAATTTTGGGATAATTATACGCCAGATCCTAGTCTAGAAGTCATCTTCAATTAATTTGCCTATTAAACTAAAGAATAAAACGGATCCAAATAGCTTATAAAATATAGACAAAAAGAATATTTTCTGTAAATTACATATAGATTACTACATTTGCTAACTTGTTATATCCATAGCAAAATAAACAAATAACTTCTTATGCAAAGCAACAACCCATTACACGGAAAAAAACTAGTAGATATTTTAGAAGAACTAGTAGACTATTACCAAGGTTTTGAGCAATTGTCTCAGCAAATAAATATTCGCTGTTTTACCCATGATCCTAGTATAAAATCAAGCTTAACCTTCTTGAGAAGAACTCCTTGGGCAAGGGAAAAAACAGAAAGCTTATACCTTTATGTACTTCGTCAAAAAGCAAAAGAAGCTAAAAAACAAAACCTTTTACAACAGCAAAAAGACACTCTTGATTCACCAGAGGCTTCTAAGGAATAAACCCTCAGTGAAGACTTGTATAAAAAATAAAACTCTAGTTACAAGTTTTGTTTACCTTATAACTAGAGTTTTTTATTTTATTTATACAATTATTACTTACAAAAAGGCAAACAAGCCTACCTCTAAGTGCCTAATCCTCTAACATTTGAGCTATTTTAGTGTACCCCATTCTTTTGGCATGGGTTAAAGCGCTCACTCCCTTAGAGTCCGGAATATTTTTATCCGCAGATGCATCTAATAGAATTTGAATAACATCCTGGTATGTTTTTGAACCATCTCCTAAGACAACTGCCTCCATTAGCGCTGTCCATCCTAGACGATTAACGTGGTTCACTGGGTACCCTGGCCAATTTGCTAAAAGCTTTACGGTTTCTATATGTCCTTTTTCACTTGCGGGAATTAAAGCAGAGCCATTATAGCGATTAAAGACATCAAACTTAGCCCCATTGTTTAAATACAGTTCTACTAACTGGGTTTGTCCACTAGCTCCAGCGTACAAAAATGCGCTATCCAAATTATTGCCCTGTAAGTTGACATCTGCTTTATAGTCTACTAATAGATTAGCCATAGCATTATCTTTATTTAAGGTTGCTATAAGTATTAATGGGTTATTGCTGGAATCTGTACTATTAACATTAGCCCCTTGTTCTAAAGCGAGTTTAACCTTATCTAACTGTCTGTTTTTTACTAAACCAACTATATCCATATCTACCGTATTTTCTATTGTTTCATTTTGACTTTGACAACTAGTACTTATGAAGACTAGTGTAAACAAAAAGAGTAATTTTCTCATAATACAATCGTTTTAAACTTTATTAATACACTACTTTTCCTTTGTGAATCAAGCTCTTTACAGGCGATATTCTAGATACTGCCTCTGCAGAACAGCTTGCATCTAAAAAGGCAATATTTGCCTGTGAACCTTTTTGCGGCCATTGTACTTGTCCTTTATCATCTAATGGAGTAATCCCCTGTGTAGCCAAAGCAAGATTCCTGGACAATCCAAATTCATCTACCTGATTGTAAAGGGCGCTAGCTAAATTGGCTTTTTGCAACACACTTCCCGTTCCCATGGTATTCCAATGATCCACTATACTATCATTTCCAGCGCTCACTCTTACTCCATGCTCTTTCAACAGTGGAATTGGCATAATTAGTTTACCCATTGGAATAGTAGACATAATACCAATATCATTAGCCGCTAAGCCTTGGGCCAGCTCCTTTTGTTTCTCTGGGGAGGCAACTGCTAAAGCAAAAGCATGACTTAGATAGGTTCTTCCTTTTAATTCAGGGTTTTTATCTACTTGGTCTATTAAATATTCAATGGTCTTAATTCCTGAATCGCCTGTTTCATGTAAGTGGATATCTATTCCCTTATTGTAATCTAAGGCCAATTGCAAAGTTGCATCCATGCTCTTTTGTAAATCCCCATCGATGCTTGTGGGATCAAGACCTCCAATAAAATCGATATCCATTTTTGCAGCTTCCACCATATAAGGCATGGAATCGGTATAAAACAATCCATGTTGGGGGAAGGCTACTAATTCACTTGAAAAAACATCTTTATTGTTCTCTAGTACCTCTTGTAAATTAGTCAAGGACTTTAATTTAGAAGTAGGCTCAATATTGACATGACTACGCGCAAAATAACTCCCCTTACTATGTAAAAGCTCGATTAAGCTTTGAGCATTATCTTTAGAGTGCTCTAGCATTTGTCCTAGGGTCTGCTGCTCTAAAGCAATCATTTGCTTTACACCTCCCTTTCTTGGGCGAACAGCTTGCCACTTCTGGCCATAGAATGTTTTATCTAAGTGAATATGCATATCCTTAAAAGCTGGTAGGGCCAATAAGCCGTTGGCATCTATACAATCTTCACTTGGGTTATTTTCTCTCACATTTACAATCTGATCCCCTTGTATATCTAAGGTAAATAGATCTGTCTTTGTAGCAATTACCTGATTGTCTTCATACTCAAATCCCGTCTCTAAACGGACGTTTTTTATACTATAGTTCTCTGAGGAGTTTTTTGTTTGTACTTGAGTCATCGTTTTGCTATTACTATTATTACCCTTAGCATATAATAGACCTGGTGCAAGAGAAATACTTGCCATACCCAAGATAGAATTTCTTAAAAAATCTTTACGTGATATATTATCTTTATTCATATAAGTGTTTTATTGAAATACAAAATTGCAAAATAAAGAAAGAAACCATCTTTAGAAATCCATCTGAAATTTGTAATTTTTATCTATTTATGCGAAAATCACTTGGGGACATAGAGGTGTGGTTTTTAAATACATGGGAGAAATAGGCCTGATCTATAAACCCCAGCTCCTGAGAAATCTCTTTAATAGATAGATCTGTATTCTCTAATAAACGCTTTGCTTGAAGCACCACCCTATTGGTTATTAAACTATTAGCAGATAACTTTAAATGTTTTTTACAAAGCACATTTAAATAATTAGCTGTAATATGCAGCTCTTTGGCATAAAAGCCAACATTTTTATGCTCTTTGTAAAACTTATCGATTAGCATGTTAAACTCCGCCAAACGGGTATTACTCTGATAGACTTTAAATTCCGAAAAGCATCCTTGGGCTTGTTTGCTTAATATAGCGGCAATTACCCCAGCTCTAGCCCTTATTATATCCAATAGGATATCCCTATTTTCTAGTTCATTTAAAATAGCCTCAAACTCATAATGCAATAAGTCATAAGTAGATGGGTCTAACTTTATTACGGGATTATTTTGATAATTGGTAAAGGAAAAACGAAAATAAGGAGCAAAACGCTCAAAGAAACTTCTCTCTACCATAAGCTGATAGGCTTTAGTACAGGCGTTTATCTCCCATTTGTGTAACTGATCAGGGAAAAGTACATGTATCTCTTTATCGCCAATGGTATAATCCACTGCATCGATGGTGTGCACTCCACTTCCTTTATCAAAGAGAATGATAACGAAAAAATCATGGCTATGGGCTTTTTTAATACTTCTTTGCCCATCTAAAGTATTGAAAATAACCTGTTGATTACCCGCCTTTTGCTCCGAGCGAAACGCTTGCATTTGAAGTAATTCTTTGGAGGTTAAATCCATATTGCCTTGTTTGTTATTCATTCTATAAAAGTTTTAAATAGTTTGCTTGTCATTTGGGGCTATAACAAAGTAAAAATACAAAAACCTTGTGAGAAACCACTCTGCAAACCAATACTCTTATAAGCATTGCTTTACAAGATAAACTCCTACCTAGTAGGATTACCGCCTAAAGTGTATAGAGTATTTTTTGTTCTAAAAATGAACCAACAAAAGAAGGTAAAAGTGACTAAAGTGCGAACATTTAACCAAATATTTTTTTATAACCCGCTTAATATGCTTAAATTTAAGCAAGTAACCAAAAACCATACAATCATGATACACACAGAAAAAACCTTGTCTCAAGTGATTAATATCTTAAAGAAAAGAGGATACACAGCGGACTTTAACTTACTGGAGGTACAAGAAAGGGATCAAAACAACCATGACCTAGGAGAAATTAAAGACTTAGTGATTGATAAGATCTACCGTTTTGCACCACAAAATGATGCCGATGATGAGTCCATCTTGTATGCTATTACCAATAGAAAAAATAGCGTTAAAGGTGTATTTGTAAATGGTTATGGTATTTCCTCTAGCGATAGAGCCTCTGCAATTGTAGATCAGATCACTGTTGAGATTATTGACCAAAAAGATGATTGGACAAAATAACATCCAAAGATTAAAGGTTGTCCCATTATCGCATAACTATATACCTTATTAGATAACTATGGCTAAGAATTTAAAAGACTTCCATGAAAAAGAAAGCGAATTTTCAGCAAAACTTCTCTTTGAAGGACAAAGTGGTAAAACCGTTAGTATTTACCTGCAAAAAGACGCTATTATAAAAGAACATACTACTGCTGTAAAGGCGCTACTTATTTGTGTGCAGGGTCATTTGGTTTACCATCAAAAGGACCAATCCCCTATATCTTTACAGCAAGGACAATATGTAAATATACCACAGGATGTACCCCATTGGGTAGAAGCACTTAAAGATAGTGAGGCCCTATTATTGAAATAACATAGACACCAATAAAATTTCTAATTTTAAAGCAAAAGCTAGTACTAAAAGTAAAGAGTACTAGCTTTTGTTTTTTGTAGTCAACCCATTATACAAGCAGGACTATTACTTATTAAAAAACCCCTTTTAAGCTAGGTTAATAACTCAAAGGGGCTTTTGACTATAAAAAAATGAATTCGTTTACTTATTTGAAAAACTAAATATTTACATTTTAGAATCTTTTCCTTTATTAAATATCCAATAGATAATAAATGGCGCTATAATAGTACCTATAAAACTACATATTAGAATAACCATATAGGTTTCTCCTTCGGCTTTACTCATAGAAGAAGGTATAGAGAATGCTGCTGAAATAGCCAATACAGACATAATTAAACCGGCTCCACCAAATAGTATTTTACCTATTTTCCCACCTGGAACAGCATAAGCTCTTGGCGCATCACTATGCCAGAAAACAACTACAAAATAGGCAATGAAAAATAAGATATAAGCACTTAAATAAATTAGCACCGTTAAAGAGATGGCAGTTTGGAAAGAAATGTTGGCACTTTTATCTCCAGATCCAAAAGTAAGTACTGCAGCCCAAATAGTAACAATAACACCTTGAATAATAAGGATAAAAGTAGGTACACCTTTACTATTTTTTTGAGCAAAACGAGCTGGAAGATAACCTTGCTCTGCTACATATTGTAATCCAGAAGTAGGTCCAACTACCCAAGAGGAAACTTGTCCAAAAATTCCAAAACAAATCAATAACCCAATCAGTATTACAGCCCATGAGTTTTTCCCTGGAGAAATTAATACTCTAAATGCATCAATCAACCCCTCGTTAGAGGAAATATCTCCAGTAAGTACCATAGCTACAATACTTCCACCAAGCGTACATAAAACAACTCCAACTACCACACATCCAAGCATGATCAAAGGATATGTTTTCTGGAAGTTCTTTAAACCTGTTGCATGTGGAGCAGAGGCCTCAATTCCCATATAAGTTAGAACAAAAGCCGTCATTGCAGCAATGTTTCCATCTTTTGGAATAAAAGGAACGCCTGTGAAATCGGTAGATATCGTATGCCCATTATTAAAGTAGATGATAGCCAAAATAGTCAAAGCACCAACTGGTAAAACAATTCCCAAAGAGAAGGCGTATTTGGCAATTTTTGCGGTGAAATCAGTACCTCTAAACTGTATAAATGTGGTACACCAAAATAATACCAATACTACAGAGAATTTAACCCAAGGTACTTCATTAATAACGGGTACATCCAAAATAGAGGCAAGTACTCCAATAATAAAATAAAACATAGTTACAAAACCTACCGTTATTTGGAACCACTGAAAAAATATTGCAGCAAATCCAACAGGAGCACCCAAAGGTTTACCTACCCAAGAGAAGATTCCTCCATCTGAATAACCTTTGACTGTTGCTAATTCCCCAGCACATAGAGCTACGGGCAAAAACCAAAAAAGTCCACAAACGATAAGGTAAAAAATTAATGTCTGCCCACTTTGAGCAAAAGTAGGATACTCATAAACGGTTAAAAATAAAGAAGCCGTCATTGCAAAGAATGCGAACTTCCCCATAGAACCAGGTACTGCTAAGGAGCTAGATGCTGCTGAAGCAGGTGCTGAGCTAGCACTTGAATTACTTGTTTCTGCCATTGCGTATAATTATAGTTAATAAAATGTTTCATCGTTATACCAAAAATACCTTAAGTAAATTCAAAGAGAGATTTGGTCATAGAGCACTTGTGAAATAATGGTTGAAGCTAAATAGTAAAAGAAAATAACCTTGAAAACAATCAAGGTTATTTTCTAACTCAACACTTAACCTTAAAAAATACATAATTTATAAAGAGCACAGCCCCTCATGACAATAACCAAATATAATAATTTTTAACATTCTTTTATACACAAAAGCCTATTATTTTTATAATTAATTCACAATACTAGATTTACATTAACAATATTAACTATACAATTTCTCAAAAAACGATAAAACCCCCACATATAGTAGTAAACCTACTACATGTGCGACTAAATCCAAAAGAGCAATCTTTAAACAAAGTAGTATGCCTTTAAAAATTTACTCAAAGTCATAGTACACAAACACACCGCCCCCTAGTTTATTTGACTACAAAGAATAAAAAAAGCTTCCAAAAACAAGCAAATGTTTCTGGAAGCTTTTTAATTAATAAACTACTTATTAATTACTAATTCCATTTTTTATTATAAATATAAAAAAGAATCAAGGGAGCTAGTAAAGTGATGGCAAAACAAACAAGTAGTAAACCAATATAAGTCTTTGCTTCAACTGGGGACATAGTGCTAGGAACAACAAAAGCACATACTAAAGCCACTAAAGATAATAATAACCCTATAGAAGCGATAGTTACTTTCCCAAACATTCCTCCTGGTACTTCATATGCCCTTGGGATATCCTTATGGCGAAATAACACCGCAAAATAGGATATAAAAAATATAATATAAGCGCTTAAATAAATTAACACGGTTAATGAAATCGCAGTTTCGAAGGACATATTACTTCCATTACCACTAGATCCAAAGGTTAAAATAGCAGCCCAAGCCGTAACAACTAAACCTTGAACAAATAAAATATAGGTAGGTACGCCATTCTTATTTTGTCTTTGGAATCGCTTAGGTAATAATCCCTTACTGGCCACATACTGCAAGCCTGCTGTTGGACTAACAATCCAAGAACACACCTGGCCTATGATACCAAAGCAAATTAAACCTCCTAATAGCATTACCATCCAAGACATTTCACCTGGAGATATAAGAGCGCTAAAAGCATCTATTAATCCCTCATTAGAAGAAATTGGTCCTACTAGTACCATAGAGACTATACTCCCTCCAATAGTGCTTAAACTAATTCCAACTACCACAAGGGCAATCATAATTAGTGGATAACTCTTTTTAAAGTTGTTTAAAGAAGTAGCATGTGGAGCAGAGGCCTCTACCCCCATATACGCAAGAACAAAGGCAGTAATAGCCGAGAAATCGCTCCATTTAGGAAGTAGATTACTCCTAGTAAAATCGGGAGACACTGGATGTCCTTTACCAATGTAGATAAATGCCAATACCAACATAACACCAACAGGTAAAATAATACCTATTGTAAAGGCGTACTTAGCAAAGCCAGCAGTAAAGCTTGTCCCTTTAAATTGCAATAAGGTAAAGAGCCAAAACATCCCAACTACCATGGAGAACTTTATCCATGGATTATCATTTAAAGCAGGAATATCAAAAATTGCCGATAGAGTACCTATAACAAAATAAAGCATCGTTACAAAACCTACCGTAACTTGGAACCACTGGAAAAACAAGGCTGCAAATCCAGCTTTTGTCCCTAGGGTATTACCTACCCAGGAGAAAATCCCTCCGCTTTGATCGCCTTTCAAAGTCGCCATCTCTGCTGAGCATAATGCCACTGGTAAAAACCAAAAGAGTCCACAAGTTACTAAAAAGAAAATCAGTGTTTTTCCACTTTGTGCGAAGGTAGGATATTCATAAACCGTTACGAACAAGGAAGCAGTCATGGCGAAAAAAGCAAACTTACTAATGTTCTTAACCCCAATTACCCTAATGGGTAAATTATTATTATTTGGCTTATCAATCATATGATTCTATGGATTATTTATAAAAATAAAAAATGTTAAAGCTCAGTGCAATACCATTCCAATATACTAAATTAAAGCGAATTACAATAAATTTTTGTTAAAAAAAAGTCCAAAACAATCTTATGTTTTGGACTTTTGAATTTTCATTAAACTTTTTGATACCCTAAAAGTATACGTCTATTCTAATACCCATCTTGCGAAGCTTGGGCTTGATCTTCTTTGGTTATTTCTTGAGTATGCTCATTAGCCTGTATTACTGTTGTATCTCCTTTATCATCATCTTGTAATAAACGACGGTTGGTCCAACAAGCTAAGATAAAATAAAAGATAGCTAATGCCCATATTTGAAAATACAATTCTTTTATTTCACTTAATTTAGCACCAAATTGAGACAAGGCCACAAAACCTTGCACCCCAAAGGTGGTTGGAACAAACTTAGCTAAAATAGCCAGCCAAGCTGGAAAGGAAATCGTTGGCCAAGAAAGCCCACATAAAGCTAAGCTTGGAATAGAGAATATGGTTATAGTCATAATAGCATCCTCTCTTCGTCTAAACCAATTGGTTAAAAACATACCTAAAAAGGTAATAGCTAAAATAATTGGAGTAGCGAAGACCATTATCTCCCATAAATTACCTCGTTGTGGAAATCGGTTAATATGCGTTACCACCAATAATTCAAATAATAATACAGCTGAGGAAAGGATTAAATAAGGTATTGCTCTTCCTAAGGTAAGGAAAATACTACCAAACCTTCTTCTAGCAAAACTAAAAGTAGAGGCAAAAATACCCTTCTCCCTTAAAGTTCCATATAAAATTCCTTGCCCTGTTAATTGAAGAGTTTGAATAGCAATAATAAATACTACTGGTAAAACAAAAGTTCCATAACCATCAGCAATATTAAAAAGTGGAATTGCATTTACATCAAATGGCCTACGGGTGGCAACTGCCTGTGATTCAGGAATACCACTACTCATCATTTTACTTAATTCAAGCCCCCCTCCATAGGTTTGTACAACGGTCATAATGGTGGCTAAACTCTCTTTATAATATAAAATATTGGCTGTATCCAAATAACTTACAACAGTAGGAATATTTCCATTTTGAATATCTCTTGTAAATCCTTTTTCTATAACAACAATCGCCCTTACCTTTTCTTGATTAAAAAGCTGTCGTGCTTCTACTAAAGAAGTACTTTGAGCATGAACTTCTAATTCTTGAGAAGCATCTAACATTCTAGTTACTTGCCTACTCATAGAAGTCTGATCGTTATCAACCACTGCAATCGGGAGGTTGACAAAAATCTCATTGGTATAAATATAGGAATACAAAAGAGAAACCGCCATAATAGCAAGTATATAAATACTATATACAGCAAAATCTCTAAAAATTAACTTTGTTTCAACTATAGCTGCAGTTATCACTGAAGCCCAGTTTTCTATTATTCTTTTAATAAGCATTATAACCTCCTCTTTGTAATTTTTTTACGTAAAATGGTATTCCAATCATACCAAAACAAGTAAAGATAGCAAAAGCTATAGCATAATTATATTGATTGGAATCAAACATAATTCCCCTTAGAGAATAATCTACAATAAACCTCATGTACGAGGTAAAAGGAAAGATGTAATTAATAGCCTGGATAAAACCACTCATACCATTTGCTGGGAAAGTATAACCTGCGAAAGAGAAAGCTAAAGCAGCGTAATCCGCCCCTACTTCCATTCCAAGCCTTAAACTATTCATAGTGGAAGCCAAGAAAAAGGCCATAGACTGAATAGCTATCACAAAACTTATAAAAATAAGATTTACTACCAAGAAATTACCATTTAAGGTTACTTCAATACCATAGTATAATAACAAATTCATTAAAAAACCAAGAATAGAAAATATAATGGTATAAGGCAACAAAGTTCCAAGCATTGCCACAACTGCATTGCCATTTGCTTTATCCAATAACTCTTTACCTCTTTGGTATTTTAAAGTTCTTCCAATTGCATATACACTTACAATCATGATTATGATTTGAAAAGCCATAGGCATAAAGGACAAATTCAGGTAAATAGCATAACTGGTATAGGGATTAAATAAAATATGAAAATTTGTATTTATGGGATTAACCATGGCCATGGCTTGATCAGGAGTTAATCCTCCTTGCTCTAAAGTTTGAATTCTAGCCCCAGCTGCAAACATCATTCCAAGGGTCTGAAATTTTTCCATGATCAAACCTCCAGGTAAAATATACTCCCCGTTATAATAACAAGTTACACTTGTATAATCATTCTTTTGTATCTTCTTTTGAAAATCTTTAGGTATAATTACAAAAGCATATGCATCTCCTTTTCTCACTAGTTTTTCCCCTGCCAATTCATCATTTACCTCCTCTAGTATAGTTAAGGTAGAGGTAGATTCAATCATCATTTTAAATTGGCGGGAAAGCTGACTCTTATCACTATCTAGTACAACTATAGGTAAATTGGAAGGTACACCTTGATTAAATAAAGAGGCATAAAAAATAAAAAGAAATAAAGGTACCCCAAAGGTTAATAAAACTAACCTAGGAGTTTTAAAGAGCCTATAAATTTCATCTTTAAAAATTGCTAAAAATCCTTTTTTCACTATAGTATCCTTTTACTTCAAATTTTTTTGATCCACTAAAGCGCTCATCCCCGGGCGTAAACCTTCAACTTTAGTTGTAGGATAAGCTTTAATTAGAAAAGTCTTCATATCAAAGTCTCCTAGTGTTTTAGTAGCACTCCATGTAGCATAATCTCCTTGAGCTGCAATATAACGCACCTCTAACATAACCTCTTGATTACCCAATCCAGGAATAATAGCAGGTAATTGTGTATGCATTTTAAAATGTGGCATCAAATCCTCTCTTACATTAAAAAACACCCATACATCATCTAAATCTACTAAATTCACAAGAGGATAACCAGAGTTAACAATCTCTCCAGCATTTGGCATAATAGTAAGTACTTGACCATCACGAGGAGCCTTAACTTGTCCTTCTGACTTATAAAGATCCGCTTCTTTTACTGCCCCTTGTGTTTGTTGAACAATTGCTAATGCAGCTTGTTTATCTTCCTCTCTAGCACCTTCTTTAACCATAGTATAATTGGATAAAGCTACTTTCTCCATCTCCATGGAAGCTTTATACTGTGCATAAGCTTCGTCCCTTTTTTGAGCTGGAATAACTTTTTCATCATATAAATTTTGTACTCTATCGTAAGTACTTTTTGCTAAATCCATACCAGTTTTAGCTTGTTGCCACATATTATAAGCTGCCTGTACCTCTTCTTTTCTAGCTCCAGCCTTTACTTTGTTATCTACCGCTTGAGCAGCTCTTTCCAAAGCCTCGGCCTGAGATAACTGAGCATCAATTTCTGGTGTACCAATTTGCATTAAGATATCTCCCTTTTTTACATCTTGCCCTTCGATAACGAAAATCTCATCCACTCTTCCAGGAATTTTTGAAGCTACATTAATTTGAGTTGCATCTACTTGACCTTGCATATAAGACTGATCCGGAGCTGCCATATACCATAAAGTAACACCTAAAACTACTCCTATTATTAGTATACCGATTAATGCATTTATAATATTATTTTTCATTGTCTTGAATTTAATTTGTGTATTGTAAAAAGTTCTTACTCATTCCAGCTAATTCTAATAAAGCAGCTAATTCTACTGCATATTGAAAATGAGACTCAAGGGTTAAAAGTTGTACTACAGATAAAGCAACTTCAGCGTCTACTACATCGGAAGATGTAGCAAATCCTTCTGCAAAGGCTCTTGTTCTAACGCGTACAAACTCTTGGGCTAAATCTAACTGTACTTTAAGGTTAGTGATTTGCTCTTGTTGCTTTTCTAAATCTTGGTATAATTTAGCTACAAGCATTCTAACATCACTAATAGCCTTTGTTTGCAAGTATTCTACTCCTTCAACAGTTGCTTTAGCAGCTTTTATTTCGTTTTTAGTTTTGAATCCTTCAAATAAAGAGTAACTCACCCCTACACCAATGGTCCAAGGTTTATTGTTATTATATAAAATGTCTAAACCGCTTATTGGATTATTATGTGCTAAAATAGTCTGACCAAAAGCAACAACAGTGGGTAGCCTACCACTTCTTGCTACTTTAACCCCTTGTTGAGCTAACTGTTTTTCTAATTCAATTTTTTGAAGTAAAGGATAGTTCTCTTGAGCAGCATTACGGTAGAACTCCATTGTCTCAAGGTTATCTACTTGAAAAAATTCACTAGATAAATCTTCTTCTACACTATCTACCTCTAGAGTATTAGCTAAAGCAATACGAGCCAAGCTAGCATCTTTTATACCTGCTTCCAATTCTCTATTAGCCTCGGAAACGGCAACCTCAGCTACTAATTTCTCTACAGGAGCAATCATTCCATGTGCTTCTAATTTTGTAGCATCTGAAAGGTGTTTTTCCATAGCTTTAAGCACTTGTCTTTTCACCTGCACAGCTTGCTCGGCTAGCTTAACCATAAAGTAACGTTCAGCTAGTTCGGTTACTAAAGCACTTTGCACATTGTCTAATTCGGTTGCCGCAATTTCACTTTGGATTTTCTCTGCATCAATAGCTGCGTTTATTTTACCACCCGTATAAAGTGGCATTGTAGCTAAAAAGCCTCCTAAAACCATATCGCGTTTATTGAAATCCATTTTCCAATCCCCTAGCGCATTAGCATCTGGAATTTGGATAAAATCTGCTACGCCATTGCGAAGCCCATTTAAATTGATTCCTAAAGAACGGTCCGTCCAAAGGCCCATACCATAAGCTTTGATACTTGGATAGCGCAAACCTTTAACGGCTTTTTCCTTAAAACTTTGTACTTGCTCCATTTTCTCCGAAGCCTTCAAACTACTATTATCCTTATTCATTTGCTGATAAGCCTGTGAAAAGGTCATACTTTGGCTATAGGCAGTACTCGAGAAAAACAAACAAGTAGCCCCTATTATTGTGAATAAAAGGTAGCTCCTTAACTCTAAAATTTTCATTAAATTAAATTCTTGTTTATAGTTTCAAATATAAGTACTTTTTAACAATTAAACTCTATTAAATTCCAGTATTTTTAACTTATCGTTACCATAATTAATGTAAAAAGCACCATTATTAGTGGTGCTTTTTATATTTTTTAAACTTCATTATAGTACAAATAATCCCTTAACTATTTAACTTTAAACAGCCAACGAATCCCCACTAGTATTCGAGTTTCGTTTTTAGTAGGTAAACTTTCATACTCATTTTTGAACTCCGTTGCCGTATAAGAATAAGCAGTGTGAAAACGCAAGTCTTTCAATAGCTCACTAGTAAATGGATAAAACTCCACTACAGCTTCCCCTCCTTTTACGTTATAAGCTTGGGCATTTAACTCTTTATCAAAACGTTGGCTATACACACCTTTGATAAATGGACGCCATTTTCCAAAATTATATTCGAATTTGGCAGATACTGCTTGATCTTCTACTAAACGCAACTCATTAGGAGCTATAGAAACAATAGAATTATAATCCATTTGTCTATCTCCTATATAGTAATCTAATTCGGTTGTGAATTTCCCAACGTTTATTTGATTACCAACGGTAAACCAATTGTAGAACTGACTATCTGTATGCTCAAAAAGTCCATATCCCCAACGCGTTTTATAGACTCCATCAAAAAGACTTCCTACCCATAAAACATTATATGCTAAAGTTTTATCCTCGTCCTTTTTATCAGAGAATTCACTATATGGAGAGTTGATAATTTGAGCGTTGAACACTTGATTCTTCCATTGATAGGATACATTAACCCCTACAGCCGAAGAAGTTAAGTCATTGTAAATAGTAGTTGGAGTATATACATCAGCAGAGTTGTAATTATACTCAAAGGTTCCAAACTGAATGGATTGCATCCCTACTTTAACATTCCAATTCGGGGCAAAATCAAAACTAATCCAAGCCTGATCTGTAGCCGAAGATAATCCATCGCGGTTATCTGGTGATTGGTCTTTATTTAAACGCTGGCGAAGGCGATAATGTACCTTAGGTGTAATATCCCCAACAAAGAGCACCTTTAATATATCGGCATGAAACCCTTTATTATCATTTTTACCATTATCTAAGATATAGCGAAAATCATAACGAGTATCTAGCATAATATTTAGCATCTCATCGTCCCACTGCAGTTTTTTATTTAAATCTTCGTCTTCCCTATGTTGAGCATATCCTGCTGTGGAAAGACAGATAAAAGCAACAAAAAATATTATTTTTCTCATAGGCCTAGTTTAAAATTTGCAATTAAAAAGCCAAGCTATTTTAAAAACAACTTGGCTTTTATGTTTACATTAATTCATTACAATAACAAACTTCTTCCTAGTGGTGGAAACTTGATCCTTCATCAGAAGTTAAGGGAACCGAAATTGGATGCTTCTCAAAATATTCGATACAACGTTTAAGATCACTTAAAAGTAAATCCGCCATATCCCTTGAGAATCCATGACGTACTAAAACACGTTGAACCACCATATCCTCACAGTCACTTGGTAAGCTATAAGAAGCAACTTGCCAACCGCGTGAACGCATACGATCAGTTAAATCAAAGAGAGAAAACCCTGGGTTTACACCTTTTTTCATTACCCAACATGCACCAGGAACACCTCCTTTTCCATCGTAAATGATATCAAAAAGTCCTATTTTAGCGATTTCTTGTGCAATATATTGTCCGTGATCAGCACAAGCTTGCTGAATTTTTCTATATCCTTCATGTCCGTGTGTTAAAAAATTATGGTATTGAGCCATAATTTGCCCACCTGGACGAGAGAAGTTAAGTGCAAAAGTTGGCATATTCCCTCCTAAGTAGTTTACATTGAAAATTAAATCTTCTGGAAGATCTGATTTTTCACGCCAAATAACCCATCCAATACCAATAGGCGAAAGTCCAAATTTATGACCTGAAGTATTAATAGACTTGACTCTTGGAAGTCTAAAGTCCCATACTAAGTCCCTATGAATAAAAGGCGCTAAGAAACCTCCCGAAGCTCCATCCACGTGCATTGGGATATCTAAACCTGTATCTTTTTGTAACTTATCTAAGCAATCATGGATAAGCTTAACATCCTCATATTGTAAAGTAAAAGTAACTCCTAAAGTAGGTACTACCCCAATAGTATTTTCATCCACTCTTTTTAAAACCTCCTCTGGAGTCATTAAAAGTCTTCCGTGCTCCATTGGAATCTGGCGAATTTCCACATCAAAATAACGTGCGAATTTTTCCCAACACACCTGCACTGGACCAGTGACAATATTTGGTTTGTCCGTTGGTTTACCAGCTTTTTTCATTTTTTCTCTCCACTTCCATTTCAAAGCTAATCCTCCAAGCATAGCTGCTTCTGAAGATCCTGTGGTAGAACAACCAATAGTTTCAGATGCCTCTGGAGAATTCCATAAATCTGCCAAAATATGTACGCAACGCTCTTCAATTTCAGCAGTTTGAGGGTATTCATCTTTATCAATAGCATTCTTATTGATACATTTATCCATGAGAATATGCAAATCCTCACTTACATCTGTCTGACAAAATGTACTAAGATTTTGTTTTGCATTTCCATCTAATAACATTTCATCTAAAATTAAATCGCGAACTGTAGCAGAATCATTTGATTTTTCATTCAATTTGTACTTTGCAAGTCCTTTTAGGGAAATCTCTTGAGAATATTCATCCGAATATTGTCCATCTTTTCCGCCAGGGTTAACAACGTGTAATGCCATAATTTTTTATTTTTTGTGTTAATTTACATACCTAATCAAGACCTAAATCTTAATTACAATACAATATAAAACTTTTTAACATAATTTCAAGATTAAATTACAACTATTTTAGATATTTTTTACTCTTTCTAGAAATAGCAAATCTTTAATAACATTACAGCTAATACATTTTTTACAAACTATACTCCTATCAAACTATACATATTGCCATATTTTCAACATTTAAACAGATTATACCTACAAAACGAAAGAAATAGTATCTACCTTATTATTCTTTTAGATTGTTTAAACTAAACAAGAATTTCAACGGAATGCGGTACAAAAAAAGCTCCTTGTTTAAAACAAAGAGCTTCTTTTATTTAAATTATTCTTGTTAACTATTGATCTATTAATATAATGGTACACTTACCATTTGAGTACTTTGAGCATATTGAGCAAAAGTAAACTTAGTATAGTTAATATCTGCATAAGATCTTACGTATAATTCCCCTTGACTTAAATCTGTTAGTACAGTCCAAATTGTAAATTCTGTCAAATAGGTTGTTTTAGTAGGGTCACCAGGTGTAGGAACATTCATTGCAGAGATGTTCTTTGGTCTATCAAAATTATTCATCACGTGAGCAAGTTCAACAACTTGTTTTTGTGGAGTATCTACTACATTGGCAAAAGTGGAAAAGAAGAATGCTTTAACAAAACGCCCTACTGAAGTACTTGAAGAAGGCAATACAGAAGTAGCTGTTCCACTATCCGGCTGCATTAAGGTCATTTTTCCAATCTTACTTGCATTAACCTCCATATTATTCATATTGGAATAGTTATTCAAGTTTGTAAGATGCCAAGGAAAAGCAGGACCGTTAGTCATCACCCCTGTAGGGTTATCATAGATAGTTAATGCTCCCTGACTTACCTCTACCACTACACTTTGTCCTGATTTATCGTATAAAGCAAAGTGGAAAGGAGCTTTTAATCCTCCAATTAAAGCAATAGACTCACTCCAAAAGCTAGCATTATTAATACCTTGCTTTAACTCTGTTATATTAGCAAAGCTTGCAATGGCCCATTCTCCAAAAGAAGTGAAAGGAACACTATTTGGATAAGCAGAACTTGGTAGGTCTTTTAAATCTGAATCTGTCATCATATTCAAGCTAAAAGACAACCCCTGGTCGTTCACTCCTTGCATAGCTCCCATTGGATCTATCTTGCTTACAGGCACTGTTAATGCCATCATTGGATATTTTGCCTGGTAGGCAAGACCTGGAGTATTATCTGGAGCTGGGTGTTGAAACTTCTGTCCTTTTGGGTAGTAAGTTAAATTAGTTACAATTTGATCGGTTGTAAATTCCATTGTTCTACCATGGTAGACATTATTTTGCTTATCCTTAATCATTAAAGAAGTACAAGCAAAAGGAATATTACATTGAATTTGCTCTTGGCTAAATGGTGTATACTCTACAAATTTAACTTCTTGCCCCTTTTGGGTATCTTGGTTTACATTGTTTGGTAAATGATTTGATGTATTCATCCTATTTTAAGGTTATTAGTTAGTCTAAATTAATATATACAGGTGTTGTACTTGAAGTGAAATCAGAAATACTGTGATCGACAAAGTTAAAACTGTTATAGCTGCGCACTAATAAACGACCATTTTTTAAATCCGTTAAACTCGTCCATAAAGTGTATTCACATATAATTTGTCCATTTGGACTTTTTGGATCACTTTCTGAAACGCTCATGTTTTTAGGTCTATCGAACTTATTCATAATATGAGAAAGCTCTAAAAGGGCACCTTGCGCGCTAGAGGCTTGCTTAGCGAAACTACTATAGAATGCAGCTCTAACAAATCGATCTACAGAGGTATCTGAAGAAGGTAAACTTGCTAAGGCAATACCTGAATCAGGTTGTTTTATAGTCATATTACCTAAAGAACCCTGATTTACATCTAAATTGGTTAAATGGGTATAATTATTAAGATTGGTCAAATGCCATGGAAGCTCAGGTCCATTGGTCATTACCCTTGTTGGGTTATCGTAAATGCAAACTTTACCAAAATTTATCTCCACCACTAAACACTCCCCTTTAGTATCGTAAAATGCAAAGTGAAATGGAGCGCTCATACCACCTACCTCATCTAATTCTCTACAGTAGAAAACTTGGTCTTTTACAGCTTCTTTGACTTGAGCTACATTGGCAAAACTAGCCAGAGCCCAATGTCCTAAACAATCAAAGGATACCACTTTGGAATAATCTGTTATTACCTGGGCATCTAACTCTGAATTAGTTTTCATATTTAAACTAAAAGATAACCCCTCGGAGTTAACTCCTTCTAGTAATTGTTTTTCAAGTCCTTTACCATTGTTTTCTACCGGCATACCCATACCAAGCATAGCGTACTTACACTCAAAGGCCATTAAAGATGTATGGTCCTTCGTAATGGGAGCGAAACTAGTGCCCTTTGGATAATAACAAATACTAGATGGAATTGCCGAGGTTGAAAATTCCAAGGTGCGTCCATGATAGATATTTTTATCTTGATCCGTTATTGCTAAAGAAGTACAATAAAAAAGCGTATTACTCATGGTGGGAGTTGTTTTCATACAAGTATAATTTTTAATGGATAGTTTTAATATAACATAAAGCCTAGGGAAAAAAATCAACCTTTATAATTTTTTATTCTAAATCTCAAATTAAACCATTAGACTTTAGTATAAAGATATAACAATTATATAAACTTTTATAAAAATGGCCAACAATCTTCCATAACCACTGATAAAAACCTTTAACACTTCTACTATCTGCTATTCTACCTTATACAAAGGCTTCCCTAATTAGACCTTGGTTATTACTTTTGACTACTTACTCTTGAGTATAAGTAGAATACAGCTTTTGGTTAAAACATGACTATAGACAAACAAAAAGACTAGCAAAATAAAAAAATTGCGACTAATTTTGATAAAATTTACAAAAAAGCTTTTACATTTGAAGGTAAAGGCTATTAACTTGTTTATTGGTATCTAAAAACTTAACATTCTGTGCATTTTTTGGAGACTTATAACAAAATAATGCCTTGACTTGTCGAATAATTGACCTAATTAATATGGACTCTTACAATCAAAAACATCCTATTAGGTATAAAATATATACCTTATTAAATATTGACTCTAAAACATTAGCTAGTAAAATAACAATGGGAATTATTGTTATAGTTATCTTGGCTAATGCAACTGTTTTAATCCTTCAATCGGTAAATAGTTTACAAGAAGAATTTGGAGACTTTTTCAATACCTTTTCTTTGTACTCTGTATTATTTTTTACCGTAGAGTATATATTACGCATGTGGAGTATTACCTGTGATCCAGCCTATAGAAAACCTATTATAGGTCGTTTGCGCTACGGAATCACTGCCATGCAAATTATTGACCTTTTGGCTATCGCTCCATTTTTTCTGTCCTTTGTTTATTTTGATTTACGCATCTTACGCCTTCTAAGAATCTTTAGATTATTGCGTATCTTTAAGGTAGCCCGTTATGTAACGGCATTAAATCTATTAGTTAGAGTACTTAGAAGAAAAAGAGATGAACTTATATTAACTTTTGTGATATTGATTTTTCTACTAATCATCTCCTCCACGGCTATGTATTATGCAGAAAACGCAGCACAACCAACAAAATTCTCAAGTATCCCTGAATCCATGTGGTGGGCTATTATCACCTTAACTACTGTTGGATATGGAGATGTTGTTCCTGTTACAGTGATAGGCCGTCTTTTAGGAGGCTTAATATCTGTTATAGGGGTAGGTTTCTTTGCTGTACCAACTGGGGTTTTAGCATCTGGGTTTTCAGAAGAGTTTTCACTAGCCCAGAACAATCTAAGTCAGTTAAATCCAAATGCAGTACCTCTGCAAGATAGCTTTGCAGGTAGCGCGCCAAAACCTAATCAAAGTCCACAGATTCCAAAATAATTCTCCTTTACTCTAGGGGATAATTTCCTATAAACAAAGAGGTGTTTTTTACTTAAAAAAGCACCTCTTTGTTCTTTATAAGCCTTTTGATAAGCTTTGCATCTATGGTTTCACTAAGAAAATATCTACCAAAAAACTTCTATGAAGTATTTTTTTGTTTGTTGATAGTGAAAATGACCTCAATAAAAAATCCTTGAAAAACCCTGAAAACAAAACACTTAGCAGTATAACTCCTACCTAATTACCCCCCTTTAAAACAAAGATAATTGGAAGAATTTCACTCTTAAAAAAAGGGGCAAAAAAAATACTTTAACTATACTTTATATAAAATATCTTTAGTACCTTAACATTAATTAAGAATCACTAATATTAAAACGTTAAATTATGAAATTATTTAAATTTTTACCCTTCTTAGCTCTTGTGCTTTTTATGGGATCTTGTGGAATTCAAGTATCCTCTAATTATGACCAAGCAGTAAACTTCAATCAATTTAAAACCTATAATTTCTTTGAAGAAGGAATTGAAAAATGTAAATTAGATGATATCACTAAACAAGCAGTATTAAGTGCTATTGAGGCAGATTTACAAAGTAAAGGATATACAAAATCAGCTACTAATCCACAGGTCTTAGTAAACATCTTTACTAAAACACAACAGGAGTTAGATGTTCAAAACAACTACAACTATCCTGATTTCTATGAGCCATACGGATACTATGGTGGATGGGGATATACTCCTTACTGGAATCCACAAGAAACAACAACAGTTACAACTGAACTAGAAGGAAAATTATATATCGATATCTTAAATCCTGCTACTAAGTCAATAGTTTGGCAAGGTGTTGGTACAGGTTTATTAGGTGGGGCAAATACCCAAGCTAAAGTGGAAGCATTAGTACAAAAATATGTAACAAGCATATTGGCGAACTATCCTCCAGGAGCTTCAAACAAAAAATAACAACAAAACTCCTTTTAAGTAAGATAGTGTGTTGTAAAGCCCCTATTAAGCCTTGTCTTAATAGGGGCTTTATATTTTAAATTAAAATAAAGACAAAGGTTTTTGCTAGAGTAAGCTATTCTATACTTATAAATTTAATAACATAGATTTAAAATGGAAATATCTTATAACCCTACTTGAACTGATAAACTTTATTATATTTGACCCGTTTTATTATTATTTATAACCCCTAAATTTTTTCAGATGGAGAGGTTAGTTACCATTATACCAGACTACATCTTACTTTTAACTATACTAATTTGTATTGTTAACCTAGTGATCTATTTAAAAGATCTCAACCAACAAAGTACTGCTTTACAATATGTTAATATATTAATACTGAGCCATTGTAGTTTTATTTTACTTCTACAATTCTTAATACGATATCCTATTGATTTAGAACTATATAGTCCATTTCTACTTTTTTATGGACCTTTTTCCTATTTGCTAATACGAGATTTAATTTCTAGCTATAAAAGCAAAAGAAAACTATTGCTATGGCAGTTTTTACCCACAACTATTATAGCTCTGGGTTACTTACTACTTCAAATCATTACAGAATACTCCCCTAAAGACAATTATGCACAACTCCTATGCTTCTTATTAATCGTTGGATTACAAATGATTACCTATGCCTTTGTAGGCTATTATACCCTTAGAAGTAAAAAGGCTTATATCCCACGAGCTTATAGATATAAATACCCATTAACCATTTATGGATTAATAGGGCTTTTGATTGTAGGGGTTACTCTAACAATGAGTTTTATTCTGCAATTAAACAGCCTTTATGATAAACAGGTTAACATTACCATTGTTTCGGTAGTACTTTTATTATCTTCTTTTTTCATCTATAAAACCTTAAGCTTGGATAAAAAGAAAAACCATAAACCCTTGGCTTAAACTATTTTAAAAACGGATACTTTTAAGCCTTCCTGTATTAACTTATGCTACTACAGGTATATATTAATACTTAATTTGCTTAAGTTCTCCATCTTGGCATAGAACAAAAAGCTTGTCTTCAAAGAGTTCTATTAAATACACCTTTTCTAAAGAATCTATACCAGCGGTTTTCAAACAGTGCATTACCCAGGCTTCATCTTTTTCTATTTGAGCTAGAAATTCTTGATCCAATACCCCATGTACATAAAAGATATAACCTGGTAAACAGCTTTCCTTGGTATTTGGTCTAACACTTAATTGCCCATTTGGCTCTATTTGTAGGAAGTTAACTTTGGAGAAGGTATCAAATCCTAGGATACGTAAATTACTTGCTAGACTTACCATATCTACTTTATTTTGTTTGTTCTTAATAGCATCCAAACAGAATTTACCATCCTTGACTAAAACAATAGGCTTACCAATGGCAAAAGAACGGAAGACATTGGTCTTTTTAACCAGTAGATTCAAACTATAAATTATGGCAATAGCCATAAATAAGCAGATAAGAAATTGCAGCATGGAAATATTAGGACTGTAAATCACCCCTCCTATAATACCCCCTAGAATAAAATTACCTATTAAATCAATGGCATTCATTTGAGAAACTTGGGTTTTCCCTGTAAAATTTAAATACAGGATAATGATTAAAAACCCAATTAACAACTTGAGTAATAAGTAAAGATAGTCCATTGTCTAAAAATTAGATGAGAAAATTGGTCTTTAAGTATAAAACTCCAAAGGCGGATACTTCAAAAGTACCCTTTTGCCTTTGGAGGTTTTACCTACTATAACCACTGTATTAAAGTTAGTTAATCCTAGTAAAACAAAAAAGCTTCTCAAGGTGCTAACACAACTTATATTCGTTGATTTACAGTGCTTTATCTATCTTTTTTACACTCTATCTCTTACTGCTTTAAAAGGTCTATACATATCTTATTAACCCAAAGTCTATCCTTGTCCTGATTCTTGCTAAAATTCTCTAGCATAAACTCTTTATTATACCCCACTACTTGATTAAATACAAGTCGATCATTGACATAAATCAAAACAGGCTCTTGCATATTTATTTGCTCTGGAGAAACTAAAACACACAAAGAAGCTACATTTTGACTAGTTAATTTAAAAGTATTTTGATTGTAGTTTGCCTGAATTCTAGCAGATTTACGAGCAAAGGAAAAAGCATGCCTTTGTACCTCTACCTCGATAAGATCATCTTCTTTTCCTTCTTGCTCACTATACTCTAGCCATTTATTAATTGGGAAGTTAATCCTAGGAATTGGTCTATAATCACTACTTAAGGTATCTAATTGCATTGTACTTAGCCAGTGTATATTTCCATTGGCATTATCATCCCATTGCCAGAGTATTTCTTTAGGTAAAGGATCCCTTTTTGTATTTTGAATGCTTGAGAAAAGTATCTCTACAGCAGGCCTAGCAGCTTTAAATTCTGGAAACCAATGTGGGTATCCATTATAGCGATAATCGCTATAATTGGCACCTAAAGAGTCCATTACTTTAGTTAAGGTATCATTTGCCCATGGCGGGTAGTAATAATCTAAATCTGTTGAAAAATTGGTAAAGGAGCTATTTTTAGCATTTTCTACAAAAGTACCTCCAGTGAAAACTTTAGGATACGTATTAAACCCCAAAAAACCAGCAAAATCACTTGGGTCTTTCATCCAATAGGAAAAGGATCCTGTTGCCCCATTAGAGTGCCCTGTCAGAAACACCCTATTATCATCTATGGACAAAGTTTTCTTAATCATCCTAACAATAGAAGGAACCATAAAGAAACCAGCATCACTTGTCATCCAGTTATAGTTTTTATCTGCGCTTGGAAACACTAAAATAACGTGCTTCAAATCGGCAATCTCCGTATAATAACGATGATAATCTCCCAATACAAAAGAAGGAACCTGAAAATCAGACAGTCGAGTATAACGAACTGCGCCATGTAACACCACAAGAACGGGATAACGCTTTGAAGGATTATAATTTGCAGGTAAATGCACTAAAAAAGAACTATTTAAGGTATCGTTGATGGCAAAAGAAAGGGAGTAGTTAATTTTTTCTTTATCCAAATAAGGAGTATAATTCTTTAACTGTTCATATAGCTCTCTTGCGCTTTTAGTGGAATCTATTGGAAGTTGATTAGTCTTATAGAATTCTTCTTGGGCTAAGTCCAATTCTTTATAGTAGCTTTTTTTATGGCCTTGAGCAATTTCTTCTACCTTACTCCATAAGGGCTTACTCATCAAAAAATCGAAATCCTCCTGGGCATCTGGTGCTAAAACCTCAGCAAAAGTAGGTATTCCATCATCATCTACTGTATTTTGCAATAGATCGAAGAGCATATTAAAGCCTAGGGTATCTTGTCCTACTTGATTTGCAACAGAAACCATTTCCCATCTATGTACGTCCATAATACTATCGGGATACAACCTTTTTAGATTCTCCCATTTATCCAAAGCTTGTTTAAGCTCCTCTTTGCTTTGGGCGTTATAGCTAAAATCTAATGTACTTTGACTTAACTCTTTAAAAGATTCTTGCCCATATAAGGAAAAGCAAAAAAAGGCGCAGCAAAATAGCAGGGATAATTCTCTCATAGTTATTACTTTTTACATTTTATACTCTAAAGCAAATTAAGAAAATCCCCTTTTAAACAATGGTAGATTTGGAAACTAACCTTGTTTATTTCTTTTCATGCCAAAAGGTATCCTCCTGGCCTATAAGAGTCCCTTTGTTTAAAAAGTCTACAGGAGTGTAACCTGTTATACTTTTATAGAGCTTATTTAAATGGGAAGGACAACTCAATCCATTTTGATAGGCCGCCGTGGTCCAATCTACTGTGTCCTTTGAAGACATTTTAGATTGCAAAGACTTTCTAAAGCGAACTATTTGCTGAAACCTTTTAGCACTAAGTCCTAGATGTTGAGTGAACAACCGGTTTAAATACTGCCTACTTACTTTTAAACTAGAAGCTAAATCATTTATAGGTAGTTCTAAATAATCCTCTAGTATAGCCTCTACCCCTTGACTTAGAAGCTTGTTTTCAAACTGCCTATATTTGTTGTGTAAAAAACCATCTAGTAGATGAGTTAAAACCTGTATATCCCTGTTTTGAAATAACTCTATTAATTCCTCTTTAGAAAATAAATCCACTATACTGCAAGTTGTTTT
Source organism: Myroides sp. LJL116 (assembly GCF_054871685.1). Taxonomy (NCBI): domain Bacteria; kingdom Pseudomonadati; phylum Bacteroidota; class Flavobacteriia; order Flavobacteriales; family Flavobacteriaceae; genus Myroides; species Myroides sp. LJL116. The sequence goes on from NZ_JBTXLR010000009.1 coordinate 38,437, forward strand.
ATGATCTAAATCAGCAAAAAATTGGTTCACTCCCAAAGGATGAAAAACAATTACAACACGGTTTACAGGCCCTTTTTGAGTAATTCTTAGGGTATCTTGTCGAATTGGAGTATATAACTGTAAAAAGCCTGCGTTATCATGGAATTCTACACCTGAATTATCTTCTAACCTATAATGACTTTGGTAAAGTGAGATAGAAGTATTGTAGTGAGCAAAACAATCGTATACACGAAGCTTATTACTAGGTCTACTATCTAAATAATAGTAGTCTACGTATTTTTTGATTATCTCACATTTTGGTTTAAAGGTGATAAAGATATTATCCATAAAGCTATCTTTTCTTATGTTAGATATAGAAGAGGGTTTTTCAAATATTAAAGCAAGGACTATGAAACTCCACTACTGTAATATACTATATTTCAGCACAATAATAAAAGAACAATTGTAAATAAAATAACACAAAACAGTAAGGCCCAATAGGAAGATTTTTACATAATCTCTTACTTAGTTAAGAAAAGCTAAGTGGCGTAGTTCCCTTCAAAGCTTTATCCTTTTGCGATAGCCTATGTTCAGGGCTTACTTAAACTCAAAACATAAAGAAGTTTGCTAGCATAACTTTTGATGTAATATATACCAAAAAAAATTGACTATCAGGTAAATAACCCAATAGTCAATTTTATTATATCTTATCTAGCACTTATTCAGCCAGTAAAGTCTTTATTTAAAATCCTTAGTCTACTCTTTGGTAAATCATAGGATTACTAATTAAAACGCTTTCTAAAGAAACGCTTGCCGAAGATGTATTATTAGTCTTATCTATGTCTTCTGTTCTAGTAGTAACTGTAGCAATATTTTCAACCACTTTCTGAGCTTCCATACGAACAGTTATAGTTAAAGTTTCTGTCTCGCCTACTTCTAAAGTGTCTAAAAACCACTTACCAGTAGATACATCAAAGGTTCCTTTACTAGCCTTTGCACTTAAAAATTCTAACCCTTGTGGTAAATTATCCGTAACTTCTACATCTACAGCTCTAAATGTTGTTTTTTCCTTTATTTCTAGGTTAGTAACTTCGATAGTAAAATCCACTAAGTCTTTAAAGTATACCTTTGACTTAGAAACAGTTTTTACAACAGCTACATCAGCAATACATTTTGGTTGTTCAACTACTTCTACACCATCACTAGAAATACTTTTAGTATAGGCATTATTTTGAAACACAAAAGGATAATAAGTTCCAGGACCTACCTCTGAATGATTATTTACCTTTGTATTAGGTTGTCTATCCACAGTAGTAAACCAATGTATTTCGGCATCTTGTGGTACGGATGAAGTATATAACTTCATTAAATTCATTGTTGAGACTCCTTGGTCACTACAATCTTCTAGAAGATAAATAAATGCAGTTTCACAAACTCCCAATAAGTTACATAAACTATACTCTAAAGGACGATTAGGTAAAGTAGCATTTGGACTGATTATAAGTTCTCCTGTTACTAAATCTAATTCAAAACCTTCTGGCCAATTACCAACTGGGGCAATTGTAGCGTTCTTATCTTTTCCATCTAGAACAACCTCTACTGGAGTTTCATCGCCATTAATAAAAACCTTATCGTTAGTAATAATATTTTTATTAGGCGCTGAGAATAAGAAAGTATTATCCGCTGGATTAACTGGAGATAAATATTCATCAAAATTTTCACATACCAATTCTGTATCAACTTTAGTATTATCTGGTAATTCAGTAATCATAATATCATCAATAAAGAAATCATTTCCGTCATCGTCTGATACTTGATTACGAAGGGCAATAGCGATGTATGCTACCTCGGGATTTAATTTTGGACAATTCACTCCACCTTCAGGTATAGAAAATGTCCAAGAAAACTCCTCCCATGCATCGGCTGCCTTAATCATATGAGTAGCTGATTCCCCTAATGCCTTTTCCGATAGAGTATTTTGTACCTCAAATTGGAAACCTACATTAGGCTTTTTATTTGCGTATATCCAAACAGAAAACTTATATTTTTTTCCTGGTTCAAGTTCTATACCACGACGATAAAACTGGTTTTTTACCATCCCACCATTAACAGCTAAGACTGCTCCATAATCTTTGGTCGTATCTTCTCGCTTACTTTGAGCATCTTTATCCCAGAACTTAGCCCATTGTGTCCATTTACCACCTAACCCTGCATAAATATTAGCCGGATTAATAATAGCGTAATATCCATCACTAATTACGTTTTGATATAAAGTAGAATTTTCAACATTAGGATCCCAGTCTTCTGTTGGCTCTCCAAAGAGATAAAACTTTCCTCCATGTGTCCCAAACCAATTATCTAACCCTGCATCATTTCCAGTTTGAGGAATATATTGAGAAGGAGTTCTTGTAGTATGATTTCCAAAATCCTCATGGAAAACCACTTTTTGTCCATAACTATACCCCATTGTAAATATAGATAGTAAAGCAATAAACCAATAACTCAAAGTTTGTTTATTCCTCTGTAAAACTTCAGAGGATAAAAATTGTGAATTTTTTGTCATGTAATAATTTTTCAAAAAAATAGTCGTTAATAGGAGTTAAAAATATAGGTGCAAAAAGAGTTGAAATCTCTCTAATTCACTGATCATTAAAAGGAAAAAGCACTGTTATAACCTGGTAAATAAACTTACCAAAAAGCTTAATAAACCAAATAAAACTGTTTTACAAAGCTCTGAAAACAAAGTCATTATAGTACTTTTCAACGCTAATAAACCCAAAAACTAGATTTGCTCCTAAATTTGAGCGCAAAGGTAGTCTTTATTCTAATTATTTAGAAATTTGCTATTATTTAAACAGTATATTTAACAAAAATTAGCCTAGTATTTAACAAATACAATCTTTTCTAGCCCTCTTCTATTTATAAAAATAGTTTTATAAAATCAAATTAGGCTATTTTTAGTTTACTACCCCTATTATAGTGGTACTTTTCACATACTACTAGTATAAGTATGAAAGTCTACACTTATAAAACAAAGAAAAACATTAAGGAGCATTAACGAAAAAAGGGTTTACTATATAACATAGTAAACCCTTTTAATATTATTTAAAAGCTGTAATCTAATTTCTATTTTTCCACGATATTTTACCCCATACTTTAATAGAGGTTAACGAGGTGGTTTCACTAGAAAATTCTACTACCACATTATTTTTTTGTAAGTCAGCTATTACCTCGTCTTTTGTAAAAGCGGGTAAATTAGCAAAGTCTATATACCCTTGTAGAGGTGAAATTGTTTCTACTTTTTCTAAAGAAAGATTATCACCAAGCTTTGCAGAAGCTACAACAAAATCATTTTCTTCTATAAGTTCAAAACCAGGGGACAGCGTCTTTTGCAAAACTTCAGAAGTTACATCTTCTTGTAAAAAGCTATAAGTAAGCCATGGAACCTCTTGAGTATACTCCACGGTAGACTCTACTTGATTAAAGTCCTGGTCATAATCCATTACTACCTTGGTGGTTGTAACTAGTGCAAGATCTTTAGCCACACTTACATCCATATAGTTAATTAGTGTAGGCTGTTCTAATCCAAGCAAATCACTAACCAAAGGATAAATACCTGGTATAAACTCTAAATCCATGGAATAAGTAAACCAAAGTGCTAAATTATCTTTCTTAAATTGCCTTTTCCACAGTTGAGTCTCAAGTAGTCTACCTAAGTCTCTATCTATTACAAAAGACAGCGTATTGTCTTTTACATCCGCTGCAATACTCAAGGTTTTATCTGCATTTAAAAAGCTGATATCCCCTACTGGCATTTGAGTATAGAAAGTATTTAAATCTTTAATCTTCACCCAGGAGTCTTTAGATTGAAGAATTTGCAGTAAATCTAAGTCAGTTATATTTTTATCCGCACTAATACTATACACTAGATACTCTTGGTTAAACACTATACTGGTATAAGGATTTACCCTTAGAGAAACCACCGATTTTTCCTTGTCTAAGAATTCCATTTCTTGATCATGATCTGTAGCAAAATAAGAGAAACAATTATCGTAGTTTTTTACTTTTAAGATCCCATAAAAACCATAGGGACTCGTTTCCTTAGTAAACATATATAGTTTAGATGGTATAGAAACTCCAGGTGTCTTCCATAAGTAGTCAGCCCATTCTTTAGCATCTGAGCTAGTAGAATCACTCTTTTCAGAGTCTAAAAGCAAAGTACTTAGATTGTTCCATACCATATCATCTACCGCAATGGCTAAAATGCTAGTGGCCTGAGGATCTACTAACTGATTTTTAGCTTGACTTTGTCGATATTTGTATCCTACAAATAAAGCAATAACCAATAAAACAACACCTATAACAAGGTACTTTGCGGCTTTTTTCATAATTAAACTATACTATTATTATACTTATTTATACAAATTAGTGATTTGTGTTAGTAGATAACTCAAAGCAGTAGCGTTTTTCTGACTTGGGAAAGAAACACTAAGTTCTGAGTATACTTTATTAGATCCCTTTAAAGAAGAATATAATTGGATATCTCCATAATTCTTTAAATCTGGAACTGCTTTTTCTATTGGTCCTTGTAAAGGAAGGTCTAGATTTTCTAGTACTTCACTTAACTTATTTGTATGAAGTACAATGTTTACAGGATGTCCTTTAGACAATTCTTTTCTGGTTGCATTTAAAGGATCCGCTTTAAAGGTTCCATTGGCAATACTTTGCATTTGTTTATAATCTGAACCAACAAACATTAAATCGCCCTTAAAATACATGTGAACCTCCATTAAATCCGATGTATCAGGAAGAGTGTATATACCAGTATTGGAATCAAAAGTACAATCATTTTTATTGATTCCGATTTGTAAAAGAGCTTTAAATAGTCTTTGATCCTTTGAAGTTCCTATGGCTAAAAACTGAGCCTGGTTAACTTGCTTTGTCTTTTCCTCTTCCACTAAGTTATAGTCTTCATCCCACTCATAAGAAGTATATTGCTTGGTTACTTCTTGTACGTCATTTATGAAAACAACCATATCTCCAGGTAGCATATTAGAAATCCCCTTACTATCTAAGGTAACTTCTAAAGCTGTAGTTACTGCTAGTACAATATCATCTGACCCAGGTATGAACTTGCCATACTGCTTATAAAACATCCCTGGTGTTCTTTGGATATATTCCTGCATGTTCACATTCAAGCTCATAAAACCAAGGTGCTCAGAAGGGATATACTGCTTGATTTTAGGATTCATCTTATGTTTTAAAACTTTCTTAGTATAAGTTGCAAAATCCTTATCCATGGTTGCTTCCGCTGTAAGTTTCAGTACATTTCCTTGAATTACTAAATCTGCTTGTAACTGGCTATATCCCGATTTAAAAGCATTTAGATTCAATCCAAATGGGTCTAGAGCATCTGATGTACCAAGTAAGTTGGAGTAGAACGCATTGAAATCATTTGCCCAAAAACGCACTAAAGTAGAATTGTCCTTTAAAATAACCTCTTTATTTTGGCTAAGTACACTTTGCGGAGTAACAATTCCAGGTAAAGCTTGGACTAACCATTCTTTAGATAAGCTATCTAAAATAACCTCATTTTTTGATTTTTCATATAACCCTGGAAGTAAAACCCCAGCAGTAGTTTGATAAGCATCATAAGCTCCCTGGTAGTCTACACCATAATACTCATCGGCCTGTTGGTATTCATCCATTGCAACACCAGTTTTAGGCTCTTGACTTGGGTCGTAAGCCTGCGTACTTTCAATTTCTTCAACACCAGCTACATACTCTACTTCAGGCTCTTTGTAGTGCTCACAACCTGGCGCATGCTCCTGGGCTTGTTCAGAATCATAAGCCTCCCATTCCTGATCTTGCTCATCCTCATCCTCATCATAAGAATAATCATAGTCCCAATAATTTTGCACTGCGTCTGGCTCTAAACCATAATGCTCCCTGACATCTTCGCTTTCAAAATAGGAATCTTTCAAGGAAGGATAAATAATCATTAAGGTGTTATTATCATATGCCACAGCAGATTGTAAATTATCTATGTAGTTTACTTGAAAACCATCCACTTGTGGTAAATTACCTACCTTTGGAAAAATTTCTTCTGGTAAGAAATTACTGTTTTTCAAAGGCAATAAAGCAACCATATAAGAAACACTATCGGTTACTGTATTATACATATAAGCATTTCTTTGTAGATCCAATGCCAATTTATCCAAAGAATGTACCTCTTGGTTATTAGAAAGCTCTTTATATATTCCTGTTTTTTCCAAAAACTCATTTACTAACTCAGGTGTTCCATTTTGTAAAATAGCCTTATTGTTTACAGTTAAAACAAACTCAGGATTACTTGGTATTTTACTTGATAAATCTTGGGCCTGAACCTTAAATGCAGCTATAGCGCATAATAGGGTTAAACTAATGTGTTTTATTTTCATAGTGTTTATTGTTTATTCAGATTGATAGTATTAGATAAGCTAGTGTTTCCCTGGATAAAATCCACTACACTTACCTGGAGTAAGACACCCTTTTTATTAGGTGAAATCCGAGATAAAGGATGAGAAGTTTCCACGACATCTTGCTCAAATTTCAAAACCTGTGTATACTTGGCTTGTTTTAATGCATCGATATCTTTTTGACTAAACTTCTCTAATACCTTAGCATAACTAGGGTCATAGGTAAACTTTTTACTTACTAATTGATTTTTTTTATCGTAGCTGTAGGCAATATTTTTCGAAAACGTACTATTGAAGTGTTTAGCTAGTGTGGCGTTAAAGTGATTTAAATCTTCCACGGAAGCAAAATCGCAGGATAATTTAGCAATGTAATTTGTGAAGTCTAATGTATACTCCACATTGCTTATCCCCTTTGCATTTTCTAATATCTCCACTACTTCTTGTGTTTTCTGCCTTATTTGACTTTCACTTGGTATTTTATTACCTGCTACTTGATCTAATTTTAGCAAAGTTGCCATTTGGGTTTTACTTTGGCTTATATTCAGTGTAGCTTTTATATTTCCTGACCCATTCTGTGAAATATTAATCTCTTCTATAAAGTCAAAACAACTCATAAGTAGACTACTACTTAGAAACAGAAGTACCAGAATAATTTTAGAGGCAATCTTTTTTAACATAAATATACTTTTTACTACTACAACAGTAGTTAGCCATAAATAATAAGTTAAAAATACAAAATATTTTGCTTTTATATTATTAATATAGCATTGATTTTTATTCTATTACAAATATACTGTTTCTTGCAAGGTCATCCTATCCCCGAAACTAGTGGTTTATATCCTTTTTAGGAGATTAAACCATATTCAGTTGCCAATTTTATAGCAGAGCTTAAGTTCTTTGTTCCAAACTTCTCAATTAAATTCTTACGGTGGCTCTCTACAGTGTGAGGAGAAATAAATAGTTTTTCTGCCATTTCACTTGTTGTCAATCCTTGGGCAGCTTCCAAAAGGATCTCCTTTTCCCTTCTTGTCAATTTTGGAACGCTATTTAATGCTCCATCTGCCTTTTTTTGAATTACCTCTTGGGTTTGTGGGCATAAAAATGTTTCTCCTGCCATGATACTATGAATAGCCTCAATGATATACTCCACTGATGCATTCTTTTGAATATACCCTTTGGCTCCTTGCTGCATCACACTATTAATAACAGCATACTCATTGTGTACACTAATGATAATGATATTTAAGTCAGGGTATTTTTGTTTTAAAGGCTCAATAAGTTCAATGCTATTGGCATCTGGTAAGTTGATATCCAATAAAAGAACATCAACGCTAGTTTGAGCCAGTCCTTGGTGCATTTTTTGGGCATCAGCATAACATCCTACTACCTGAAAGTTTTCCTCTTTAGATAGTATGGTTGTAAGTCCCTCTAAAAGTAAAGGGTGATCATCTGTAATGGCTATATGTATCATAATATTTATCTTTAAAATGTAATTTCTATACTTGTTCCTATTCCTATTTGTGAGTCCACATGAAGGCTTCCTTTTAAAAAGTCGATCCTTGACTGAATATTGTGCATCCCCGCGGAGTTATTCCCCTTTATTTTATCTACCTCAAATCCTACCCCATCGTCTTCCACTGTTAGATGGTAACTTTGATTATCTTGGGCAAGCTGAATTAAGATAGAACTAGCCTTAGCATGTTTTAAAGCGTTATTGGTTAATTCCTGTATAATGCGGTAAACAATTAGCTCTTTGTCTTTTTCTAAAGAATTATCAAAGTTTAAAAACTGCACATCCACTTGTAAACCTTCACGACTCATTCTAGTGGCATAATCTTGCAAGGCTACTTTAAGGCCATAACGCTCTAATAAATCTGGCATCAAATTATGAGCAATACGCCTTAATTCTTCTACAGCTCCATCGAGCTGTGCCATACTTTTATCAAACTCCCCTTGCAATTCTTTAGGCACTTGATGTTGAACCACCGACAGACCAATTTTAGTACTAGATAGAGCTCCTCCTAATCCATCGTGTAAATCCCTTGAGATTCTTCCTCTTTCCTTTTCCTGCCCCTCTAAAATAGCCATAAGGGTTGCAATCTTTGCATCCTGCTTTTGCTGATCTAAAGTGGCCTTATACAATTCCTTATCCTTTCGCATACTCCTTACTCTTTGGCGTAAGGCATAGGAAAGTAAAACCAATACTAAAAAGAAAACCCCTATAAATACAATATAATAGGTGGTTAATTTTTCTTTATAGATTATTTCATTTTTATAGTTTTGAATATCTTCTATACGCGCCTTAGACTCTAGTTGAGCTAGCTTTAATTCTTGACTGTTTTTTTGACTTTCTAATTGGGTTAATTTAAGTTCCTTACTCTGATTCTCTTGACGAAGTTTTAAGTTCTCAAACTCCTGCTTTTGCTGCAGACTAATGGCTTGCATTAAAGTAAGCTCATGCTCCTTCTTTTGCATCTTTAAATTCAGCTCCCCTAGCTCCTTTTCTTGCTTTTGCTTATTGAATTGAGCCTCTAGACGTTTACTAAGCTCCATTTGGTCTTGCTTATAGAGCGTTTTAAAGGTATGCTGATAGGCTTTATAATACTCTAATGCCTCCTTGTAATTTCCTTGTTGCTCACTAATATCTGCTAAGGCCTCCAAGACACTAAGCATGATATTTAAGTCTCCTAAGGTATTTTTAGATACCTCAGTTAAAGAAAGTAATAGATATTGTTTGGCTTTTTCTACCTCTCCTTTACTTAAAGCGATTTCTGCCAAAATACCATAACCTGAGGCTAAGTGGGTATATTGCTGGGTTTGGGTAGCTACCTCAATGGCTAAATTAGCGTAATACTCCACCTTGGACTGATAAGACTCCGGGTAAGCGCTCAAATATAAAGAGGCTAAATTAATAGCCACAAAAGATAAATGAGAAGCAAAAGGAATCTCACTCTTATGATCGTAAAAGGTCTGAATCGCCTCTAAATAATACTTCTGTGCTAAGTCTCTTTTATCTTCTTGCCTAGGATCCTGGGCATACTGGGTTTCATACATATTACCCATTAGCATATAGGCATTAAAGATACCCAAAGCGTCTACTTGTTCTTTAGCTAGTTCTAAAGCAAGCAGACTGTATTTTTCTTGTAATTCATACTCTTGCCAATTGGCATAAATAGCAGCTAACTCTTTATAAACAGTGGATTTTCTACCAGCTAAAGTAGAAGAGTTTTCTGCCTTATTGAAGTGCTCAATAGCCTTTACAAAGCTTCGTACTCCCTCTGCCTCTTGACCATTTCTAACTTGAAGCCAACCAGTGGTATAACTAATGTAACCTTTTGCTTCTTGATCTAATGTAGATGCCACAGAACTAATAGCAGATTGTAAACTCTGTGCAGAGGCAATATAATTCTGAGATAACCTTTGATTCATTGCATCTATAGCATAAAGATTGGCTGCATATTTACCATCTTTTTCCTTAAGTGCTAATGCAATATTTTCTTGAAAAACTTCATGGGCTAATTCTTCTTGTTGATTAAAAAAAAGAGCACTGATGTATTGCCCAGCGGCATAATACCTTTGTGTTCCCAACTTACTTTTGGCCTCATACTTAACTTTAAGCGAATCCAATACCTCTTGGGATTGCACACTGATATTGCATAAAAATAAAGCCAATAAGGTGAGAAATATTCTTTTTATCATTTTATCTGTTTTTTGCCCTGTCTTTACTATAAACTATAGTAGACATAAGACCTATATGCAAAGTCCATTCCTACAAAAGTAAGAGTTACTTTGAAATTCTTCGCTTTTTTAAGCCACATAATAACTGGATTTAGGTCCAATTGATACTTTTTAGCTTATTACAAAAGTAACACACCCCAACTTACTAGCCAATCCCTATTTTCAGCTATAAAAACTGACTAAGAGCATTAGATTGATAAAGGCATAAATATAAAAGAATAAAAAAAGCTATCTAAAAACTCCAAACTGTAATTTTTTAGATAACCTTTCTATATGTAAAAAAAAATCAGTCCAATTTTGAAACCCTTAGAAAAGGAGCTTCACTAGAAATAGAAGAAGTAAGATTACCACTGAAAGAAGATTTTCTAAATATAATTCCTAGAAACAAAAATACCATTATATAAGATAATGGTATTAAAAGCTATACTTAAATTCAATATCTCTCTATTTTACTGAAACTGTTATCTCCCTTCCATTGGAAAGTTTGATTGTTTCTGATTCTTTATTATTATTTTTTAAGTCATTGATTGTTTTATCAAACAATAAAACATCTTCTTTATTACTCAATATCTCGTCAAACGTAGAAGAATCGTTGCATTGAATAAAAATATTCTTAAGCCTAGAAATTAACGAATCTTCGTTTTTATTCGAGAAAAGAACATTCATTAACTGAGTTGCCATGGCTATAAACTTTTAATATATTGATTATAAATATAGTTGTTTTTTTATTACACTACAAATAATTTAAAATGCATATGTTTTAAAAACAAAAGACTTATACCTTGAAAATCAATGATTAGCAAAACACTATCTACTATCATCTATAGAGGGAAACAGATTTTTAAAATAGTCAGTAAGCTTATTCCTTCTTCTTTGTAAATATCTTTCAAACCAAGTCTATAAAAACTAGTATTGACTTAAAAATAGAAGTGCCATCTCCCAAAGTTTTTGCTTATAAACTTGATAAAAACAACTCTTCTACAAAGTTTATTTTCTTAACATAAGTAGAAAAAAAAGAAATCTCAATACAAGGATCTACTTTCTCTTAACATAAGAGAACTTATAAAGTCCCAGAAAAACCTCATCATTTATTAGGTAAGGTTAGTACTTCTTGAAAGAGAAACAGAAACAGAAAATTCTATAAAAAGAAACAAAACCCTCTATTAAGAGAAACGAAAATCTCCATAAAGAGAAACAAAACCCTCCATTAAGAGAAACAGAAACTTCTATAAAAGGAAGCAAACCCCTCCCTAAAGAGAAACCAATACTTCCATAAAGAGAAACGAAAACCTCTATAAAGAGAAACAAAACTCTCCATTAAGAGAAACAGAAACTTCCATAAAAGGAAACAAAACTCTCCATTAAGAGAAACAAAACCCTCCATTAAGAGAAACAGAAAATTCTATAAAAAGAAACAAAACCCTCCCTAAAGAGAAACCAATACTTCCATAAAGAGAAACGAAAACCTCTATAAAGAGAAACAAAACTCTCCATTAAGAGAAACAGAAACTTCCATAAAAGGAAACAAAACTCTCCATTAAGAGAAACAGAAACTTCCATAAAAGGAAACAAATCTCTCCATTAAGAGAAACAGAAACTTCCATAAAAGGAAACAAAACTCTCCATTAAGAGAAACAGAAACTTCCATAAAAGGAAACGAAAATCTCCATAATGAGCAATGAAAACTTCCATAAAGAGAAACAAATACTTCCATAAAGAGAAACGAAAACTTCTATAAAGAGAAACGAAAACCTCTATAAAGAGAAACAAAACCCTCCATGAAAAGAAACAGAAACTTCCATAAAGGCAAACAAAGACTACTTTTAAAAATACGTATTACACCTGGTAATCCCTTAAGGTTTAAAAGTAAAATCATAACAGCAGTAGAAATAAGCTTATTGGAGTAAGGAGTTTGTCTAAGAAAAAACTTCTTTATTTTGAAAAAAGAGCTCTAACAATTAGAAAAAAAGCCATCCACATCAAATATCCCTAATTTCAGCTATTGTACCAAAAGCCAACTGCTACTACTTTTGTCTTGTTAGAATTAGTAATTAAAACACATATAAATAAAATAAATTCCATTATTATGAAAAATCAAGCTCACACAGCACTTACAGCAGATCAAGGAAAAACAACTGCAATTATTTCTTACTTAACTCTTATTGGGTTAATAATTGCCTACTTTATGAATAAAAATAATCCTTCAAAACTAGCAAGTTTTCACATTCGTCAAAGTTTAGGTTTGAATATTGTTTGTTTCCTAGCAGGGTTTTTAGGTTATATTCCAGTAGTAGGAGGAATTCTTTCAGCAATTATTGGAATTGCTTCTTTAGTAGCAGTAATCTACTGTATTATAGCGGCTTTTAAATCAGAAGAAAAACAATTACCTATTGTTGGAGGAATGTTCCAAGATTGGTTTTCTAAAATATAATCTATTCCATTTTTGGAAAAGAGAATCTTTTTAAACTTTATTTTTCAAATTTTCATTAGTAGATAACCTTTACTTGACTTAAACCTATAACAACAAGTTTATCCTACTTTTTTCATAAAAGTTCAAGTATCGGTTATCTTTTTTAAAAGCTAACTTTAAGGCAAAAGGTTTAACAAAAAGCATATAAGTAAAATCAACTAAATGCACAGAACTACCAAAGTATTTAATATATTTTTAGTTAGAATACCTTGGAAAATAACCTCAACCTCAAAGTATCCCTATAACTAGGGTGGCTATTCAACAAAAAAGGGACCTATATGGTCCCTTTTTTTATACATTTTATTAAACAGGCATAATAGTCATCAAGTACATTCCCCTCGAAAATTTGCTGCCTCGTATGGTCTTCAGAATAAAATAACAATCCCACCTAAAAAACGAAGCAGTACACTCTAACTGATAAGATAATGGATAGATTTTCAATATTATTTTTTTAATTTAGCGAACGACACCTTTTGGCAGAGTCACTACTTATTTTTGCTATAGAAAATTAGAAAAAGATGAAAACTTGGATCGTAAGTATAATTATAACAGTACAGACTATGGCAAATTATTATTGTGAATATTGTGGAACAAAGTATTCCAGTGTATCGACTCTAACTAGCGCTTCTTGTATGCGACACCCTAATGGCTCTTATAAGGGAAAACATAAACTATATGAAGGAAATGAAAAATCTCAATATACTTGTAAACATTGTGGAACAAAGTATGCTACACTTTCCACTCTAACAAGCGCTTCTTGTATGAGACATCCAAATGGCGCATATAAAGGAAAACATGCGCCTGCTTTGTAAATAGCAAAACTATGTAATAATGGATTCTAAAACTTTAGAAGACCTAATTACAGAGCATAGACTATCTTAGGTTTGCTAGTAGCCGTAATGGTTATTATTGTCCCTAACACCTAGCATTTTATATAGATATTAAACATAACTTCTTATCTCCTTTACTATGAAACTCTATCTGGATGATCTTCGCCCTATCCCACAAGGGCATATAGGGTTACGCTCTTATACGGAGTTTGTAACTTACATTACTAAAAACGGTTTACCCGATTTTATTTCATTCGACCACGATTTAGGTCTTCAAGAGAGCGGATTTGATTGCGCTAAATGGTTAGTAAATTATTGTTTAGATAATAATCTATTATTACCTGCATTTAATGTACATAGCCAGAATCCTGTGGGTAAACAAAACATATATTCTTTGTTAGAAAACTTTAAAAAGAATATGGAGCAATAATACCAATATATCTGACTTTGTCTTGCCTTGTTGAAACTACTTATTATTAAATAAAGATAGAAGTAGTAGGAAGACTAAAAACAGATAAAGTTCTCAAAATTATAAACCGTTTAAATTAAAATAGCTCCTATTTAAAACAATAGGAGCTATTTTTAATTCTTATATTCTTTTTACTTATATCCTTAATAACAAGATAATAGTAGCTTGAAATTCAAGGCATACATCGCTAATTTTTTAATAGAGTAAACAAATAACTATCTATTTATCTATTTCCACTAAGATCTTCACTTGCGTAGGATTAGACACTAATACCTCAAAACCTTTATCTACAATATGATCTAAGTTTATTTTACTAGTTACCAATTTTTCTACTGGCATTCTACCACTGCTAATTAAGGCCATTGTTTCTGGAAAGTTATTGCGATAAGCGATAACCCCTTTAATAGTTATCTCTCTAAGTACTAGATCTAAGGCATCCATTTGTACAGGTTTACCAAATAACGCTACTAAAACAGCCCTCCCTCCATTGCGAAGAGCCTTAATACCTTGGTCAAAGGAAGCTTGTACTCCAGCACAATCTAAAAACACATCTACACCCAATCCATCTGTTAAATCCTTTATTTTCTTATCTAATTCAGGATCTAGTGCATTGAATACCGTAGTTGCTCCAATTTGAGTGGCTTTTTCTAAGCGTTTCTCTGCAACATCGGTAACTATAACTTGGCTAGCACCTCTTGCTATGGCAGCTTGAGCAGCTAATAAACCAATAGGTCCTGCCCCACTAACAAGGACAGTCTGACCCAATTCTAGGTTACTTTGACTTACTGCATATACAGCTACTGCTGCAGGCTCCACTAAAGCACCTTGTTCAAAACTCATATTCTCTGGCATCTTATGTACCATATAATCCTCTACGATGACATAAGTTGCGAATCCTCCATCACTAGTTAATCCTACAAATCCCAAGTGTTCACCTAAGTTGTACTCTCCTCTCTCTACAAAAGGACTATCTGGATTTCTAAAAATTGGCTCAACAACTACTCTATCTCCTTTTTTAAGATGTTTAACATTGCTTCCTACTTCCTCTACTACACCAGAGAACTCATGGCCTAAAGTAGTTACACCTTTATGGTTGTTTAATGGATAAGGAGCATCCCATGGAATAAGCTGTGGACCATGGTTATATTCATGAAGATCCGAACCGCAAATTCCAGCAAATTTTACTGCAATTTTCACTTGATTCTCTCCTGCTTTTGGGATACTTACCTGTTCTACACGAATATCTTTAATTCCATACCATCTGGCTGCTTTCATTGTTGACATAATTTTTTACTTTTTTTGGTTAGTCTCTAATTTAAGCTATTCCTCGCTTATTTCCAAGTAATTAACCCAAAAACAAGACAGTTAAAAACATCATTATCAACAATATAAAAATAATCTAATAGAACTTATTTCATGAGCTGACTTTCTCTATTTCTATGGCAGTGCCCACTCTATAAAACAAATAAATCTTTACAGACAGTTTTACTATACATTTGAAAATATTCACGCACTGCGTGCACAATTGAGTTGAAGACAATACAAATTACCTTTAAGTACTGACAGTCAACACAAAGGAGAATTATAGATTGTTAAATCCTTTAAAAACGACCTTTCCCTAAAAAAACCTTAGTTTTGTAGAGATTCGTTCCTATGGTTTTGTATAGAAAAAACCATAGAAAGATTATTACATTTATGAAACACCCCATAAGCGTTCCTACTTTTAAACAAAGAAGCAAAGCCATGCTTTTATGTTATTTGGTTTTCATTTTCTTTTATATGCTAGCCCAATACTATAGCGTATATATTGGCTCTGACTACTCTTTTACAATGCGCATAGATAATTATATTCCCTTTTGGCAATGGATGATTATTCCATATAGTACTAGTGGCTTATTTTTCTTATGTAGTTTCTATTGGGTGAATAATACCTATGAGCTTAGGCTTTTCACAAAGAGAATGCTAGTATTAAGTCTTATAGCTTTCTTATGTTTTCTAGCTTTCCCTATCAAATATAGTATAGATAAACCGGTTCATACCTTTACTTTATTTAATCCTTTATTTGATTTTATACAAGCATGGGACACCCCATATAACCAGGCTCCTTCCCTACATGTTGGGTATTCAGTTCTAATAATGAACGTGGTGGCAAGCACTAAGGTATTTTCTAGAGCTATAAAGATTCTATTACAAGGATGGCTTATTCTTATTTGCGTATCGACCTTATTTGTTTTTCAACACCATAGCATAGATGTATTTACAGCCCTTGTTATTTGCCTGGGGATATTCTACTTCCTACCAAATAAACAAAACCCTTATTTAGCCAAAGAAAAAAAGCATATACTCTATGGCTTATTGGCTACTTTGGTAGTTTTGATTTTTAATATTTTGCTTTAAAAGTAGGTAAGGTAAATTGTTAGCCTTAGTATATCCCGTGTAACTAAGATCCTGAAAATTTAGGCAAAACATAACCAACTCCTAGAGCTTTTAAAAAAAGCTATTCTCCCTGGCCAAACTCTTGGCAATAGACAATTAAGCAGTTATATACTAACCTACTTAACAACAGGTATCCACATAATAACAACCAAATAAAGCATATTTTATTTTTCTTAAAAGGCACCTTTTTCTTTATAAAATATCGTAACTTTAGGAGTCTAACTTACTTTAAATCAAAATGGTTGCATAATCTTACAAACCATTACAAAGCTTAGTCTACAAACTAGCTTTGGAGAAAAGTGTAGATAAACAATAGATAAATACTAACGCTTTATACCTATTATTATGTCACTACTCACTTTTGCAGATCGCGTAATCCAAACCAATCAACAAATGGATTACCCAGATGATTTACCTGGAAACTTTAAACTACTACAGCCTTTTAAAGACAATAAGGAAGTGGTAGAAATAACAAAAGAGTTCTATCATAAATACTATAACGACAATAATAAACGCAGCTTTATTATTGATATCAACCCAAGTCGAAACGGAGGGGGTGTAACTGGTATCCCACTTACAGATACTAAACACCTGGCTGAGTTTTGCGGTATAGATATGAAATCTGCTCACTCAAATGAACTATCCTCTGTATTTTTCTATGAAATGATACAGGGCTTTGGCGGGGTAGATAAGTTCTACTCTAAGTTTTATGTCAATGCAGCCTTTCCTTTAGCTATTGTAGAGCCCTCCCCTAGTGGTAATTGGGTGAATGCTTCCTATTATAGCCAAGAGAATTTACTAACGACTTTACAGCCCTATATTGTAAAATGGCTAAAAGAGCAAATTACTCTTGGTATCAATACCAGTGAAGTGTTTGTATTGGGAAAAGAAAACTACGAGGTCTTAGAGAAAATAAATAAAGAGCATAGCCTATTTAAAACCATGACGGCTTTAGAGCATCCACGCTACATACAGCAGTATAAATCGGCTCAAGAAAAACTCTATATTGACAAGTATATATTAACCCTAAGTGGGCATAAAAGTTAGTTTGCCCTCTACTTTAATATTTTGTTTATATGTTAAGTAATGATCCTGCTCTTATTTATACCATTGGTCATTCTACCCATAGCATAGAGGAGTTTCTAACTATGCTTAAAAATTTTCATGTACAAACCCTAGTAGATGTAAGAGCTCTTCCTGGGTCTAGAAAATTCCCTCAGTTTGATCAAGATTCTTTAAAAGAATCTTTAGAGCATAATGGTATGGAGTATGTCTACTTAAAAGACTTAGGAGGAAGAAGAAAAGTCCATAAAGACTCTAAAAACACCCTATGGCATAATGCTTCTTTTCGGGCATATGCAGATTATATGCAAAGTGAAAGCTTCCTGCAAGCCATGGAACAATTAGAGCAAATTGCTCTTAAATCCACTACTGCAATAATGTGTGCAGAGGCCCTTTGGTATAGATGTCATCGCTCTATGATAGCTGATTACCTCAAAGCTAAAGGTTGGATGGTTCTGCATATAATGTCTAAGACAAAAGCCCAAGAACATCCTTATACTTCCCCGGCAATTATAGTTGGAGACAAAGTCATTTACACCCCTGAACATTAATATTTTAAAAACTACTTATTATGGAAGCTACCTTTAAAATTGGAGATAAAGTAAAATGGCATTCCGAGGCTGGAATCTCCAGTGGAACTATCATCAAAATCCATACAAGCAATTTTGATTATAAAGGCTATACCCATCATGCAAGCGAGCAGGAACCACAATACGAAATACAAAGTGATAAAACCACTCACATAGCTGCTCATAAAGCAAGTGCACTAACTAAGATTTAAAAATTATACCTACTAATTACAGTAAAAAATCATTTTATGAAATAGAGACAATTTAGGCACGACTTAAATAATAGAAATTACAATTTATTTCTCTCTTAAGCTTAGCATTATAGTTGATACCCTCAATAGAAATGCTAACTATTTAAAAGACCACGTTTTTAATAAGAGTAAAAATTTTCTATAAAACTCATCTATTTTATCCTAAAAAATAAAAAAACTCTACTATAACTGAATTGAATTCAAGAAAATCGTCCTTTCTCCACGAAAACCTTCATCATTATAATTGTATTTTTTTATATATTTACAAAGAATTTATAGAAGATAAAAAATGCCAATTAACAGAATAAATATAAAAAACTTTAAATCAATCAGGGATTCCGGAGATATTGAAATTAAATCAATAAATATCTTGATTGGACCAAATGGCGTTGGAAAATCTAACTTTATAAATTTTTTTAAGTTATTAAATAGTATTTATAATCAAAGGTTAAGAGCATTTGTAGCAGAAAATGGATATTCTGATAAATTGCTTTATTTTGGAAGAAAAGTGTCTGATTTTATTGAAGGTAGCATTGTGTTTAATCCAGAAAATAAAAACGTAAATAATAGATACGATTTTAAAATGGTTGCACAAAAATCTGGATCGGATTTCTATTTAGAGAAAGATGAAGGGGGATTCAATAATTATTCTATAGGATATAATGAAAAATGGGATTTCATCGAATTTGGGGGGGCATTTAAACAAGAAAGCGAATTACCACATAGTCCTTTAAAACGAGCGGATTATTTGAAAGATTACTTTCAAGAGTTTAAAGTATTTCATTTCCATGATACTGGAAATAATTCTCCATTAAAACAACCATCGAAAGTGAATGACAATAGACATTTAAAAGAAAATGGTAGTAATCTAGCAGCATTTCTATATGCTATACATAAAACTAATCCAAGACACTTTAAAATTATTGAAAAAACAATAAAGTCTGTTGCTCCATTTTTTGACAGATTGGTTTTAGAACCAAATGTATTAAATCAAGAATTAATTGAGTTAAATTGGTTAGAAAATAATTCTGATGAATTATTTTCTGTACATAACTTCTCTGATGGAACATTGAGATTTATTGCACTTGCTACATTATTGCTACAACCTAAATTACCTAAAACAATAATAATTGACGAACCGGAACTTGGATTACACCCTTTTGCAATACAAAAATTATCTGCACTAATTAAATCGGCTTCATCAAAATCACAAATAATTATTTCAACTCAATCGGTTGGTTTAATAGACCAATTTGAAGTAGAAGACTTAATTATTGTAAATAGAGAAAATGCACAAACAGTATTTAAAAGACTAACCGCTGATTCTTTTAAAGAATGGCTAAAAGAATATTCTTTAGGTGAACTGTGGGAGAAAAACTTATTAGGAGGAAGACCTAAAAAATAGTAATAATGAGAGCAGTATATATTATAACAGAAGGCCAAACAGAGGAGGAATTTATAAATGAAATTTTACGTCCTTATTTTTATAGATTCAATATCTATGACGTGAGAGCTATTTTAATGGAAACTAGTCCTGGTTTTAAAGGTGGCGATGTTACCTACAGCCGTTATAAACGCAACATTGAACTACTCTTAAAGCAAGAAACAGACATAATAGTCACCTCACTTATAGATTATTATAAATTGGATCCTGCCTTCCCTAATTACAATACTGCAATTCAAATACAAGATAAATTCTTAAGATTAGATAATTTGGAAGAAGCTATTAGTAAAGATATTCAAAATATTCGCTTTATTCCTTATATTCAACTACATGAGTTTGAAGGATTATTATTTTCTTCCATGAACGGATTTAATTATCTAACGGATATTCCTCAAGCAAACTTAAGAACCCTACAGGACTTAGTAAATAGACATGCCAATCCTGAATTAATAAATGATGGGACGCTTAGTGCTCCTTCTAAACGACTAATAAGTTTAATACCAGGTTATCAAAAGACATTTCATGGCCCCTTAATAGCAGATGAAATAAATATTGACACTATAATTGATAAATGTACTAGATTCAGTAGTTGGCTAGATAAAATTATCCAACTGTATAATGAAAATCAATAAGTCATATTTAATAGTGGATATTACTATTTAACCGCAAGCACTCTGTTCATGAGTATTTTGAATTCGTATTCCTGGGATTGTCTTTTTTATTAATATACTAAAGCGTGTTAATGCATTGCGAATATTAATCAAAGATTCTTCACGTCCTTGGCTAGGAAGATAAAGTAAATCAATATCTACCGATAAACGGGGTAACTCCCTAAAAAACAAATTTATAGCTGTTCCTCCTTTTAAAGCGAAACATTGTTCACTATCCAAAAGAAAAGGGGTAATACCCTAACTAAAAGCTGCACCTGTCTATAATAAATACTATTTCTCTTCATGTTCTTAGTTATCAAAATTTTTAGGGACAGTTATCAAAAAATTTTTGTCCAATTCTCCCCCTTTTTCAATTACTCTATTACCAGATCCCAACTCTATTTTCTTTAAATCAAGCTTTGTAAACCATATATAGTTATGACGTTTTGCAAACCATAAGAATAATCTTTTAACCTTTATACTTGAACACATTTCTAGCAATGCTTGCAATGCTCTTGGTGACAAGGAAGTCATACCCTGAATAAGTTGATCTGCATGTTCAAAAGATATGTTATTAGGAACAAAATGCAGCATTTCCAAACAAGCTCTCTCTGGTGTGGATGTCCTTAGTTCCTTATAATCGTCTCTCCATCCTATAGATGTAGTGTATTTTAAAGATAAAGTTTCATCCATCTCTCCAAATAAACTTGAGCGGGAATGTTTTATAAAAACAACATCATTTACAATCTCATTTACCCAAACAGGCAATTTGTCATTCCCATATAAATCTATTGTAGTCTTATTCGAATTTGGCAAATAATGTGAATACCCTTTTAATTCTAGGGCAAATAGTCCTCCTATAATAAAATCAGTTTGTAAAATATGTTGTAAACTATAGACAGTAGCCTGCCAACTGGGTGGAGTTATACCACGAGTATATAACCCTTTCCATAATAACCGTAGTTGCTGGCTTTTTACTAAATTATCAATAGCATGGCTACCTAGGTCTGTTTCTTCCTTCAACCATTTTCTGGAGATTATCAAACCTTCTGGCACAAATTCTTCGAGTAACTTTCTTCTATTGGGAGTAGTCATCATATTTATCAAAGCTAAGTATAACGGCGATAATCGCCGTTATAACAAATATACGTAAACTATTTTATTTAACAAAATCAAATATGACGGCGAATATCGCCGTCATTATGCATTTCAATAAACAAATCCAAGTATTAGTAACTAGGTAGATAATAACTTTAGAAGGACCTTGCCTATTTTACACATACTTCAGTTAGGAATTTTATACATGCTCATTTAATAAGTTTAAAAGTCACATATATAACGGAGTATATTTCAGTTAACCTCTACCACTTCTAGGGTAATCAAAACCTTTAAAAAAACACCATAACACTTACTATTTAGCACTAAAAAAGACTATTATAAAATATTTTAACACAACACCATAATTAATGAATTTCATATTCAATTATTGTATAAATTTATATTTGTTTTAAGATAAATTTTAGTCCCTAAAAGTATGCAAGTCAATCGCTTTTTTATTGTTTTAAGTTGTATTTTATTATGTGGTATCGCTTATTCTCAAAGTAAAAACAAAAAAGCAACTCCAGTGAAAGCCCCTACTAAAATAGAGGTCATTAAAACCGTAGTGGTAGTGATGGAGAAAACTCCAGTAATCAACTTTACCGATACATTATTTAATGTATACGGTAATATCGGTTCTTTCACCTCTAAGCAAAGAGCCAAATCGATTGAGGAAAAGATTATCAACCTAGCCGATAACCATACATTTGAACAAGATTCTATTCACTTTGAGCAAGCTGGAAACTTCTTAAATCTGATGTATGACAAAGAAATTCTAATGAGCGTAGATAGCCTGCAGGCAGCTCAAGAGAATAAAACTAGATTGGAAGCGGCTCAGTTTTATAAAGAGAAAATAATCCAGGCTGTTGAGCAAAGAAAATACCATACCTCCTGGGAGCAGATTTCCTTACAAGTAGCAGGAGTTATAGCCATTATTGTCTTAGAGTACTTCTTAATTAAATTACTTTACTATACCTACCGTAGAATAAGAGTAAAGATTTGGCATGCAAGGGGTAAAAAGATAAAGGGAATCTTTGGGATCATAGATGATCAAAGAGCTATGTTAACGGCAATAGCACTAGTTAAAGCAGTGCGCTTCTTACTACTACTTATTATTCTGTACGCTGGACTACTTTCTATCTTTAAGTTATTTCCCTATACAAAACACCTTTCCGATGAGCTTTTAAACTATGTTCTTTCTCCACTTATTAAAGTAGGAAAGAGCGTTCAAGGTTATTTACCCAACTTTTTCACTATATTAGTTATCGTACTTATATTTAATTATGTACGTAAGTTTATGCGATCGGTAGCCGAGAAAATAAGCAGTAATAAAATAAACATAAAAGGTTTCTATCCCGATTGGGCCTTCCCTACCTACCATATATTAAGGGTAATTCTTTTTATCTTTATGTTTATCTTTATTTTTCCGTATTTACCTAATTCAGATTCTCAAATTTTCCAAGGGGTATCTGTCTTTGCTGGTATTATGCTTTCACTGGGGTCTACCTCTGTTGTTGGGAACTTAGTAGCAGGCTTAGTTATTACCTATATGAGACCATTTCGAATTGGCGACCGCATAAAACTTGGAGAATTCACTGGAGATGTACTAGAGAAAACCTCTCTTGTAACGCGTATTAAGACTCCTAAAAATGAGATAATCACTATACCCAACTCCAATATCATGTCAGCTCATACTATTAACTACACCCAGAGTGCCAAAGAGCATGGGCTTATTTTATATATTGTTGTTGCAGTGGGTTATGATGTACCTTGGCAAAAAGTGCATCAAATGTTACATGAGGTAGCCAATCGCACCGAGCATGTTCTAAAAAGACATAAACCCTTTATCCTACAAGATCAATTTCGAGATTCGTATATCGACTACCAATTAAATGTCTATGTAAAAGATGCAAAGATAACTGCTAAGGTTTATTCTGACCTTCGCCAACATACTCAGGATGTTTTCCATGAAAACAATATAGAGCTTGTAGCTACTAGTTTTGTAGTGAATAAAATCATAACAGATACTACAATTATGGAGCCTAAATAGAAACAATTCTATCTCTACCTATACATTTTAATTAGCCTTTTTAAGTCCAAAGTAAGACTGCAGTATTCTGCATTATGGTAATAATCTAACTTGTGTATGTACTGGCTTAAATAAGTATGCTTATACTTGGCTCATTGAAATACTCCCTCCAATAAGTAGCAGTGGAATTAAAACAATTTGATTAGATTTGAGAATATATTTTATTGATGTGGGATTATCCCCTTAAATTTCACTTATAATTATGGCCAGTACAAAAGAACCTACTTATCCGCATAGAAATCCTAAACAAATAGCGCAAACAACTCAAGCAGTATTGCTTCTTTTAGATAACTTCTTATTTTCTCCTAAAAAGTATGGTAGAAAGTCTTTTACCCAGGCTTTAGAAGACGCTGGCTTGGAATATAGTAGAAGAAAAGTAGACAATGTACTTCACTATTTAGCAGAGATGGGCATTGAGTTAATAGATGATAGAAAAACGGGCTATGTACTCAAAGAAGGAGAAGAAGAAGAACTTACAACTATACTTGCCCATAATTTAAAAAAGAAGCTGGGACTTGAGCTAATTCACCTGCGTTTAAATACAAATCCAAGTTTAGATAAATACATACAATTGGAAAGCCATAAATTCCGAAATTACTCTATGGAGCACCAAGCCTATGATGGAGGGCTACGTTGGGTAGATACGTGTTTAAGCGCCTTAATTACCAATTCAAAAATTAATCTTATCCATACTAAATTTGAAGAGGGTACCACTACTGAGCATAAAAATCTTATTCCTTTATTTTTAAAAGAATACCTAAACCGTTGGTACATCGTTGTAAAACCTTCTAAAGATAAAGACCACAAAGTATTTGGATTAGACCGAGTACAGGAAATAGAAGTAACTAAAACTAAATTTGAACCAGTAGCAGATACAAACTATGACATATTTAAAGATGCTATAGGAGTAGATTTAAGAAACGACCAAGAAATAATCCAACTCAAATTCACAGAAGAACAAAAAGACTATATAAAAACTAACTTCCTTCATCATTCCCAAAAAATAGTGGAAGATTGCAAGGAGCATGTTACAATTAGTTTAAACGTTAATCTTAATTATGAAATAAAGAGGATCATCCTCTCCTATGGAGCTAAAGTAGAAGTACTTGAGCCCGATTCGTTGCGTGAGTGGATAAGTGAAGAAATTACAAAAATGGAAAATATTTATAAATAATTTTCTCATGTACGCTTTTCGTACATGACACTCTTTATGTTTGTCCTGTTCAACACAAAGAGAGTAACAAATGAAACAATCCATCCAGAAAATCTGGGATAATTACAAAAACAATCCTAATATCCCAGCAGACCTAATTGAAAATGGCTTTTCTAACTTTAAGCAAAATCCTAGCAGTCCTATTTTAATTTTAGGAACATCTACCTTATTTAAGTCCTTAGAATCTAACAAGGATAGTGTTGGGGACAAAGAGCTACATTTAGATACAAAAATAAAACAAGTCCTTAGTCAAAATAAGAGCTTGTTACTTTTGGATCCACAACTTCAAATTGACTTGAGGGACAAAGCCATTTACAGAAATATCCTTTTCTTTACACACACCCCTAGCCCCTTGGCTATTAACCAACTAACTGATACAGTAGATGGCCGACTATTTCTAATGGATCAACTAGAACTTAGTGGTAAAATAATTGAGAATATAAAGCCTAGATTAATTATCCTAACTGACCTGTTTACTGCAATGTTTATGGGCTTTTTTGGAGAGGATGCTGATTTTTGTTGGTTAGGACTATTTTTCCAGAAAGTAGAAACTACAAAAAGTGGGCATATCGTCTATAAAATAAATGGACATGCGCCTGATGTGTTTTCCCCCTTATCCCAAAGGGTAAACTTAGATGGGGTATACGTAATTTATTATCCAAAAATATATGGCTCAGATACACAGTCCGATAAAGACTTTTTAAAAGCCTGGGAAATTGAAGCCTATACCCACTTATAGTAAAACCAAGTAAACTCGTAGATTCCTAAACTTAAAACGAAATAAGGATGAATTTTCAGCACCAAATCCAAAAGCTCTGGCAAAGTTATCAAAACAATCAAGAGATAGCCTCTAGCATAAAACAAGGCCAGTATACCTTCTATACAGATATGGTAAAAAAGGACTTTTTAATCTTAGGATTACAACCTAAAGGTTCCTCCGCACACACCCCTAAGCCAATTCGATATAATATATTAAAAAATATTGGTCAGCCTAAGGCAACCCCCTATCAAAATGCGATGGCATCCATACTTAAAAGGGATTATTTGAATCTTAATCTCTTACCAAAGACAACCTATATGGATCTATTTTACTTCAGCTCACTTAAAGGATACCTTAAGTATTATCCATTTATAAACTCTCCCATTGGAAGGCAGTTTTTAAATGATCAACTTGCTATTACAAGAGATATACTAGAGCAAATCATTCAACCTAAGGTAATTGTGCTAAACTCTATGGAGGTAGCCTATTTCCTAGGTATAAACCCATCTAGTAGAACAGAGAGATGCTCTTTAGGTTATGAATTTGTAACAGTAAAACAACCTCTTGTAAATCGAAAGGTTTATAAGATAATAGGTAGTCGAAAAAATCAGGGAGATAAATCGACTTTAGTAGGTACCTACGTAATTTGTTATCCTAATTTATCAGAGAAAGTAGATCAAAGCAAAGAGCCAAAATTAAGCCCTATAGAGCTATTTTATTATCAGCAATTACATAGTCGCGAACAGCAGGATAAGGATAAATCTACAAAATTTCCAATCGGGTTATTTCTTAAAATAAGAGGAGAAATCCAAGAAGGTAATAAATATGCTATTTTAAAAAATCACATCAATGTACTAATACAGGAATTACAGAGCTTTGAAAAGCTATCCACTCAAAAAATGGCTTTTTCCATTTTTAAAAAACTGACCAAACGCAATCTTTTAAGCATAGATGAGCTTTTAGATTTATTCAGTATTACCTTTTGTAAAAACACATTTGGTGTAGAAAATCCGGTTCTTGCCCAAAAAGGTACAAACCGATTTAAGCAAAGTGATTACTTCACAGATGCCTTTGTTTTATTTGAAAAACAAAGCTTCTATGTGCGCAAAAAATGGGAAGATGACAATCGAAATGGACTACAAAAGTGGTTTATCACAGTGGTTTTTTCCCGCTATTATACGGAATTACAAACCTTTTAAAATAACACCGCATTCAAATCACTAAAATTGAATCGGGTTTTACTACCTACAACAAGCTTCAAATCCAATGCTTACCAAAAACCAATAACATAACAAGCTAAATTTTAAATATCATGGAAACATCTAAAAAACAAGACGCGATAAATACCGGTTTACCTAGAGTAAAAAACCAAGACTTTATTTTTAATCTACTTCAAGAAATAAAAGAAAGTAAAATAGATTTCATTGATACCTTTACTGATGAAGCATTGTGCAAAGAGCTCTTTAGATTGCCTTATCCATTGCTGTTAGATGTTACTGCTATTAATAGATTTGATGTAACTCCCTATACCGTATATGGAGGTAAACCAAGATACTATACATACAAATCAAAAAATGTTTTTGTATTTGAAAATCGAAAATACCTTGTTACTAACCACTGGTATGATCCGCAAAGAAGACTAGTTAGTATCTGGTTTGAATTATCAAAACAAAAGCAAAAAAGAAAAAGTGCTTTAGAAAAGTAATATAACAAAAAAGGTTAACAAACTTTTTATAGCTACCTATTAAATAGCTAACGTAAATGAGTAGTATACTAGATTACATATTCCTTTGACTAACAGTATAAGAGTTAATTCTTATATTTAAACAGGGAAAACCATAATTTTCAATAAATAATAATTAAATTAATCACAAAATGTTAATCAATCATTATCATCCGATGCAGCCTATAACACAAGGAAGCGCAACAGATATTTCAGATTTTTTCAAACAATTAGTAGAAGATCAATTCTCTGATAAAAAAGCTATTAAAGCCCAACATAAAGCTTTAATGGACTACATAAAACAACCTACAGCTACCTATTTTATTAGATTATATGGGTCGTTTTCTAAGGAAAATTATTCCCAACTTAGAAGAGGTTTTTTAACCGAATTTAAAGATGGAAATAGAATAGTTTTCTGTGATAACACATTTGCATTAAGCTTTACTGCAGCCAAAGTAGGTGGATTACACTATAGCTTCAAGGATATTAACGCTTTGTTCAATCAAGAAAAACTTATATTCGCCTTAAAAACTACAAAAGAAGAAAAAGAATTAAGTTATTTCAGTCCAAATGGAGTAAAACAGCAAAACATTAATGCTGCTGGTTGGACCTTAGCACATATAAAGCCAGTTGGTACAGGATATGATGGAAAGTCCTTAAGAAATTTTTTCCCTAATCCTGAACGAGAAGAGTGGTGTGAGCTAACAAAAATGAGAAAATTAGAATGCGAAATTTCTGAACAAGAGAAGAAAATTGCTAAAGCTCATTTTATTCGCCTAGTTCATCCATTAAACTCTTTTTTAATTCCAAAAAACAACTTAGTTAACTATAGTGGTAAAAGACTTGGAGAAGAACCAGCACTGATAAATTATGTTCATCAGTATTTAAAAGAAACATTCCCTACGGAAATGGCGGAGTTAGAAAAGGTGTCTATGGAATATGATTTTTCTGAAGGACAAATTATTAACAATATAACTTGGTCAGACGCAAAGAAAAAGAAAAAGAAAAAAAAAGCTGCTAAAAAAGTTAAATTTACAGAAATAATCCAAGATGAAAACTTGGCTGAAGATAAACTAATAAAAAAATTAAATAGTGCTGGAAAACTAGTCTTTAAACATGGCTTATATCCAGCATTAAATGCCAACATTAATGCAACTATTGAAGATGTAGCTAGCTACCTTCCAGACTATTCAAACTATTCTTTAAACTCTCAAAAATCCCGTTTAAGCCATGCTAGATGGGTATTCAGAAATGGACTAGAAGAAGAAGCTTTAACTATTATTTCTAATAGCAAGGTAGAATAACTGGTCATAATACCCGAACTATAAAAACATCATATAGAGTAGAGATATTTCAAGAAATATTTCTACTCTATAATAAGATGATCTTTTAGCCAATATTTATACCTCTTTGGCACTTTAAGCTATTGGTTTAGATCATTTTACTTTTTACTATTGAAAATAACAAGGCTAATAGACATACAAATAAGCAAGAAGCTTCACTTCTATGTTAGATATTACCTCAGGATTCGTTCTGAGGTTTTTTTATGAGAATATAATCTGAATTTCTTAATGTAGTACTGGCTACCTCGACTCTTTTTAGAAAATCATAACAGACTCCACAATTATAGTTACCAAGTAAAATAGGCATATAATACACCATTACCTTTAGAAGTGATTAATAGTAATAAAAAGGGAGTATATAGATTACAATTAATAGTTGAGGTGGTATAGAGAACTAGTTCATCTTTTGGGGGAGGGTTTGCCCCCAAAAGAGGATATAATCTTTGCTATAAAGCGTAAGAACAAAGAAAATACGAACTATTATTGTAAGGCCTACTTTTTATTTTAAAAAAGATAGGTCGAAATATTATCTTAGGGTCTTTAAAAAACCAACCTGGGTAAAGGTAATAATTTAAAGCATAAAATAGGCAACAAACTCCTTTAAAGCTTTACCTTTTTTAGATTTTATTAAGGGGCAAATATAGTTAAAGAATCTTAGTATTAAAATTACTTCACAAAGACAAAACCGCCTTCTACTAATTAATAGATTGAAAAGTTAGTATTTTTCAATTAAACCCTTTCTTTGTAAAATAATTTACTCTATTAAGCCCAATTCTTTTACAGAAGAACAGATTGCTATATGAATGAAATAAAATGATTGATTCAAATTTCATCGATAAAAAAGTTTTTTAATAAATTCACCTTGAAGTGGGGAAAAACCCCTCTCTATTGGGCCTTGTAAGAATATGTTTAGTAAAGGATAAAGGCTAGAAAACCCCTATCTGATTAATCCATTGTCGGAAAATAGTTCTCAATATCCAAGTAATCGCTCTGCGTTTAGGGATTACATTTGCTTTAATCAAGTTAGCGTCAAGCTTTATAGCAGTGAAAGGCTAGCTCACCATGCTATATGATTACCAGTATTAAAACAATAAACATTTCATTAGACTTGCAGGGATAACCAAAGGTTTTACTTCTTGTGGATTACCCTGGATAAAAAACTTGGAGTCCTTCATCCCTTAAAGTTATTATAAGAAACGACAGCTTTGTTTTTAAGTTTTAAGGATTAAAAATCAGTATAATAAACACGGAAAATAACACTAGATGCATTATCCCAAATATAGGGGTAGTTCGTTTGCCCAAGAATGTCAACATACTTAAAAGTAAAGTGATTACAAAAAGAATAATTTCCGTTGGGTTAAGTCCAAACATCACGATCTTACTAGTCATTACTCCGGCTATAAGAACCGCAGGAATGGTTAATCCAACAGTAGAGACAAAAGCTCCGTGGCACAGATTAACGGCTCTTTGAAACTCGTTATTAAGTGCCGCTTTTATGGCAGTTATTGACTCGGGGATAAATACAATAATCGCGATTAATACCCCACCTAAAAACGGAGGTAATTTAGTTGCGTGGATACCAAAATCTACCACCACAGCCATAAAGTGCGAAAGCAAGACAATAGGAAGGATCATAGCTATTAAAACAATCGAGCGAATCCATATCTCTTTTATGCTATTATCGCTTGTTTGGCTTGCAGTGTTATCGGATGTAATTAAAGTATGTCTTTGGGTAAATGGAATTTCCATGAAGCCTTGTTTGGGTTGCACGTATAGATGTCTGTATTCCTTTATTTGTAGTAATAGAAAAAAACCATATAATACGATGATCAAACAAGAAAACATAATTGCTTGGGAATTACTAAACACCCCTGGTGCTGCTCCAATGATTGTATTTGGTAACATCATTCCTATACCTCCTAACATGATAATCATTGCTAGATAGGACATAGTGCCCTGTGAGTTATATTCTTGTTCTCCATATTTTAATCCCCCTAGTAGGATACATAATCCGATTACTAGGTTCATGATAATCATCATCACAGAAAAAATGGAATTTTTTCCGATAGCTGGGTTTTCACCAGGCCCGCTCATCACGGCTAGAATCAGTATTACTTCGATGGAAACAATAGCTAAGGTAAGAATTAAGGTTCCATAAGGCTCTCCTAATTTATGAGCTAGCTCATCGGCCTGTTGAACTACACCAAAGGCAGCTACGATAATGGTAGTTAATAATACAGCAAAGCCCAAGGCAGCTGTAGTAAAAGACATGGTATCGTTCACCAAGGAATTACCAAAGACCATAAATAAGGCCACAGTCAACCATATCGCTAGAAGGCGCATACGTGTTTTGGCAGGGATAATTTGTGCTAAGGATAATGGTTTTTTAATATTCGCATTAGACATAATCAGAAATGATTTAGTTTTTTAATAATAAGCTGCGAAGTTATTGCCAAATAATAAGACCAAAATTATCCTATGATAATTAATGCAATAAAAAAAACTAACTTTTCTTGCGAACTCGGCTCAAACTAACCGGAGTTATTCCCAAATAAGAGGCAATGTATTTTAAGGGTACACGTTGAAGTAGACTTGGCGATTTAGCTATAAATTCATCGTAACGCTCTTTAGCGGAGAGTAATTCAAAGGACACTAGCCTACTTTCTAGTTTTAATAGTTCTCTTTCGGCTAATCTTCTACCCCAGTTGGCGATATGAATATCCTGATTGTATAAATTGGTTAGTGTGGCAATCTGTATTTCATATAATTCACAATCCTCTAAAAGCTCAATGTTTTCATATCCTTTTTCGCTTTCCACATAGCTTCTCATAGAAAGGATAGCTTGGCCTTCTTCACCAAACCAAAAGGTAACATCTTGTTGCTCTAAGGGAGCGTATGCTCTAACTATTCCTTTTTGGATAAAATAGATGTTTTTTTCCACATAGTTTGCCCTTAAAAGGATATGCCCTTTGGGATAGCTCACCTGTTCAATACAATTCATCAACGTTTGTTTGGACTGGGGAGGCATTTTATAGATTTGGTCGATAATTTTGCTGATTGTCATGAAACTATTTTATTGGTAGAGGTAATATTTATATTTAGCTATTGCTAAAGCTAGGAGCCTAAAATACAAAATAATTTACATGGAGTAACTAACGGGTTTCTTTGGTATAATATAATGCATGGAAAGTAATTCTTTCCTTTTTGGATCACTATATTATTTGGTATCCTATATAATGGCAATCTCTGTTTTTATAAAACTCCCCCCTATTACACAAGCTGTTGTAGAATCTGTTCTATTTCCGTTTTCATATCCTGACCGTAATATACCAAAGAGTGTTCCTTATTGGCCAATTTCGGATTTCTATTGGCACTAAACCAGTTAAAAGACCCCATACAAAGACAGTTGTCATCCTTTATCACAATCTTGCTATGTATATTGTTAACCACAACAATCTGTACTCCCATTTGCTTTAATTGCTCTAAGGTAGAATCAAACTCCTTTTGCTTTTGAATACAAGGCTGGTTATTCGTATAGGTATTAAACTTCCTATCTGTATAAATGGTTATATCTAAAGAGGTATTGGATAACAAGGAGGTATAATCATTGTTCTTAATAGTGGTATATTTAAGCCAAGGGGAAATAATAACAATACGCTTATTGGCCTCTTGAAGCATTTTCTTTAAAAAGGTATCATGCTCTTTAAAGTCAGCTAGGGTATATATCTCACTAGAAGCTTGTAATAAGTCTTCTCTGGCAAAAATCGCATTATACTGATGTTTGTAGTTTAATTCATTTTCACTGTCGTTAAATAGATACTTTGCTAAAATACCCATTGGAGTGGCTTTACTTGAATCAAACAAATTCATATCCCCAAATACTAAAAAGCTATCCTTAGCCCTTGATACAGCAACATTGAGCATACTTGGGCTACTATTGATAAAGTTTCCATTATTATCCACAGAATAAGTAGGAGAGAAAATAATTACATCTCTCTCTGCTCCTTGTAAAGAGTGAACTGTACCCACTGTAATGGTAGATAACTCCTGAAGTATTTCTTTGTTACTTGCCTTTTGTAAATCCCTATAAATAGCTAAAGATTGCTGTTTAAAGGGAGTAACTACTGCTATGATATCCTTAATTCTTTTGCCTGGATAAGCTTTAAGTAAACTGAAGTAATTATTTATAATCCACCCTGCTATTATTTTAGACTCTACATAATTAACCCTACTTTGATCCATAAAGGTACACTTACCATCAATGTGTAAGTATCCCATGCTAGGCAATAAACCCTTTTGGGCAGGTTCCCCTCTTTTGGGCTGTAATATACCTTGGTAACACAGCTCATTACTAAAAGAGATAATAGAATCATAGCAGCGTCTATGTTCATATAAATATAAGCCTGGCTCTAGATTTTCTTCCGCTATATAAGGCGTCTTTTCTTGACAAACACCCATTGCACTACCCTTTAAAGCAGTAATTCCCTTAGCTTGTAAATCCCTATAACACTGATCAATATCCCTAATGGATTGGCTTTTATCAATTAACTGAGCATCGTGTAAATTTCCAATATCTACACTTTGGGTTAAAGTTGTGATAGGAGCAATTTGCTGGCTATCCCCAATTACTAAAGCTTTTTTTGCAAAAGCAAAACTTGCCCCAGCTACTTGAGAGGCAACTTGTCCGGCTTCATCAATAATTAATAAGTCTATAAAGTCATATAGGTAATCTGCCTTTGGGTTATTGTGGTTTAAGTTTCTAGTGAAAGAAAAATGATCTGGAAGCATAAAGCAAGTCATTACCGCAATTGGAGTGACTTTCATTCTTCTAGTCCACTGATTTCTTTGAAAAGGCTCAAAGGTGAAATGGATTTTCTTTAACTGCTCTTCTTTTATTAATTCCTCCATTTCTAATAGCCATCTTGCTTCCCAGTAGTGACTAGCAATCCAAAACATATCAAAGCGGATGCTGCAATCTGCCTGTTGATCTATCTTCTCAAAACTACTATCTACTTCTAAAGCAGTGCTTACCTCTTTAAGCTCTTGCTCAAAGCTAAAGCAAAGGGCTTTAAAGGCCTCCAATTGTTGGATTTCAAAAAGAGTTTGATTACGCAAATCTTCAATGGACTCATCCATTGTCATCACATCTAAATCCTTTACATCAAATAAAACATCAAACTGATGCTTCTTGGCGTAAACCCTAGCTTTGGCATTTCTTTTCTTTGTCATAGCCCCAACAAAGGAAAGGGTAATATCCACCACGCTTTCTTGGGCTAAATACTCTTGCCATAAATCATCTATCTCGTTTATTTTAGCTAGTTTATTTACTAAGCCATCTAAAATTGAATTATCCAGATCTAGTATATCTGCATTTATAACTCCTAGTACATCGTTTAATCTTTGCTTTGCCTTACAGAATTTCTCATAACTCTTAGGTAGGGCAATAAGCTGGTCGTGTTTACTTTTTAGCTTTTTAAAAATTCCTTCTTTAGCAGACTGTAAACTAAGGTCATCCTTTTTTAAAAATACACTTGCCTTATTTAAGAACTCTTCTTTGGCTTTTTCAAAGTAAGCTGGGGTTTCCATATCTTTAAAGCTAGAAGGCCCCATATAGCCCTTTTGCTGGGCTGCATCTTTATTTTTCTTGGATGGAAAATAACTACCAAAGCTATCCACATCTACTAGCCATCTTTGGTGTAAATCGGTATCTAAAGTACTAAAATCCTTACTAAAGGCATCTAAAATATTGGTTACTGCCTGATTATTAGTAGAACTAGCCACGATAATAGGAGGCTCCATTTGTTTTAAGGCATGCTCCACCCATAAAGAAGCAACAACCGATAAAACCATGGTGGTCTTTCCTGTTCCCGGAGGTCCGTTCACTGGTAATACTTCCCCTTTAGAAATGCTATGTAAAGTACTAACAGCTAAGGCTTGGGCCTTAGCTAAAGGAAAGGTATTGTTATTATGTCCAACTCTTTTATCAAAAAACTCCCTTGTATCAATAAGTGGCTTTTGCTGCTTTTTTAAAAGGCTGGCATAATTTTTATAAAGTAACAAATCCGATTTCAAAACCTTCTTACTACTAATATCCTCGTATACAGGAACCACATACACACTAGCATCTAAAGCAGTGGGATAGAAACTGATTACATCTACTTTGTGGTAAGCCTGTAAAATGCTTGTATCCTTCACCACATAGCTAAAAAGAGCCTCTAGGTAAGAGTCATATTCTCTCCATTTAGACTCGTACTCTTCAAATGCCTCTAAAAACTCCGTATTATTTTGTATTATTAAGGATATATTTTGATCCCAATTATGGCAATAAGCTCTATATACGGGTAAAAACTCCTGGCTCTTAAATTTGTATAAATGTAAGATTAATGCGGTTTTATCCTTGGTTTGTTCCGCCTTTTTACTGGGTACTATTCCCTTT
This sequence comes from Myroides sp. LJL116, assembly GCF_054871685.1. Classification (NCBI taxonomy): domain Bacteria; kingdom Pseudomonadati; phylum Bacteroidota; class Flavobacteriia; order Flavobacteriales; family Flavobacteriaceae; genus Myroides; species Myroides sp. LJL116. The sequence goes on from NZ_JBTXLR010000009.1 coordinate 73,455, forward strand.
AGAACAAGCTCCTTAAAAAGGCCATCTATAAAAGGCTTTTCAATATGTTCTTTATAGGCTTTTTCCCAAGGATTGTCTTTGCTATAAGTAAATTCAGGGGCTTTATGTTCTACAACATAGTAATCATAGTCTTCTACCTTCCCAATACAAAAGTCCTCTTTATCTAATGGAGCTAATAAATCTCTTGCAATGGTAGGGTTATTTAAAGGATAGATAAACCCAAAGCTAGAGAGTCCTACCTTAAGGGAGATACCGTAAAATACCTCTGGAAATAGATCCGATGTTTTCTGCAAGTGAGTATTTGCCTTTTCAAAGGCTTTTGTCATAAGACAGTAGTCTTGCAACTCTTCTTTAAAGGGTTCTATAAGACGGGCTAATACTGCTTTACTATCCACAAAATAAGACCATTGCCCACTATAGGTGATAAGTTTATCTGCTACTTCTTGCAACGTAAATTTACCTTGTCCATACTTTTGATCCACTAAGGAATTTCTCCAATACTTAGTGAGCTTTAAATAATCCTTCATTTTGTATATAACTGCCTTAAATAACAACCTTTAAAATAGCAAAGAGCATACCTCTTTTGTACAAAATTACGATAAAAAACACCAAAGCCAATAGAACCTATACGATTTACGTATAATTGTTCACAGTCAAAATCATAGTTTTACAAGAAAAGGAGAAACAATAAACAAGCTGTAAAAAACACAACCACTAACTTATCCATTTCCCACCTCTTATGTTTGTTATATAAAGGGATAAGTAGAATTAAAAAATAAAATAAACAAAAGCAAAGGAAATACTTATGGAATAAACATTTACCCAAGCGTTTTCTTAAAAACAAATTCTGTCTAATAATTTCAAAAAAACTAAATAAAACACAAATTGTATCTATGCAAAAATCAAGTATTTTCTATACTATTTAAACCTTTTTAGCTACCAGTAAATTCAGAGTTATTGTTAAATATTTTATGCCTATAACTATACCTAATTGCTTTTAGCATACTACCCAAAACACTGGTAGCTGAGTTAATATAACTCTACTATGGAGCATCAATAATAATCCCTATCTGAACTATGATAACCATTACATAAATTACATAATCCACCCAAAATCCAAACCACTTTAAAAGTAGCTCATCCTTTTCTTTATTGAGCATAGATGAAACCCACATACTTAGATTTTTTCCAAATCTAAAAACAAATAAAGACATACTAAAACCAATTAGTATCTTAAAGATTTCATTGGGTATCGCTCCTCCTGAAGGATTCAAAAAATGAATACCAACAAAAATAAACAGCAATGCAATACATAAAATGGAAACAGTCCTATTTAATCTAATTTTCTTAATCAAATAACTAAAAATCAACAGATCTAAAGTCACAAAAAACAGGATGTAAAGTAGCTTCATTTTACGGTTTTATATAATAATACATTTTTTACTTTCAATTGTCTATTTATAGGGGATGAAATAATTATTTACATAAAAATTACCTCGCAATATACACAGAATCTAATATAAATGTTGCGCCCATCCATTTATTCTTCCACTGTGAAGGAAATCTTTTATTCTCTCGCTGCTCTTTGGAAATACTCACGTAGAAGAATTCTTTGCTTATATCATTACCTTTTAGGATATAGCAAATATTTTCCCCCTTAACTTTAATAATACTATCTCCTATTTCAGCAAAATGCATAACTTGGAAAGAAGGGTTAATATCTAAGATTTCATTTTGTGATCTAACTTTTAAAAAAGTAGGATATACACCTTCCCTTACAGTATATTTTTCTACTATCATTCCCTTAAAGCCCATGTTTATATCTTGGATCACAAACTTAACTGGGTTTGAAGAGTTTAAAATATAAAAAAACAGAAAAATACAGATTCCAATAACGACATTTATTAACATCTTCTTTCTCATAGCCTAATTCTTCTTTATTATGATTATCTAATCTAAAGGTTCAAAAAAATTACAAATGGAAAAAATACCTACATAGCATTACTATCCCTAGAATAAAAAAACCAATACCTACCATATACCCTCGTAATTTCATTGATTTATCGCAACAATTAATATCTCTATCTTTTCTAAAGTATAAAGATAATACATAAACGCTACCCCCTATGATACACAGGATTGAATAAACTAATTGCATACAGTATATGACTTAATATTATTATTGATTCTTAAAAACACTTCCTTTTAAATCCTTTGTAAAAGACCATTAGTAACAAGGAAGCATATATGGTAATCAAATGGTTGTCCATAGTCTTATAGATTAGCCGACTCAGATTCTAATATTTCCCTAGCTTTGAAAAAAGTATCGTGCGACCCTCTAGAAATTATCTTTCCCTTAGGAGAAATAAAAACAAAAGCAGGTAGACTTGCAAAGGGATAATCTGCTAACATTTGCTGATTGGCCTCTATTTTTTCGGTCTCTAACCAAGGGTGAGCAAGCATACTTTCTAAAAGAGGTTGTACGGGCACCCCTCTCACTTGCGTTTTCTCTGATGTCTTGTCATAGAACTCTTGAATATCTAAAAGGCTCTGTGTTATTCCAATAACAGCTACTTTGTCTTTAAATTTATTTTGAAACTCTACTATATCGGTTTCTCTTTGAAAAGAACCAGGACAAATTCCCCAGTGATAAAGTAATACATAAGAACCCCTTAAGTCCTTTAAAGCAATCTTGCTACCATCTGTAGCGGTTAACTCAAAGTCAGGAGCATATGCACCAGGTTCTAATTTTTCTAGTATATCTAGTTCTTTTTTCAAAGCCTTTCCTAAATTACTTTGCTTAGCGCTATGGTCCATCTTTTGATAACGAGAAACACTAAACGCATAAGGCTTATACCCTACTGTTTCTAAAGTCGCAACTACTGTGTGTAAAGAAGATGGATTGGCATCGTAGAACTTCTGGTACAAAGAATCTAAGCGCATATATTCTTGGCCGTAATTTTCATTTAAAGAACGCAACTCTTTGGAATACTCTTTTATTGCCAGTGAATCTTGGCCTTTCTTAGCCTTTTCTAGTAATCTATAGTAATCCCCTATATTGCTAGCTGATAAATTATCTTCTTTCAGAATTTTTTGTAACTCCTCATTATCGTACAATCCACCTTTTCTATCTATGGTATAAATTTGATCAGTATTACCTGTTAATACCGTTTGCTTGTCCTTAATCAACATCAAAGCCCCTGTCTTAAAGGAAATAACCTTTTCCCCTGATATGGGCTTATATCTCATCATATAAAGAGTTGTATCCTCATGATCTCCTTGATAGCTAAATTCATTTGGCTTGTCAACAATGACCCTAAAGGCTAAAGATTGATTAAATCCAGGTTGTGTTATCTTGTCAAAGTAAAGGGTATCTCCTGGGGTCAAACCTTGGATTTCTCCTTTAATTTTAAAAGGCATCGCATTAAGGCTACCAAGGCCCAAAAAGGTAAATACTAGTAAAAATAAATATTTCATAACAGGTCTAATAATAAGGTTGGGGATAATATATTAGAGCAACAATCCATTTATCTCAAAGTCTTTTTCTCTGTCTTTTAAAATGAAAACAAAAAGGAACATCACTTGAAAAAGTTTGTAATACATTAGAGAGTCCCTAGCTAAGACTAGGGTAAAAAAGTGAGTAAAAGCGCTGGTAAAATATTGGTAAAGAACTCCTACCTATATTTTGATTAATTTAAACTTCCAACTCAATAGCTTATCTTTTATACATCTAAAGCTTTTAAAACATAAAAGCTTTAATAGACATATTCCATTAAATCAATGCCCAGAGTATTGATGTTTTGTGAAAAAGGACTAAAGGCAGAAACGTTGGATAATACAACAACACCCACCTTACTTTTGGTATCTACTATCATAGCTGAGGTATATCCATTAGTTGCGCCTCCATGCCATATCCACTTTTGCTTATTTGGTCCATCCATTAAAAACCAGCCCATACCAAAACTGCCACCTAAAGAGGTGAAAGTTGGCTGATGAGTTAAACGCATTACACTATCTTTCTCATTGAATTGACATTGCAAAAAATGGCTTAAATCAACAGAAGTAGATAATAATCCACCGGCAGGAAAATACACATCAAAATCCCAGTTAATCACCTTGTTACCATCCTTATCTTGTCCCATAACTAAAGAAGTGGGATCCACCTTACTTGGGCTAACATAAGTATGCTCTAAACCATATTTATCTAATACATTTTCTTTTAAAAGAGCTAGAAAAGCCTTGTTTTGGCTTTTCTCCAAAGAGTAGCCTAAAAGAGCTACACCTAAATTGGAATAAGAACTTACCGTTAAGGGCTCACTCTCAAAAACTAAAGACTCTTTTAAATAAGTATCTAAATCCTCTCTAGTATATTTTTGATAAGGGTTTTCTATACTACTAAGATCCATATTAGAAGACAGTCTAGGTAGACCCGAAGTGTGGTTGGTTAAAGAAAGTAAGGAAATGGGAGTATCTCTTAAAAAAGTAAACGCGAAGTAATCATTCGCGTTTGCATTTTTATCTATTTTCCCTTGCTGTATTAAGCTAGAGAAGACGGTACTTGTAAAAACTTTTGTAATAGAACCAATTTCAAAAACACTATTTCTATTGTCTAAAGAAACAATAGAATCGCCTTTCTTGACTAATCCATAGTATACAATGTTTTCTCCCTTTACTAGTGCAAGAGAAACTTGAGTACCCTCGGCCATATTCTTAGTCTTGTCAAACAATAGATTCGCTATATCCTCTGGCATATCCTTTAAGGCATTTACCGTGGTTGCATTTTCTACTTTTGGCGTATAGGGAAGGAAAAAAAGTCCACTGATCAAACTTTCTTTATCTAAAGCAATCCTTACTATCAAAGGAGTGTTAGTAAAATTTGTTTTAAAATCTGCATATCCCTTAGGGGATAATTCCTCTAGGGTGTAGGTGGATATTTCTCCTACTTGGAGTTTTAAGCCTCCCACTAATTGTTTTACTTGCTCTAAGGGTAGAGCATTTTGCATAGTAACATTCAAATCTTTGAAGATACCCTCTGAATTACCTTGGTTGTAATTCTCTTTAAAGTTCTGCATTACTCTTTCAAAGTCTTCTTTACTTTGGCCCATCACAATGCAATAGCTAAAGAGCATAAAAAGTACTAATAGTTGTTTTCTCATAAGCTGTAGTTTACTTATTTATAAGGTGTTAGTTAGCCCTTACAATATAAGTATATTTGCTGAAAAAACAGACTATTAACAAGGAAAGACAATATAATTTCTATCTTTTTTAAAACATTTTATAAAGTAGATTCCTTATTGGCTCCTTTTAAATATAGTTTATCCATAGGGGCAGATAATCCTAAATCAAATCGAAGAATATCTCCATATTCAATAGGGATTTTAAAGGCATTTTCTAAAGCAATACCCAAAAGGTAACACCACATACTGCGCATTACCCCACTATGGGTTACAATTAGAACCCTCTTATGGGATTGCTTTCTTAAATCCTCTAAGAAAATACTTACCCTTTGGTAGAGCTCCCAAAAGCTTTCTCCCTGGGGTACCTTAGTAGTAACAAAATCCTTATACCACGGATCAATCTCCTTAGAATCTATCTGCGCCCAAGCTTTGTTTTCCCACTTTCCAAAATTCATCTCTTTTAAAGAGTCCTCTACTACAATAGAATTTGAGAACTCTCTAGCTAGGGTATCACATCTTAATAGTCCACTAGAATAGACCTGACAAAATTCTTTTGGTAATTGACTCTTATATTCTAAAGCTTTTTGTTTAAAGTCCTTTCTAAGAGAAAGATCACTTTGCCCATAACAAACCCCTTTAGCAACTTCTACTGGGGTATGCCGAATTACATAAACTTCCATATTACTAAAAAACCTATATAAATCATTACTTCACTTAACTGCTGCACTGTACCAAGACAATCACCCGTATACCCGCCAATATGTTTATTAAAATACCATCCCAAATAAGCATAGGCCCCATACCCAAAGGGTAATACTAATAAAAAGATGGGATTAAAGAAAAACAAAAAAGGAAGTAAAGTAATAGCTAAGCTAATTAGCAGATTACCCTTGGGCAAGGCCTTACTAGCCATTGGTTTTGATTTACTTTGGTCTATATCCCTTACATAAGTATGGGTATAGATCATAAGGCCTGAGAAAAATCTACTAGCACTATGAGCAGCAATAAGAATTAGAGCAAAATAAACAACATCTATGGAAGCCAAATGCACCATAGAGGTAAACTTAATAGCAAGTAAAAGTACTATTCCAATTACTCCATAGGCCCCTATCCTACTATCTTTCATTATGGAAAGAATTTTTTCTTTTCCATAACCTCCCCCAAAGCTATCACAAACATCCGTAAAACCATCCTCGTGAAATGCCCCTGTCAAAAGAACACTACACCCCATCATAATAAGTAAACTTACATCTAAAGGCAGAATCAGCTGCAAAACTAAAAACACAAGAGCGTTAAAACAGCCCACTACTATTCCCACAAGGGAATAGTATTTTTGGCTTTGATTTAATATCTCTGAGCTATAGGGTAAGTTCTTAGATACGGGAATCCGAGTAAAAAACATCAGAGCCGTTAAAAAGTATAGTAGTTGTTTTTTGATCATTGCTTATTTATTAGAAACTCCTGCTGACTCAAAACTTGCCATTTGGTTTAAGAAATTAACGCTCGCTTGTACCAGTGGGTAAGCCAAAGCGCATCCTGTACCTTCTCCTAGACGAAGCTCTAAATCCATTAAGGCGCGATGACCTAAATAATCCACAAAATCTTTATGTGCGCTTTCCTTAGATACATGGGTAAATATGGCATTATCTTTTATGCTAGGCTGTAAAGCTTGAGCAATAGCATAGGCTGAGGTAGCAATAAAGCCATCTACTAAAATGATCATAGACTTACTATGAGCCTCTAGCATGGCGCCACAAATTTGAGCAATCTCAAATCCACCTACGCTTTGAAGTATGTCTAAGGGATTGCTACAGTCTTTATGAAGAGCAGCTGTTTTCTCCAACACCTCTATTTTATGAGCCAATTGGGCATCATCTACTCCTGTTCCTCTACCAACACAAGCAGAGATTGGTTTTTTACTAAGTAAAGACATAATTAAAGAAGCGCTAGAAGTATTACCTATTCCCATCTCTCCAAATCCTACTATATTACATCCACTCCCATGAGCCTCTTGTATAACTTTAGCCCCCATTACAAGGCAATATTCCAATTGTTGTCTAGTCAGGGCTTTTTGATGTAAAGCACTCAAAGTACCATAACCAGCTTTTGCTTTAATTAGCAAAGGGGCCTGCTCAAAATCGAAATTAACTCCAGCGTCTACAATCTTTAAGGCTATGTTATTTTGCTTACAAAACACATTAATAGCTGCACCTTGGTTTAAAAAGTTCAATACCATTTGGTGGGTTACCTCTTGTGGGTATGCGCTTACTCCCTCTAAAGCCAAGCCGTGATCCCCTGCAAAGACAAACATCGATGGATTATTCAATGTTGGACAAAGAGTGTTTTGTACTTTAGCAATCTGAAAAGCTATTTTTTCTAACACCCCTAGAGATCCTAACGGTTTAGTCTTTAAATCTATTTTGTTTTGTAGTTGTTGTTCGAAAGTCATGTTTTTTGCTTAAATATAAAAACAAAATACGACCTTGAAAAGCTAAAACCCCTTAGTCTTTTATCCTTTAAGTTAACTCCTTTATACTTAAAGAAATAGATAAGTTTTAAAAGTTTCATTTATTTTCCAGGAAAAAAAAAGACAATTTCAAATGAATTGAAATTGTCAACTTATAATTACATAAAATATCCTTTATTTTTAAATAACATTACTAAATAAAATCATGAACTTTCTTATCAAAACATTAGTTATAAAGAAACACACTATATTCCAATATTAGCTGAAAGAGTGAATTTTTTTTAGATGCTGTACAGATATATTAACAAACTTGGGATTTGAAAACAAACTTCTCTTTCTATCACTCCAATTTTCAAGACCTTGGGTTAAGGTAGTGATATCATGTGAATTCAACTTAATGGATAGATAGTCTAAGCTCGATAATAATTCTAGAGAAAAGTCTGAATAAAACCCAGTTAAAAAATTTGTCGTCTTTATAGCTAGATCTTTAAGCTCCTGATTATTTTCAATATGCTTTATAACATCCTCATATCCTTCAGTGATAATAGAAAGAGGTTCAAAAGGTTTTTTATTCATATCACTATAGCCAGATATATAACTTCCATTAAGAACATTTAAAACATATCTTACTTTACCAGAGTAAGGCCCATAAAAATTAGGCTCGAATTTTAATTTAAAATATTGTTCACCTCCTAGCCTTTGTAAGAAATAGCAAACTTTTTCACTGGAAAACTCTGATATATATTCTCCATTTCGCACCAAGTCATATAAAACATAAAGCAATAGCGCCCTGGCATCTGTTAGTTTAACACGCTCGCATTTCAAATGCTCCTTTATAACAACACTAGGTTCATAGACATATATATCAATATTCAAGTTTGATAATTTCCTTTCAATAATTTCTTTGACAATTGACCACTCCAATCCTCCATTACCTGCTCCCAATGGTGGAATAGCGATACTTTTAATAGCGTTTTTTTCTATAAGATAAATTAAATCATCAAGTCCTTCTTCAATATAGATATATTCTGATGGTTTCCTCCAACTTTTCTTTGTAGGAAAATTAATAATTACTTTTTTACCCGAATAAAGATTAACTTCTTCAAATATTAATAATTTTCCTATGGCAATATGCCCTTCTTTACAAGCTGCCTTGTAGTATTTATAATTATTAGGAAAAGCTTTCTTAAATTGCAAAGCAATGCCTTTACCCATTACACCATCGGTATTAACAGTATTAACTAGTGCTTGTGCTTCACTATCAAAAATATTTCCTATCACATATTTAATCATACTCGCAAGTTACTAAAAATATTTATCTGGAATTACTTTAATCATATCTTCTTCTATACCCAAGCCAATCAATTGACTTTTTGCGTTACTATTATAGCATCCATAACCAATTATACAATTTACCTTAATGTCTCCTAATACTAAAAACTCTGCTTGTTTTTTTCTTTTAGCATCTAAATTGTCCTGGCCTCCCCAATATTTTGTCTTGATAGAATTCCAATCTAAAATAGAATTAATTTGAGGAATTTTGCTTTTATTATAAAACGAAGTAAAGTTATTCGTTGCATGACCATCACTAAAATAACAAACTGCATTTGATTGTAATATATTGTCCATAGAACATGCTATATATACAATTGATTCAGGAGATACAGCAGTCTCAACAAAATTACCTCCTATTTGAGCAGTATATAACATTGGCATTCTAACACCAAAATAAAATGGTATAAAGTCACCTAATGTTATTCTCTCTGTATTAAAGTCAATATGATGTCCATTATCAATATAAACTGCTCTTTGGGAACGATTATCAATCAAAGATAAATCACCTATATTACGATAATTCATATTTGAATTAGCGGAATTTCCATGAGTTATCCCATTGCTAAGAATATGGGGTATATTCTCAATATGGGTCATTCTATAGATTACAATATTTGTTTCAGCCATTTATTCTCAGATATTATTAGTAAATATACGAAATATTTCAAGCTATTCAAAAAGGCACTACTTACATAACTATCTATGTCGCCTTTGTACTTTTTTTACATAGTTTGGAACATTACAATATATTATAAAACGACTTTTTGAATACAAATTGTAAAATTCCTTTACACTTACATAGCTCATCTATGGTATATTTGAAAAAAAGAGCCGCTTTCTTATCTAGAAGAAAACAGCTCTTTAAAATTAACTATAACGGTAAATAATTAAGTTTACTTTATTGCCTCATATATTGGAGAACCAATACTTCCATTAGGCATTTCAATTTTTAAAATCTCTGCAATTGTCGGAGCAATATCCGTCATATTAGTTGGGCGAACTGTTTTACCAGGCTTAACTCCCCAACCCATAAAAACTGCAGGAATATGCGTATCATAAGATCCCCAAGTACCATGTGTAGTTCCTGTAGCATTTTCTCTAGCACTATACCATTGCGGTTCTAAAATAAACTGAACAACACCACTTCTCTTTAAGTTGTATCCGTTGATTATCTTTTCTTTAATCTTGGAAGGGATACTAGACACCGAAGTCTTATCCATATCTGTTACAAAAGCAACTCCATCTACTTTTTTAAGCTCTGCAACAATAAACTCACGAATCTCTGCCTCTGGCAGATTTTTCTCTTGTATTAGTTTATTATCTAAGTGCACTTGGTAGTTAGTGATGCTTAAGATAATTTTTTCCTCTTTAAAAATGTTTTGCAATTTCTCGTTTAGCATATTACGAGTAGCGGAAGAACTAAAATACCCAGAATTTCCTTTTTGATCTCTATAGAATCCAGGGTTATGAGCAGCTCCGTGGTCTGCACTTAAAAACAAAGTATATTCTCCCTTACCTATAGTGGTATCTAAGTAGTTTAAAAATGCAGCTAAATCTTGATCTAAGCGTAAATAAGTATCTTCAATTTCTACAGATTCAATACCAAATTGGTGTCCTACATAATCGGTAGACGATAAACTAACTGCAAGGAAATCGGTTACATTTAATGGATTATGTCCAAGGTTTTCTGCCTCTATAGCCGCTCTAGCAAAATCTAAAGTAAGGCTATTTCCAAAAGGAGTTGCCTTGATTAAATCATAACCACCTTGTTTTTTTAACTTTACTAGATCCCTTGGAAACACAGGTTTGTCTTCTCCTTTAAATTTCCCTTCATATGGGCTATCATCAGGATTACTTAAAACATAAGTATCTATGTCATATAGAGTATTCCATCCCTTTTTATAGTACTTATCAATGTTTTTCTGTTTATTGAAACCATCTACCCACTTTGGTAAATTATCCATATAATAGGTACTAGTTATCCAATGTCCACTATCTCCATCAAGCCAATAAGCTGCATTTGCAAAATGCCCCCCTGGTAAAATTCCACCTCTATCTTTGATAGAAATACCAATAACCTTACTTTGGAAATTAGTAGCCAATCTTAATTGATCCGTTACAGTGGAAACTAAAAGGTTCTTAGGAGATTGCTGTCCCACACTACCTGAGGCTCCAACTCCCTGTACACTTGTATCCTCTGTACAATACATTCTTTGGCCAGTGGCCTGAATAATAAAGTTGTTTCCTGCAATTCCATGAATAGCAGGCACACTTCCAGTATATAATGTACTATGTCCAATAGCTGTTACACTAGGAACATAGTCAATATTGGTGTTTTCACTTGTAAACCCTTCATTTAATAAGCGCTTAAATCCATCTTCTCCATAGCGATCATAATAGCGATAAAGGTAATCCCAACGCATTTGATCCACTACTACACCAACTACTAACTTCGGCTTTTCTTTAGTAGAAAAACTAGCTAAACTAGCCAAAGAAAACAAACAGCAAACTGCTGTGAAAAAACTTGTACTAAATTTCATTTTGTTTCTATTATTAATTGTTCGTATGCTTCTTGCTTTAATAATTATCTGCATTAAATATACATTTAGGTTAATCCTAAAAACACACCTATTTGACACTTACTAAGAAAGTTATACTCTTTAAAAGTATAGCTTTTTTATTATTCTCCTTTGGACTACGCAAAATAAAATGAAAAAAATAGCCTGAATTAATTCAGGCTATCTAACTTAAAATAACATAATCCTAGCAAACATGAGATTATTGGTTTGCTGTTTCCCTGTTTGGTACCACATATGTCCACTGATTAGCAGCATCAGGTAGTACCTCTTGAGAGAAATCCACTGGGAAGTTCCCTCCTTGTGTATAATCTTCGCGAAGAGCAGAAACTCCCCAACGTTTTAAATCGAACCAGTTAGATCCTTCTCCCCATAATTCTAAAGCGCGGTAGTCTTTGATCTCTTGCCAAAGTGCATTTCCAGTTACTTTACAAACATAGTTTGGATCTCTTTTTTGATTTAGAGTTTCTAAAAGGGCAATAGCTCCTTTTTCATCCCCTAAGAAATACTTAGCTTCTGCTTCTGCTAAATACATCTCTGCAGAACGAATATGTACTAAGTTTCCAACTCCAGGCATATCGTTTGCTTTGATTTTATATTGCATTAATGCAAATATCTTAGCAGACTTGTCTAAGCCATCAATAGTTTCTCTAGCTCTTATCTCTAAAGCAGAACCTTTTTTCGCCTCTCCTGTAGCAATGTTAAACTCATCGTCTTTAGGATCTAAGAACAATTGTTGTCTAACATCTGTTGAAGGGAATTTAGCATAAAGTTTGTTATTGATAATCTTAGGATAATTCTTCACTGCTCCTGCACTAGAGTTATACCCTATATATGCAAAGTAAGAGTAGAAATAAAGTGTCTCATCGAAAGCTCCGTAGCTTCCCCAGATCCACTCCGATGTTGGGTTACTGAAACCGCTTTTGAAAGCTTCTTCATCCATCAGTTCATATTCTCCTCCACCTACTTTAACTCTAGCTAAAGCAGCGTGTTTATTAGCTGTCTCATAATCTTGTTTTACTAAAGCAGCTTTAGCAAAAACGGCATGAGCAACACTTTTATCTAAGATATAGAACTCCTCTGCTGTACGTCTAAAGTCAGCTTGCTCAAATAATGAAATAGCCTCGTTTAGGTCTTTATAAATTAAGTCAAATGCATCTTTTAAGGAAGACACAGGTAATTTCTCAATCTCTGCACTTGTCTTTAATACCACTGCAGGAGTACTTCCATTAGAAGAATCTATCCAGCGGTTCCCATAAATCTGGGCTAGCATATAATAAGAATAAGCGCGGTAAGTATAAGCTTGTGCTTTTAAAGCTTGTTTTTCTTTTTCTGGTCCTTTAGCAGCATCAATATGTGCTATTAAAAGGTTAGCATTAGCAATTAAACCATAGTAATAATGCCAAGGGTAATAATTTAATTTAGCAGTATTATTTGCGTTATTACGCATTAAGATCTGTGTTTGATTCGAAGAACCAACAGCAGTAGTTAAAGCAGTTCCCGAAAGCTCTCCGTAGAAAAGCTTAATAGATCCTTCTCCATTATAACCTTGCGATTCATATTGAGTAGTCATCAATCGGGCAATACCATTAACGGCCATCTTTGCGTTTTTAGTGGTAGCATATACAAGCTCAGGATCTACCTTATTGGTTGGACTAGTATCTAAATAATCCGAACTACATGAACCAAGGGATAATATTCCTGCTAAAGCTATAAATTTAATATATTTCATTTTGTCGTAGTTTTTAGTCATTATAAGCCTAATGAAAGACCAATTGTAATAGTTCTTGGTGCTGCAAAAGCATTAGAGTTAGTTCCCTTAAAAGATTGCTGAGGGTTCATTCCTTTTAATTTAGTGAACGTTGCTAAGTTTTCCACTCCTACATTGAATACTAAAGAGTTAACTCCCATCTTATTTGTCAATTCTTTTGGCATAGTATAATTCAGTGCAATATTTTTCACTACAAAATAGCTTCCATCTTTTAAGAAACGCGTAGAGTTACTTAAGTTATTGAAATCTGAATCATAGAAGTTTACAGCTGGAATTCCACCATAAATAATAGCTTGATCTATTGGGTTATCCATATCGTAAGAACCTAAGATATCTTTGTGTAAAGCACCAGGTGTACTTGCAGCAGTCATAAGTGATCTATATGAGCTATCATATGTTTTACCACCAATAGAATAAGTAAATAATGCATTTAAAGTAAAGTTCTTATAGCTTAATGCACTTGAGAAACTTCCGTACATTTTAGGAATAGCAGTTCCTGAGAACTCTTTCTTACCATAAGTACCATTTAAAGCATAATACTCTCCATCGATTTCAGAGATGATACTTTGGTCTGTTACTTTAGTTTTACCCTCTTGAGCTTCACTATCTTTTACGTAATATTTATCCGAATCAAATTTATATAAAGCGCGTCCTGTTGATCCTTCTACTCCAACATATTGGTATAGATAGAACTCATAGATACTCTTACCTTCGATAATTAACTTAGTACCATCTTCGATACCATTTTTTCTATTTTCTTCTGGAAGACGATCTACTTTATTTTTCATCCAAGTAGCATTTGCTCCAACGCTCCATTTCCAATCATGAGTATCAATTAGATCCACATCAACTGTTAACTCAATACCTGAGTTAGTAATACTACCTAAGTTCATTGTTAATACAGAAACTCCATCTTTATTAGATGTAGCACCATTTGAAAGTGGTAAGTTCATATCAAATAATAAGTTATTTGATCTTTTATGAAAGTACTCAAGCACAAGGTTAACTCTTTTAAATGCTCTTGCTTCTATACCAAAGTCAAAAGAAGAAGAAGTTTCCCATTGTAAAGTCTCGTTTCCGTTTTGGTCTTTATAAAAAGCTCCTTGTCCACCGTTTTTGCTCATTGCATAAAGCGTTTGGTAAGCAAACCAGTCCGCTCCAGAGTCGTTTCCAACTTCTCCGTAAGATGCACGAACTTTTAAGTAATCCATTGGGTCAAATTTAAAGAACTCTTCACTAGAGATTACCCAACCTCCACCTACTGACCAGAAGTTCCCCCAACGGTGATCTTTATGGAATTTACTACTTCCATCACGACGGAAAGAAGCCTCAGCAAAGTAAGTATTGTTATAATCGTATTTTACTCTAGATAAGAATCCTTCTGTACGGTATGTCTTAGAGTAATCATATAGGTTGATTGTCTCGTTAAAGTTAATCCAATCCATGATGTCTTCCATGTTTTGTCTTCCTTTCATTCCGTATAAGTACGTATACTCTTCTGAGTAGTTCTCATGTCCTACTAACACATCAAACTTACTTCCACCAAAGGTTTTGTTCCAGTTTAATAATTGTTGAGCAGTATAAGATTTATAACGGTAATTTTCTCTTTTCGAGCGTCCACCGTTTCCACGTCCATCTCCAATTACAGCACTTTCATATCTTGCATTCTCCTGGTTACTCAAGTTTAAGTCCCCTTTTAGTGTAAAAGTAAAATCTTCTAAGAAAGTTACATCCGCAAAGAAATGTCCGTTTAATGTAGTACGAATAATTTTATTTTGGTTTAACTGATTCTCTTGAATAAGGTGACGGTCATTGTATTGTTTACGTCCTCCTTGTCCAGAGTCAAATTGACGATTACCAAACTCATCTAATAAGAATCCTCCATTAGCATCATGTTGATAGATAGAATAAATCGGAGCAATGTTTCTAGCGAACATAAATGGGTTAGTATAACTTCCACTATTTTCTGATGTTCCATTTACCATACTAGACTCTTGGTGAGATCCAGCCATACTACCTCCTACTTTTAAGTAGTCTTTAGCTTGGTAGTCTGCATTTACACGTCCAGTAAAACGTCTAAAATCTGTTCTTTTCACATATCCTTGGTCATCTAAGAATCCAGTAGAAAAGTAAGCTCCTCCTTTTTCGTTAGCTACTCTACCATTGATTACATAGTCTTGACGATATCCTGTTCTAAGGATAGGATCATACCAATCTAAATCTGTATATCCATCCTTAATTGTAACTCCAGGTAATAAGTTTCCATAAGCATCAAATAATTGGTTATCTGGCGCATTATAAATATTTACCCCTAGAATACTAGAAATTAGGTTATCATTTGCATATTGGTTTGCTTGATCTAATGTCCAGTTGTCTAAACCTTTAGTTGTAAGCATATTATTACGGTATCCTTGGTACATTACTTTCATAAAGTCATCTGCTCCAAGTCTGTCATATTCTCTAGTTCCTCTGTTATATATCCCTTGTTTAACAGATACGTTTAAGAAACCACTTCCTTTAGAAGCATTCTTAGTAGTAATCATAATAACCCCGTTAGAAGCTCTATTTCCATATAAAGTAGAAGCAGAAGCATCCTTTAATACAGTCATGCTCTCAATATCGGCAGGGTTTAAATCCGAGATATTTCCAGGGTAAGGTGAACCATCCACAACGTATAATGGATCATTTTTTCCATTTACTGAAGTGAACCCACGAATTCTAACCTCTGGTTCTGCACCAGGTTGTCCTGAAGTATTGTTAATCTGGATTCCCGCAGCAGCTCCTTCTAATGCACCAACTGCGTTAGATACAGGACGGCTTTCAATTTGTTTAGCTCCAATACTTGCAACAGCTCCAGTAATAGACTCTTTTGTTGCAGTACCGTAAGCCACTACAACTACATCATCTAATAGCTCATCTTCGCTACTTAAAACAATGTTATAGTGAGATCTTTGATCTATAGTTATATTTTGTGTAGTATAAAATACATAGCTAACCACAAGTACATTACCTGGGGCAGCATCTATTGTAAAAACTCCATTGTCATCGGCACTAGTTCCAAAATTAGTTCCTTGTAATAAAACACTGGCACCAATCAAAGGGAAACCATCTTCGTCAACAATAGTACCAGTAATGGTCTTTTGTTGAGCAAAGAGGACACCTGTTAAAGTGCACAGAATAATTGTCAAGTAAAATTTTAATTTCATAAATATGGTTTTAAGGTTTTTTGAGGGTCCCAAAAGTATAAAAATTATTTTAAGAAAATTTTTTGTTAATAATATTCGCAACCAAAACACGTTTTTCAGCGAAAAAAGTCCCTCAAACCCCTACCTACACCTCCATATTTTTACATTTTATAAATTATATTAACTATTTTAACAAAAATGAATGACAGAAAATAGCAATGAGTAAAAAATGTCAAAAAAATTGTTAAACTAATCTTAGTGAAACTTAAAAATAGCGCTATTCGAGCCTCAAGGCAGGTATCAACATAAAGAAAATGGCCAAAACGACCACCATTAATTGTTAAAACGCTAAGAAAAAAGCAGGTTTTTCAAACCAAAAATCACCATTATTAACGCATAGAAAAATACTTTTTTCAAGGCTATTTTTTGACTAATTAATGCAAAATAGATGAGAATTAAACAGGTAATTAGCGCTTTAAAATGGGCAATAATCCCTTTTAAAAAACCGAAAGTACATTCTAAAAAGAAAAACATCGTAGAATATTGTCAATTCCCTAGCAGCGCTTTTCTCAAATACAGAAAAAAGACCAGTAAAACACATAGAAACTGCCCCATAGAAACACGTACCTATAACATACTCTAAGTGGTTTGTATAACAATTTCTATTTTTCCTATATAAAGCTCTTTTGGATATTTACAAGTTTTATAAAACAATAAGCTTTATAAAAAAACAAGGGTACTTATGAATAAGATTGTAAATGGTAAACTGACGATTCACTAGATAACAAACTAGTAACTGACCCTTTCAAAGGAGCTAAAAAATAGAGAAAAGCAAATACATATGACTTTATAGAAAAGCATTTTACTCAAAAGCTATAAATCTCGGAAACAGTTGTAAACAACATAGTATCTAAACTCCATAGCGGATTAAAAGATGGTAGAGTATATCACAATAGCAAAGTGTAATTAGAATACACTACTTATTCTTATAGCTTGTTTTGTAAATGAGGAATAATTCAGAATAGATTATAGAGAATCACAATTTAGGATAAAAGTATACTACCTAGATTTTATAAGTTTCTTTTATAAGTAGTAATTCTATAATTGTCAATTGAAAGATTTCAAGCACTAGTGTTTAAAAAGATAAGTAAGACTAATCTTGATTTATAAATTGGAAAAGCACAGTGATGAAAACAAAATAACTCACACATTGGACTTGTGGAAGATTTAGTAGTATTTCTAATAGTATAGACTAGAATATTGGGGGAAATATTGTGTAGAAGTAGATGTTAATTAACCAATAGTAAAAAAGACAAATACTTATTTACAATTTTAGAGAAGATCACTTTTAGAGGTTTACCAATCAAAAGTAAAAAAAAGCTACCCAATAGACTAGGATACTTATAATACAAATAGGTACATTAGCAAAAAATATCCTGAAATAGTTTAATATTAAAATACAAAACTATTTCAGGACAAAGCTATTTTTGCTAGATATAAATTATAGCTAACTTAACGTAAGATGGCTTATTATTACAAAAGTAAAATTCAACTATTTGTTAACTGAAAAAGCTGAAATCACTACTTGTCTACCATCGATAGCATTTGGATTTGAAATGATGATTCCATATTCTCCTGGCTCAATATCGTTAGCATTAATTTTTATTAGATAAGAATTTTCTCCATACTGCTCTCCAGTAAAAGGAACATTCTCAAAGTTATTAGATTTAGCAGAACCTAAGCTACTGAATGAGCTAACTTCTGCTCTTCTGAATTTTTTCTTTTTCTCGAATTGAAAGATCTTAATGATTGAAAATGGATCTGTTCTATTATCATCACTTTTAATAATAAACTGTATCTCATTATTATTATCAACAGTAACTGGAGAACAACATCCAGGTATCTGAAGCTGAGTTCTTCTTTTCCCAATACCTGTTAGCATTAAACCAGTTGAGTTAACTGTTCTACTTTGAGTTAAGTGCTTTTCTAATACAACTGTAGAATTGTCTGGTTGAATTAATACACATTCACCAATAAAATTAGGCTCCTTAATCTCTTGTGAATAAGAATTAAAACTTGTAAAAAAAATAGCCATTGCAGCTATTAATAATGATTTTTTCATAATTTTTTTTTAAAACTATGCAAATATAACTTAAATTTCACAATAGGCAAATTGGCATTATTATTGTTTGTAAAGCAATAAGTATTCCTAGTCAAAGGGAATATATTCGCCTATTTTACTTCACTGGAATACTTATTGAAAATAAAATATTATTAATATAATGGCGGTACCTCTCTTGTAATTTCAATAGAGAGAACAACGGGACTACCTGCTTTTAATGCTTCTTTATAGAACTCTTGTAGCTCCTTTAAATTCTTAGCTTTTTTACCCTCTAAACCATATCCCTTTGCTAGTGCACAAAAGTCTAAGCCTGGAAGATCCAGTCCAGGTACATTTGGAGTATCTTGGCACTGTGCGAAAGCTTTCAAAATACCATATTCTTTATTGATTGGAACGATGTACACAATCGGTAGATTATGCTGTTTTGCAGTCCATAATCCTTGTATTGAATACTGGAAAGAACCATCTCCTATCATAGCTACCACTTGGCGTGAACTATTTAGTTTTTTCTGCGCTAAGCCGACTCCTACAGCAGCTGGAAGTCCCCATCCTAGAGAACCACTTGCCATAGTATATAAACCATCCTCTATAGTGATAGGCCATGCTTTTAAAAGATCAGCCACACTTGAGGGAGATTCTTGTACTAAGATTGCATCTTTAGGTGCTACCTCTCTAATAGATCGGAAAACCTCCAAAGCAGTAATATTCTCTTGTTTGTTTAAGTCTAATGCAGTAAAGGACTCTTTCTGATTTACTTTTAGCTTTGATTTATTTGGAGCTACTTTGACAAGTTTACTTAAATATTCTAAGGCTATACATGGGTTACTAATTAAACTATCTCCCACTGGAGCTCTACCTGCCTCACTTGGGTCATTAGTAATATGTAATAGCTCTAAACCTTGTGGTATATAATCCCCAGGCACATAAGGATAATATCTAAATACAGGAGCTCCAACTACTAAAGCTACATCATAACCTTTTAGTTTATCACTTAGTGGTCCGATAGCAAAAGGAAGTCCACCTGCATAGAGATCATGGTCTTGTGGAAATCCTATCTTTTCTGAAGCAGGAGCACTAAACACTGGAACTTGCATTAGCTCAGCAAAAGCTACCGCTTTTTTCCATCCATCAAATTTAACGATATCTGCTCCAAAGATTAAAACGGGATTTTTTGCTTTACTTAATTTATCTGCAAAAATAGCTAAGCGATCTGGATCTGGCCCAACTTTACTAGACACTGAGCGTACAGGAATTTCTTTTGTACAAGCTTTACCCCAATCATCTAAGGGAATCGATACAAACACTGGCCCGGCTGGCTCTTGTAAAGCCATCGCATAGGCTCTCATAAAAGCGTCTGGTACATCCTCTGCACTTTTAGGTTCATAACTCCACTTAACAAATGGCTTAGGCAACTCTTCTGGCGACACATTAGTAAGCCAAGGCTCTAAAAGTAGCATTTCACGGGTTTGATTTCCAGCTGTAATAATCAAAGGTGTTTTGTTCATACTAGCTGATAATATACCACTCATGGCATTACTAAGCCCAGCGGCTGTGTGTACATTTACAAGACCTACGGTTTTTGTAGCCTGTGCGTAAGCATCGGCTGCCGCAACTGCAGAGGCTTCTTGCAATACTTGAACATAAGTAAAATCACTTGGAAAATTCTCTAAGAAGGTTTCCTCTGTAGAACCGGGATTTCCAAAAATTGTATCGATACCAAGCTTTCTTAGCAATTCGAATGTTTTATCCTTTACTGTTTTCATAATTTATGTTGATTTTAGCATCACTAAATTAAGATTAAAAAGTCAAAGTAACTCGTGTATCTTTAAAAAAAGGAAAAAAACATATCATTTTATACTATTAGAATTGGAGGTTTTAGCTTCAATAGTAGTTGTTATTAGTAAACCAACAATTAGGTGATATTACACATCCCCTACCTTTATTATCTACTTTTAATTTTTAGTAGCTAAAGTTTTAATATAAAGCATAAATTCTACGTAAAAATTCTCCTCAAAACCTCATAGTTAAACTTGTAAAATCTAATATACATCAACTAAATCCTCCTATTTAATACAAATGACTTTTTTATTTAATACAATGATATTCACTAAAGATTAACACCTTACAAATACTATAGTATATAACTAAACCGAAAATGCTAGATAATTTCTATAATTTGACTTAGGCTTAAACACTATAACATATACTAATTATTTATTTCTCTTGTAACTTTAGTTTCCCTTATTCTAGAATAATCTCCACAAATTGAAATTAATTTTTTCAATTCTTGGAGAAAATAAGAATCTTTACTTAAAGCCTCTCTAGAAGAAGTTTTTAAATTATCAAAATCGAAATCTACAAAATACTTAAAAACCAAGTTACTATAAATGTTTAAAAAAACTTCATTATTCTTATTAAGGATTATCGCTAACTCTCTAGCCCTAGTGCTGTCTTTATATATTTCGCGATAATTTGTAAGGATCAATTCTAAGTTACTTTGTATCTCTTCCCTAAGCTGAGCAATTTCTCGCCTTTTTTCACTTATTTCACTGTTAAGTCCACCAATATAAGATACTCCACTTAAAACAGCGCTAATTCCTAGCCCTACTAATTCTTCTTTAACTTCATTTTTACTTATTTTTCCATTATTCGCAAATGAATCTATTACTCTTGTTACTGTACCTTGCCCGAAGTCAGTAAATTGAGAGAGAGATTGGTCAAAAATTCTTTGATCATCAACAACAGCATGAACAAAAGTATCTTGATAACTTATATTCTGAGCTGCTACAAATAAATCATCCTGAACCTTCTTACTACCAGATCTCGAAGTACTTTTAATAACTTCGATCAAACTTGTCAAAAGTGTAAAATTCCTTTCTGCTTCAAACCTTTCGTTTTCTAAAATAGATACAAATGTTCTTCTAGATTTAAGTAGTCTTATATACTCATTCTCGATAATATTATATCTACTAATTATAGAATTAAGCTCAGTTTGTTCTTTTTCTAATTTTTTCTTACCTCCGAAGGATAGTATATTGTCTAACCCCATAATCTACGATTTTAATAAAACATCTAATTGACTTTTAGAACTTTCAAGTACATGTGAAGCTTCTGTTAACCTTTTACTTGCCTTCTTAGGTGACTCAAAATCAATTGATTTCCTATAAGAAATCTTTAATTCTTTTACCAAAGTAGGAATTTGCGCGAATTCATAATAAACAAAAGCTCCATTAGTGATAAGCAAAACTAAAAATAAATAGAAAAAAAGATCATATTGATAAAGTGAAAAATGTACACCAGAAGTCATTAAGACCTTTAGTAAAATTATTAATGTTAATAAAACTAGGGTTGCCTTTATTTTAGCTAACTGCTTATTTTGCAAATAAGGCCAAGAACCTCCAAACAAAATATATTTCTTTGCTTTAAGCTTTGCTTCCTCTACACTATATGAGTCAAATAGTTGCTTTTTATCTTTCTCATTTATAATTAATCCCCTTACTATAAGAAAATAAATGATTACTAGAAAAAAAGATATTACCAAATAAGCTGTTAAACTATCAGAAATAAATTGTTCTTGATATAATTCAGCTAAAGCCACACTAGAGGTAAACTGTTCATTATTTACAGCTGCAATATTTTCTACACTACTATTTTCTTCTAATTCTTTTGCATCTGTGCAACTACTGAAAAACAATAAAACTAAAAAAAAATTAGTAAAGCTCTTAAAAATCAAGTTGTAATGGTTCTTCATTATTAGGATCTATTTTAATTTCGTTTACTTTCTCTAACATTTGTAAAGGATTGTGCTTCGCTAAAGAATCCATTGCTTTAAGTCCGGAAAAGAGTAAGCTATCATTATCCTCTGTTAATGCTTTATCTACTATTTGAAAAGTTTTATCAAGCATTTTACCACGTTCAGAAAAGACTTCTTTTATGATTGTCATTTTCTCCTTATGATTACTAGTGATTTGAATTATATCCCTCTGCAAAGCAAGATTCGCTACATCTAATCTCTTATTTTCTATATATAATTCACCAATGCCTCCAATGGTATTAACAAGATTACTTGTATTGTTTATAGTAGTATTTATTTCTTGAAGATATTCTTTTTTATGCCCCAAATATTCTCCATAAATATTCACTTCCTCTTTCAAATTATCTAATCTTTCTTTATCGTCCATACTTTATATAATTTAAATTAACCTTTACTATCTAATTAATATTTTATCAAATTTCTTGTATTCTAGTTAAGCATAGATTACAAAGCCTATTACTTTTAAAATGAATTCCATACCCCTTAATAGAGCAACTTTAATCACAGACCCATTTTTCATCCAAGACGGATTTATTGGAACAAACTGTTAGGTATCTGTCTTCTCTAAATACATATTTTCCGTTTTACTTATATGCCTAACTAATTCTAAACACTTACCCAACAGTCGATTATACACACAAACTAAACTTACTATTTAAATTAGGAAACTTGATTTCACTGTTTAAATTAAAAATATTTATAGAATAATTTTTTTCTAATTTGTAACTATGCACTTTTTCTTTGTGTGAAGTCAGGTAATAACTAAAAAATTCTACCCAAACTACTGATAACCTAGATATTAAAATACAAACACACCTGATTTATAAAATATATTTTAGTAATTTAACGGCTTCCAAAATAACGAATAAAATAGTTTAAATCTCTATCCTATAAAAGCAGCGTATTTTCAAACTTTTACTAATAGTACAAGTATATCTTTTGTAAATACTATTCTAATAATTCCTCATTAAGACGATACCTTTTTAAATCCAAACATTTACATAAAATTCAATTATACCTGGTAATTAGAAATGAAATAAAAAAGCTGTTCTATAAGTTACTTGACGTAACTTATAGAACAGCTTTTTAAGTATATATTTTGCGTAACTACAATCATTATAGCTACATATTAAGTAACACCCTTAAACAAAAGGAAACTACTAAAAAACTTATTATTTCTTAGTAGATTTAACCTCCCAGTCCCAAGCGCTTTTTAGCATTTGGTCTAATTCGTAGGTAGGTTGCCAACCTAGTAACTCTCTAGCCTTAGTATTATCTGCCCAAGCTTCATCTACATCACCAGGTCTTCTTGGCATAATTTCATAAGGCAAAGTAATACCGTTTGCCTTTTCAAAAGACTTTACTAATTCTAAAACAGAGTATCCTCTTCCATTACCAACGTTTATACTCTCTACATTTTGCTGGTTGCGATTTTCAAATAATCTAGATAGAGCTAGTACATGGGCTTTTGCTAAATCCACTACGTGAATATAGTCTCTCACGCAAGTACCATCTGGGGTATTGTAGTCATCTCCATAAATAGATAAAAACTCTCTTTTACCAGAAGCTGTTTGAGTAATATAAGGAATTAGGTTATAAGGTACCCCTAATGGAGACTCTCCAATCTCAATAGAATCATGAGCACCAATTGGATTAAAGTAACGAAGTAAGATTGATTGTAAGTTAGATACTCTAGCTACATCTTGAATGATCTCTTCTCCTATTTGTTTAGTATTACCATAAGGAGATAAAGCTGACTTAATACTTTCGTTTTCATTAATTGGAATTTGCTCTGCATAACCATATACAGTACAAGAAGAGCTAAAAATTAATTTATCAATATCATGCTCCCCCATTTGCTCCAATACATTAATTAGAGTGAATAAGTTATTCTCGTAGTACATTAAAGGCTTCTGCATACTTTCTCCAACTGCCTTAGATGCAGCAAAGTGAATTACCCCATCAATATTCGGGTGTTTCTCAAATAAAGTAGCTACTTGTCCTTTGTCTCTTAAATCTACCTTTTCAAATAAAGGTGTTTTACCAGTAATCTTAGTTATACCATCTAATACTTCTAAAGAAGCATTAGATAAATCATCTGCAATGATCACCTCATATCCTTGTTGTTGCAATTCTACAACCGAGTGCGAGCCAATAAACCCTAACCCTCCTGTTACTAAAACTCTTTTCATAGTGTTATAAAAAAGCGCCTAAATAGCGATAGTATATTCTTCTGTCTATAATTCAAAGGCAAAGATAATTGTAAAAACTAGCAATACCCTATTTTACTACTATTTTCCTCTAAGAAATAAATTTTGTATTATAACCATTAAATCTGAAAAGAAAAGTTATCTATTATTCAGTACACTTTTAAACAAAAATAAAAAAGACCTACAATTGTAGGTCTTTAAAATAAATATGTTTGTGTCTATATTCACTGAAATCTATAGAATGCTGATTACTTCTCTTCTTTAGAAATAACATCTAATAATGAATAAGTTACCCCATAAGGATTGTTTTTGATGCTTTTTTTAACTTTTAACTCATAAGTAAAGTCTTCCTCATAATCAAATCCTTCAATTTTCATTATTGGGAAAGGATCTAATGACTCCTCTTCTTCTTCCTCTTGTACTTTTGCTAACATAGCTAATTGTCTGTCAGAACTTAGAATATTCTGTATCTTAACTAAGTAAGGTGAAACAGTTAATAGTAACTCTTCTTCACTTGGGGTTACAACTGCTTCCTTTTTAGAAAGCAAAGCTACAAACTCAAATTGAGTAGAGAGTTCACCTTGGTGATTGAAAGTAGTTTTAAAAGTGCCTACTTTGTATTGGTATCCTTTCTCATATTCTATGTCATGATAAAAGTCATTATCAGCTATTAATAATGAAGTGTCATCCTCCTTACCTTCTGTAAATAATATTCCTTCTACATAAAGGTTTTCAATTAGTGAGGATTTAGCATAAGCTGTTTCTGGTAGAATATTAATCTCAACAGGTTCTTTCCTTCTACCGCTCTCGTTATTATCATCTAAAGAGCAGCTAACACTTACTAGACTGATCATCATTAAACATAATAGTAGGGCAATTTTTTTCATTTGGTGTTTAGGTTAAGGTAATTAATAGTTATAGTGCCTTACTACGTAAGACAGGCGCAATCTACATTAATTTGAAAATATTACCAATTTTCGTGAATTTAAATATTCTAAATAAAGCAATTCCCTATTTTTCAAAAGATTCTTTTTTAACTAAACTACAACTACCGATTACCTTTATCTTCTATAAAAAGTATGTTCACTTAATTTCCTTTGGAATAATTCTCCATTAAAAATACACTAAAACACAATCTAAGAACAGTAATAAACTAATCCTTATATATTACAAATACCTCAAGTTAAATATAAATATTTCTATCTTATTTCAATTCATTTAATACCTGTATAATAGCAGGTTTATAAAATCATTTTCCACTTACTATTTAATTAACTTACCCACTTTATAAAAAATAAATACAAGCCATATTACTCTAATATGCGTGACTATTCCTCTATGCTAGAGTAAATACTGCACAACACCAACTTTAAAACTAATTGATAATAACTTTATAGCTTCTTGAGAGCTGCTCGAACATTAAAATAAGTTAACGCAACTCCACTAACAACTAATATCAAAACTGGAATTAATAACCCTTCTTGAGACGATCCTATTTTATCCAAAAAAGTGAAAACAATCATAACCATAATAATCCCCCAAATACCAAATAAAGTATTCATTTTATTATAGTTTGATAATAATGGTACTCCTGATTTGTACTTCGTATTTCTAATAATAGATCCTTTCCATAACATTGGAAGCCAAGGATATAAAAAGAAAGATGCTAAAATTCTTATTAAAACATTCATTATTTACTATTTTAAAAATTTATTGAAAGTGTTTAATTTTTCTTCAACCGAATTATTATCATTAGAAACATTCTGTAATAAATCAGCCGTTTTCTCTTTTCTTGTATTAACTTTTCTACGTACTATAGAAGAAAGCACCATAAGTTGATTGGCAATTTCCGTATCATTATTATGATTAATCTCTTGTAATTGTCTTACTTCCTCTCTAATTTTATATGCTTCCTCCATTTTTTGCAGGTAATTTTTCGCTGAATCTACAATTCCAATAACCTGATTATAATCAAAGATTGTATTTTCCACTACTTTATCAATGAACTTCATCTTGAGATCACCATAACTATATTTTTCAAGTTCAAGTTCAGAAGATAAGGAATGTAAAAGAGAACTAATTTCCTCTTTATCTAGTTCTTTATTTTGTTTTACAGCAGCATCACTAAAGTCTTCTATTAATTCATTTATCGTTGGTAATGATTCTAATCTTGAAACAAGTGAATTAATGTGCGTAAAAATATTTTCAGTATTCTCCCCAGAAATAGTAACACTAGATGTTAAGGTAAAATTAGCTGTACTTTGAAGACTTAAACCTAAGGTTTCTATAGATTCAAAAAAGTTTTCAGGATTGAGCAGTTCTTTTTGAATAGAGGTTTCTAAAACTAATCTTGAAGTAGTAGCCAAATTGCTTAATAACTCAACTTTAGAGTCAAAAAGACCTCTCTTATCAATTTTAGAAAGTATATCCTTTACCTCTGTGTCAATTAATTTTAACCTTTCTTTTATAGATTTACACCTATTTGTATCCTCTTGCAATTGTATAGTAACTTTTTGATATAGGTTAAAATGTCTATCTAAATCTTTTTCTAGCTTGTTAAATTCTTTCTCTATTGGTATAAATGCTTTTTCCCATATCTCAAAGTACGAAGGATAATAAAGGTGACAAAATCCAAGTGTAAAGATCGCTAATACAATAGAAGGCTCCTCTGGTTTTTGTGTTAATGCAAAATCATAATGTACTTTATAGGAATCTCTATTAAGTTCTGCTTCATCCTTATTCCATTTAAGTTCCTCACAGATATTTTGCTTATCTTTTATAACTAAATCTAATGTTCTATTCTCCTGCAACAGAACTTTCCTCTCATTCAAAAGCTCAATGATACTTTTATTTGATAGAATTTCAGCGAATGAAAACTCATCTCTTAAGATAGAAAAGAATAGATTATTAAACTTATGTGTAATTGGAATAAAAGTATTTTTAACTGTATCGAAAAGCTCTATTAACCTAAAAATATCGGATTGTAATTTTGATTTATCTTCAGTAAATGAAAGTTTCAAATACT
Organism: Myroides sp. LJL116; assembly: GCF_054871685.1. NCBI lineage: Bacteria > Pseudomonadati > Bacteroidota > Flavobacteriia > Flavobacteriales > Flavobacteriaceae > Myroides > Myroides sp. LJL116. The sequence continues at coordinate 101,137 of NZ_JBTXLR010000009.1, forward strand.
CTATTTCTTTTTTAAGATTTTCAACAACAACTTTAGATTCAGCTCTACTGTCTATAACACCTTTTATTACTCCATAAGCGATTTCAGCTCCTCCGGTAATAAGATCGGTCTTTAATTTATTTGCATTATAGCTCTTCTTGCCTATTTTGTTACTAATCTGGTCGAAATGCTTATTGAATATATTTCCAACATTATCTTCTAGATTCTCTTCGACAAATTTATAAAAAGTTGAACAATGCTCTTTAATTTTAAGAAAACCCAGGTCTAAATTTGATTTAATTTCAGCATACTCAAGCCATCTTACCTCGGCAAAATCAAATAATTTAATTATTTCATTTTTTTGAATACTAGATACACCATAAATTTTTACTATATAAAAGAAGTCTTCTCGGAAATACTTTAAATTATCTCTTAGCTCACTAAAATCATTAAATAGCCGCTGCACTTCATATTTCATTGCTTCATAAGTATTTATTAACTCTAAATAAGAATTATAAACATCCTCAGCATTTTTATAAATAGCTTCAACCTTGGAACTTCCTGTTACTGAAATAACATATTCTTCTTTTATAGAACTTATTTTTGTATTTAATTCCTCAACTACATTGTTAAATATTTGGATTGACAAAGAAGGTGTTTTCTCTATTAGCTCCTCAAATTTTTGAGAAATCTCTATATTTTGCTCTTCTATAAACTCTATATCTAGAGACATTGGCATTAAATCTACAGACCTTTCATCTATAATTAATTGATTATCGACGAGTGTTTTCACCATGAAATTGCTAAGTAACTCTTTTTGAGAGTTAGAGGCAAAATTCTGATAATAATCTTTAATGACATCATCAAAAAATAAATCTATTTTCACTTGTTCAATCAAAGGAATATTTCGATTGATGAATTCAATTAAAGCAGTTCTGGAGAAATAAACTTCTTTCCCTTTTAAGTTGTCAAGATAGGTTCCTATCAGAGGATAATATTTTTTACCGTTTGTTTTCATACCTTTTAACTATTTACCTTAATAATCTATTTATCGCAGATTTTATAAAGAAAACTGCGATAAGCTGATAAACTATACTAAAAAATGCTATAAATATATTTGTTCTTCGCCAAGTAACTAAGAAGGTCCATAACCAAAGAATCAAAGCTGTACAAATAAAAACAAGCGAAGATCCATCATCATAATCACTTGAAGCTAAAGTTAAAAACACACAAGCAAATGATAACAACCCTCTAATGATCATACCTATACTAAAAATATTATAATCATATTTTTCTAATGCAAATGACCATAAATAATAGCCAACAAAACCAAATGCGATTATACAAATCACAATACCAATTATCACTAACGCTGTCATAAAAATAAAATACTAGTATTCAAAACTATATATATCCAAGATTTAATGTTTATCACTGTTTTTGCTAACATCTACCTACCACTTAATCTCATAATTAATTACTGAGTTTAATCAGCAGCATTGTAGATCGGTATTCTGTGTTTATCCGCTGCATTAAAAAGCATTTCTTACAATTATGACATTGTAGAATTCTATTTTTTATACCTTTCACAAAAAAATCCGTTACATAGTTATATTATGTTTGTTATATCAACTAAATCTTACTACAAAGCTATTTCTTATTGTAACATTAATAGATGTTTTTTTATTGAATGACTACTTTTATTCAGTGAATGCCTGTTTTAAGCATAAAAAACTTAATTCCATAAAGGCAAAAAACACTATTCATTCAAAATATTAACTTTAAACTATACTAGACGTATTAAATATTTCTTAAATTAGCCTGTCTCTACTTTCGATAATAGATAATTAAAAAATAGAGACATATCTAAGCATTAGAATAAATCATATTTTAAAGAATTAATTCTTAATCGTCCTAGAACTTATGAACTTCATTCTAATGTTATTATTTAAAGAGTAATCTATCTATACTTCGTGTTTTTTCTATAGCTAAAGCAAACATTTTTCCCTAATTGCGAAATACAATCTAAAAGGTATACCTATACATAGCTGCTAAGTAGTCTATCTTAAGTCCTTATAAGACTAGACTAGAAGAATTTAAGATATTTAAAACTTTATGGGTATTATTTCCCTAGGCTTATGTAGCCTTTAAAAATATTTTCTGAGGCACTCCATTCCTTTTTCCTCCTCTTTTAAAGAAAAAGGAATCGTATAACTGAAAAGAAAAATAGTTATTTGGAATTGACGGGACAACTCACTTAGAAAGGGTATAAAGAATTCCCTCTCATGAGCGATATGCCATTATAAACTTGATAATAAAGTCTTAATTAAACTATATAGAATAATTTGACGCTCCAATAAAATTTGGTAATTTACTGTGAATAGATCTAGCTTACTTTTGAGAATAATTCATTCGAAATAGGTAATTCTTCTTCACTAATACAATTAGAATCTATGACTGCTGTGATTTATTATCTTTAGAAAATATAGCCTTACGTAAACTGTCTGGACATACTGGTAAAAATGTCTGACTTTTTTGGGCGTGTCTAAAATACATACTTATTATATTCAACTATTTTTCACTGATAAACTTAAAAGTATATATAATTTTAAACTACGTTTTGCAGTTTACAAAGAAAAACCATACTGTCACAACTTTCTTTACTAATATCCAAAACTTCGGTAGTAAATTTGGCCAAAATCAATTGACTATGAAAATAAAATAAGTTTTATCCTATAAACTAACTTTTTAATTATAATACGTCAAAGGATTTTTAAATACGTTGATTTTGTAAAGTATTGAAATAAACTAATTGACAAGTGCAATTTTACAGTCCCCACTATTAAGTTTGTACTATCAACGGCTCCTAAACAAACACACTAAGTTTATATACTTTAAGATAACTTCTTCCTTCCTATAATCACAAAAAAAACTTGTTCACGTAGTCTCTTCCTATGTAAAATATAAAAAGTGACCTACTAAAATCTCTAATGTGATCAAGATCTTTTTTTATTCCCAAACAAACCAATACCAAAAAGAGGAAAAGTCATCATAGACTTGCATTCTTAATTCTAAGAAGCAAAATATTTACAGGCAAATCTAAATTACAATATACTTTTCCATCTCTGGAAATATATCATTCCAAGTCTTAATATCTTTATACTCTCTTGAATATTCATTTAATGCACAAAATACTGCTTGTTCAAATAACTTAAATGGGATCATTTTATCATTATTATCTTTGGTATCATCTGAGTCTAGATCACAAATAACAATAGCATTTTTAACTTTTTTATCATTATATTTTGCACTAGGATCTATTAATCTTAAAAACCGTAAGATATCTATCTTTTTTAATACAAATGATATCTTTTGAATATCAAAATCTAATCTATCATTGTTTTGCATATAGTAATGAGTAGCTGTACGTATAGTACTAATCTTACCTAATGTTGTACTTAATTCCCCTGCATTAAGATCCCTTAACTCATCAGGATAAAAAACTAATAGCTTTATTATTTCACTTATTTGATCCATTGATAAGAAATAAGTGCCTAGTAAAGTATCCGCATTATGCGTAGAATTCTTAATTAACTTTATTAATGTTTCTTTCGAAATACCAAATTCATCCTTACTTAAACTAGCCTTATCCACTAATTTATGCTTTTTATCATGAAATAATTTAGTTAAAAATGTTTCGTCATTAAATATAACTCCTTGTACTTTTAAAAGGATCTTCTCCCGATTTACAACTTCTATTAGGGCTAAAATAAAAACACACTCATATTTAACTTCTTCTGAATCATTTTCTAATAAAGACGTTAAACATAAATTTAGCTGATGGCCGAAATCTATTTTACCATTTAACACACTATTTGTAAAGAAAGATTCTATAAATAGATAAAAAATCTCAAACAAACTGTTTAAGAATCTACTCTTCCCTAATCTATTTAGAATTTGAATTATATCAGAAGAATCCCCTAATACATAGTTTATGTACTTATTAAATTCAAACACAAACTTTTCTTTTAATTCAACATCTTCAACCTCTTGGTTAAAATACTCTAAAGCAACTATCTTTGTGTTTTCTATTGTAAAGATTAATAAATTTGAAATCTCTTTAATTTTTTCCTCACTAAATTCCTTAGGCAGATACTTGAGTATATCCTTGTTAAATTTATTGTACATATTTTCTACAGATTAAAGTAGAGCTACCATAATTTTTAATAAGGGTAGCTCTATTTGTGTGCTAAATAAACCTATTCGCCTTGATATAGATCGTTGTTTGGATTTAATTGATTCGAATGATTATCATTAGCTTGCTGATAAGTATCATTCGTCCCAGAAGTTCCATGATTAGCATTGCTAATATCCGCATTGTGATTTCTTCCCATAATAGAAAAACGTTTTAAAATTAATATTGGATAAAATTAAACGATAGAAAATTGGAAAAGTCGATATTTTCGTCACTTTTAAAAATAATAAATAAAAACCTCGTTTACAAACAGCTAAAATAATTTTTCACTATCATGTATCTTTAATTCTTAGTATTAGTGATAAAGGGCTATAATATTATAATAGAAGCTGTTTATTCACCTTTACGGAGTTCAACACTTGTAGACCACTATGTAAATCTCTCAATACCTAGTGAGGGAGTTATTACGTAAAATATGTTCTTCTTAAGATTTAAAACATAATTAACATTAGGGTGACTAGATATAGAATTACAACCTTAATTATCATTAGAATTCAAATAAATATTCTAGTAGAATTGATCAAGTGGCTATCTATACACTTTAGAAAGGAATTCTTATACAATGAACACTAGATATTATATAAAGCATCTTTAGTTAAATCAAAGAAGGTGGGGCTATGTTACAACTTTTGAATAGTATAATAAATTTCAAATTAACTAAAGCCAAAATTAGTCAAATGAAAAAATAAAAAAAGCTGTTCCACCTTTAAAGTGAAACAGCTTTTTTAAATTTATCTTTATGGATTGTTATATCCTTATATACAATTTACAGGTACCTTTTGAAGCAATTCTGCAGCACCTTGATCTAGTACAAACTCTACGTGATCAAATCCCTTTAAATAGGTCGCTGGAACTTCCGAGGAAATATTCCCTTCTAAAGTCTTTTTCATAATTTCTGCTTTTCTAGCACTAAGAGCTAATAGGATAATTTCTTTAGCTTCTGTGATAGTTTTAATCCCCATCGTAATAGCATGGGTAGGTACATTATCTAAACCGTTAAAGTCATTGATAGCATCTCTACGTGTTAAATCATTTAAAGTAACTAAACGCGTTGGTGAATCTACTAAAGAACCTGGTTCGTTAAAACCAATATGTCCAGTTCTACCAATTCCTAATAACTGCATGTCTAATCCTCCTAACTCAGCAATCTTCTTATCGTAAATTAAGCAGTAGTCTTTAATAGCGTCATAACTTAAAGTACCATCAGGGATATGAATATTATTTTTATCTATGTCAATATGATTGAATAAATTATTCTTCATAAAATTGACATAGCTTAACTCCTCTACTGGCTGCATAGGATAATATTCATCTAAATTAAAAGTAACTACGTTTTTAAAACTTAGTCCTTCATTTTTATGTAAGCGTATTAATTCTTGGTAAACTCCTTTTGGGGTAGCACCTGTGGCTAAACCTAAAACAGCAGCTTCTCCTAGTTGTTGTTTGTTTTCAATTATTGTAGCAATTCTACCTGCTACATAAACAGAAGCTGTTAAATCATCTGAATAGACTTTAATAGCCTCTTCATTTAAAGCTCTGGATGGATTATAAATATTTTTCATCTACATTAAATAGTGTGAAACAATTAATTCTTAAACACAGTAAATCTCTATACTGCGGCACATAGCTGATTTAACTTAAAAGCTACTACCACCGAATATTATATATCCGTTTTACAAGGCGTTAGTAAGAAGTAACTTTCATTCAACAATATCATAGCAAATATGTGAACCCCAAAAGTACATAAATATTCGCACATAACACCATAAACCTTGTAAAAGTGCACTTTTTAAAAGGCAAGTAAACTCTTGTAACCTTAAAAGATCTTTAATAAAAGAAATTTTTTGTTAATGCAAAAAAGAAACTTTACCTTCTTTAAATTTAGCTTATATCAACAATAATTAACACAAGCAATTTGCATGCCAGTAAAATATGCAAAATTAATTTTAAGTGAATTGGCCATGATTTCGAAACATCTCGATAACTATCCTTTAGAATCTACTAAACAATCTATAAATAATTCTATTAAAATAAAAAAGTCTTGTAAGTGGAAAAACTCCCAAGACTTTCACTAAAACGTATTACTTAAAGAACCCTATAATTGCAGTTTTGATTCTCTCTCTATCTTCCTCTCTAAGATTTGACCCAGAAGGCAGACACAATCCGATATTAAACAGGGTTTCTGCATTTTTACCACCATAGTAAGCAGCATTCTGAAAAACTGGCTGCATATGCATAGGTTTCCATAATGGACGAGACTCTATATTGTTTTCCAATAAAGCCAATCTTAAATCTTCTCGATTTTTCCCAGTAATAGATTCATCAATTGTTATACAGCTTAACCAATGATTTGAAAAATAATCTTCATTTGGCTCGATAAAAACTGTTACTCCTTCAATAGACTCAAATAACTCTTGGTAAAATTTATTATTATCTCTTCTTTGTTGAATTCTTTCAGACAAAACCTCCATTTGTCCTCTACCAATTCCAGCACAAATATTACTCATTCTATAATTATACCCAATATGTGAATGTTGATAGTGTGGAGCATCATCGCGCGCTTGTGTAGATAAGAAAACAGTATGGTCTTTTTGTTCTTTAGTGTTACAAACTAATGCACCACCACCAGAAGTTGTAATAATTTTATTTCCATTGAAACTTAAAGCAGCCATTTGTCCAAAAGTTCCACAAGATTTCCCTTTATAAGTACTCCCAAGTCCTTCTGCTGCATCCTCAAGCACAGGAATACCATATCTATTAGCCACTTCCATAATCTCTTGCATCTTAGCAGGCATACCATAAAGATGAACTGGAATAATAGCTTTTGGCAACTTACCTGTCTTAGCTTTTCGATCAATAATAGCCTCTTCTAAAGCTTTTGGACACATATTCCATGTTTCCATCTCACTATCAATAAAAACTGGAACAGCACCTAAATAAGCGATAGGATTCGCAGATGCAGAAAAAGTCATAGTTTGACAAATTACATCATCTCCTGGTTTGACTCCTAAATTTATAAGTCCTACATGTAATGCAGCAGTACCAGAGCTTAAAGCAGCTACATGTACATTAGAATCTAGAAAAACTTTTATATCTTCTTCAAATCCATTAACATTAGGACCTAAAGGAGCAACCCAATTTTGATCAAAAGCCTCGTTAACGAACTTTTGTTCCTTTCCTCCCATATGAGGGGAAGATAACCATATTTTAGAGCTCATATTATATTATAATTTTTTTTTAAACTAACTTGCCAAATGTAAGGATTTCCTTAACATAAGACTAAAAATAAAACACACATTTCAAACCTAAAATAATGAAGAACAAGGTTACATTAATAATATTTTTTATATTTTTTTCATTTATTCTAAAAGCACAAGAAAAAAAACTTCTTGGTGCAACTTCTAGATTCAATATAACTCCTCCTGAAGTGGTACACACTCAGACTAACACCCTAAATGACTCTTTATATATAAAAACAATTTTACTCAATGATGGCTTTACAAAATTAGCTTTAATTACAATTGATACACAAGGCATTCCACAATTTATAGTAGAGCATATAAATAATGAAATTATAGAAAATGAAACCATAAAGGACTACAAAACCATCATTTCGGCTACGCATACACATTCAGGAATCATTATTCACGGGTCTCCTATACAATTTGGCAATAAGAAACTAACTTCTTATCAACAGCTAATTGTAAATGGAGTAGTAAGAAGTATAGTAAATGCAAATTCTGCACTAGAACCAATCGAAATAGGTTGGGGAAAATTTGATAAAAAAGAACATGTTTTCAATAGAAGGTGGTATATGAAAACTACACAAATAAATCCTTTCGGAATAAAGGAACAAGTTAAAATGAATCCAGGTTTCCAAAATAAAGATATTTTAAAACCAGCTGGCCCTACAGATCCGACTGTAACATTTTTAGCTATTAGATTAAAAAAGACTGGACTTCCCTTGGCTATATATTCTAATTATTCTCTACATTATGTGGGAGGAACAGCTCCTAAAAATATCTCTGCTGATTATTATGGCTTCTTTGATTCATATGTAAATCAATTACTTAACAATGGTCACTCTAATCCTAATTTCAATGCTTTAATGTCTAATGGTACTTCGGGAGACATCAATAATAACAACTATAATTTAGCTTCTCCAAGCCTACCATACTACCAAAAAATGAAGGAACTAGCTCTAGATATAGCTAAATCACTAGAACACAAATATTCTACAATTAAATTCTACGACAAAATAAATTTAAACTATCAAGAGGAATACTTGACTCTAAAAATTAGAAGATCCAATCAGGAACTAAAAGAAAAAATGCTTTTGATAGAAAACAATGACAAAAAAAATATACTTTTTCATCAACAAGAAAAAAACTATGTCACAAGATTAAAAGCATTAGAGCGAGACTATCCCACTGAAATATCCATTCCATTACAAGTAGTAACAATAGGTAAACTACAATTCTCAACGATTCCATTTGAAGTTTTTGCGGAAACTGGTCTTGAATTAAAGTCTAGGATAAAATCAAAGTATTATTTTACTGTAGGATTAGCAAATGGACATTGGGGATACCTACCTACACCAGCTCAACATGAAAAAGGTGGTTATGAAACTTGGATTACAGTAAGTAGAGTTGAAGAAAATTCTTCGGATAAAATAGTCGAAAAAATAATAGAACTTTCGAAGAAAAAATAATTAATAAAGTATCCTAATTTAATATACGATGGAGTGAAATATCCAGATCTACACCTCTGATATAGAAATTTATGGACCTAGAAGATACTTTATGATTTACCCCTACAATCCAGAGTATTTTTAAGTTTTTAAAGTATAATGTTTTAGGCTGCTTTTTTCCTGCTTAAAATCCAGTGTTTATCCATTTCACATTTCTCCATTAGAGTGATTTTTCCAAGCAAGCCATGTAGTCTTTTGTTATTATAAAACACTACATAGTTCTTTAATATCTGTTCTATTTATCCAAAAGTAAAGTATTCGAACTTGGTGAAAACTTCTCTCCTTAAAGAACCATGGTAGGCTTCTATATGAGCGTTTTCCTCTGGTATTACTAAGTATGTAAACTCCTGTGATACACCTACTAAAGAAAGATATTCTCTTACATTTTTTACAATACATTGACCTCCATTATTCGTTCTAATTACCACTTTTCATGGTAATCTAACTCTTCAAAAAGCACTGATAGTAGTTCTATAACCTGTTTTTGTTTAATATTAAAGCTGAAGTAGTCTTTTAATATTCTACGACTGTGTACGTCAATTACAGAAAGTAAGTACGCATTTTTCCCTTTTTGTGGTATCCATACCATTTTAATATCCATTTCGATGCATTCTAAAGGTCTTGTGGTCTTTACTTTACGATGCTGAACATACTTCTTATCTGAGTGATCTCTAGCTATACGAGTTTGTAAAAGCTTAGCAGCTTTCATGATACGATATACTTTTTTATGATTAATAGTGTATCCATCACGTTTAAGATACTCGCTCATTATGCGGTAACCACAATCCATAAAATCGTCCTCTAAAAGCTCTTTAATTGACTCTACAACAGTTTATTCATTAACCCATCCATGGGTTTTATGATAGGTTAATAAAGTAGCTTTATTACCTTTAGGTTTGCCAGAACCTTTGAAATAGTACGTGCTTTCACTTAAGCCAACCCAAAGTATTAGTTTAGCTCTACTAACTTGGTATTTAGCATAAAAGCTGTCTACCAGATCTTTTTTGGATCCGATGTCTCAAACTTTTTTTTTAGTAGTTCACGTTGAACTTCTAACTCTATTTCTTTATCACTTAGTAGCTTACGAAGATTCTTATTCTCTTCTTCTGCTTTTTTAAGTTCTTTTGATTTATCAGATACAGCAGGCTTTAATCCCAATTCTCGCTGAGAATCGAATTTCTTCTTCCATGAGTAGAAAGTACCTGTACTTAAACTGTGTTTACGACAAGTTTCTATTGCCCCGTATTCTTCTGCTTCCTGTAAAATTGATAGCTTTTCCGATAAGCTCCATTTCTTATATTTCACAAGTCCAAAGTTATGTAATTAATTTATTAATTTCACTCCAGCTTATTTAGGGGCTAATATATTTTGGAGCATTTTTCAAAAGTAAAAAACAAATAGAAAATTATGTATTTAACTTGCGTTTAGTAACTGTAACTTCAAATGGAGAGAATAGCGTAAGAGAGTTAACAAGGCAAGAAAAAATAAGAGAATCAAACCTACAATTTTGGTTCAAGCTTTACGAAGTTTATGGCGAACAAGGCCTACAAGATATTTCCAAAAGTAGCTTTATGGCAAAAGAAAAACAAGCACCATTCAAGAGTATCAAAAAAGTGGATTATCTTTGATGTACACCTGCGTAAAGTATCGGATTTCAAGACCTTCTGTGTTATTTCAGTGGATTAGGAAATTTCGGAGTTATGGATTTAAAGGCTTGAAAGTTAATCGAGGTGCACATTTTAAAAAAGATAAAATAAGTACCAAGATGACTAAGAAAAGTAATATTCCAGGGATAAAAGAATCTATGAGCGAAGTAGAAAAGCTGAAAATAAAACTTGCATACTTATGCGCAGAAAATGATTATCTAAAAAAGTTGGAAGCCTTGACTCAAAGCAAGCAAGCCAAAAAGAAAAAGCCGTAATAATTACAGAGCTAAGGCGCATACATAAACTAGAGTATTTACTACACTTAGCTGGGCTATCTCGTAGTACTTATTATTATCACACCAAGAGTATAGATTTCTTAGATAAACATGCCGAACTAGGCAAGCATGTAACTCGTATGTTCAAAAAACATAGAAGTTTATATGGCGACAGAAGAGTTACTCTGCTTCTTAGAAAAGAACTTGAAACAGCTGTAAACTTTAAAGCAGTCGCTAAACTAATGAAACAATTAGGTCATAAAAACGTAATTAGAGTGAAGAAATACAAGTCCTTTAAAGGAGATGTAGGTAAAGCAGCAGACAATATACTAAAGCGTGATTTTAATGCCACAAAGCCTCATCAAAAGTGGGCTACTGATGTTACAGAGTTTAATGTTAAGGGTAATAAATTATACCTATCTCCAATAATAGACTTATTTAATGGAGAGATAATTAGTTATAATTTATCCACTACTCCAAACTATCACCAGATCCTTAATATACTTATAATAAAGCCTTTAAAAGAAGAAGAAAAGACAAGGCAGCTAATATTGAAACTATACTTCATTCGGATCAAGGATGGCAATATAGATTACAGAAGTACCTAGATAAATTAAATAAAGTTATGATTAGAATTGGAAACTGCCTAGATAATACTATAATCCAAAATTTTCTTCGAGTATTGAAATCAGAACTATTTTATCTAAAGAAATACAACTCCATACTGGAGTTGGCACAGGGAATTAAACAGTACCAAAAATACTATAATTGCGAGCGAATACGAATTAATTTAAATGGAATGAGCCCAGTAGAATACCGAGCTCATTCCATTTAAAAGATTGCAAAACTTGGTCCAACTTTTTGAGTTCAGTCCAAGACATCGCGCGATTTCTATTTAAAATATTATATACTTTTCTCCAGTTCTTTTGTACGTAATGTAACTAAATCAAAGTTTAAGTTTATTATTATATGATTAATTATTCCCCTTAAAAGCTTCCATAGTGGTGTTGGCCCCAGCATTTACATCACTACCTTTAAATACTTTTTTAACCGTTAATAATAAAATCTTTAAATCAAAAGTAAAACTAATATGGTCAACGTAATAAACATCTAGGTCAAATTTTTGTTGCCACGATATTGCATTTCTTCCATTCACTTGTGCCCATCCCGTAATTCCCGGTCTTACTTCATGACGTCTACTTTGAAAATCATTGTATAGTGGTAAATACTTTACTAAAAGTGGTCTTGGACCAACTAATGACATATCACCTTTTAAAACATTTAATAATTGAGGTAATTCATCCAATGAAGTAGCGCGGATAAATTGCCCTACTTTTGTTATTCTTTGAACATCTGGCAATAACTTACCGGCCCTATCTTTTTTATCATTCATGGTTTTAAACTTTACAACCTTGAATACTTTAGAGTGTAATCCTGGCCTATCTTGAAAAAAGAAAATTCCCGCGCCCTCATTAGCAAACTTTAGGAATATCATTATCACAATAAAAATAGGACTAAAGAAAATTATAGCTATTAAAGCAATTAAAAAATCTAAAAACCTTTTTATATAATTCTTATACATTATTCTAATTCTTTAATAATATCAACTACACTATACTCTGCGCTCCATCCAAGAGAATTGATAAGTTCTCCATTTATCATTGAAGAGGATTTAACTTCTTTGGAATCTCCTAATTTAACCTCGCCTATACCTTCAACATTATCTATTACTAAAGAGACATATTCTTTCATACTGATGTTATTACCAGCAACATTAATAATCCCAGGTAAAGTTGAAGTATCAATAGACTTTAAAACAAATGACAAAGCATTGATTACATCATTTATATGTATAATGTTGGTTTTGCTTTCAGGAAACTCAATCTCCACTTTAGTACCATTTTTAAAGTTCTCAACTATACGTCCGAAAAAACCTGACTGGCCAGAAATCTGTGGAATAATCACTCGAGGCAAGCGAAGTGAGATAACTTTAGATTCTGGAGAAAATTCTTTTATAGAGCTAAAAAGCCTTTCTATCATAACTTTTTGAAAAGCATAACTACTACAATACTGAATCGGAAAATTTTCACCCTTATTTTCATCTAGAGTTTGAGAGTATACTGATTGAGAAGAAATATTGATAACTTTTTCAATTTTTGCTTTTGCGATTTTATTGGAAATGTTTTGTAAATATAATAGTGCTTCATACTTTGATGAATCATCTTGGAATGCCAAAGCACTTACAAAGTTTATCAAAACATCACTTTGACAAAGAGCTTGTTCAAGATTAACATCATCTTGACAAATAAGTTTTACGTTAGAAATAGTTGAGAATAATTCTTTATATTTTGCTAAAGAACTTTCTCTCACTATCAGGTTAATCGACTTAAAATCACTACTTCGCTTGATTATAAACTCTTTACCAATATTACTACCTCCACCTAAAATAGTTATAGTCTCTAATTCCTTTCTATGTGAAATTTGCCTTGGTATAGTAGAGCAGGCAACTTGTCGAACACCAACCTTATTATATGCAAAATCATCTAATTTAGCTTCAAGCCCTAAGAAATTACGTGTTAAAAAATCCACTTCATTAAAGCCTAATAAAGCACGATTTCCAGTAATTCCAGTAAAACGCATATTCATTTCAAAGAAATACAATCCCTTAGGTGTAACCCTTCCTTGAATATTTACTGGACCTTTCACACCATGACTTTCTAAAATAGGCACAAACTTCATAATTTCATCTAAATATTCAAATTTAGAAGGATCAATAGGATCTACAAAAACAGGAACACCGTTCTTCAAAGAATTCTTTGATATAAAGATTCCGGAAAATTTAGATTTTGCGCTAAAAATCAACTGAATAGAGATTTCAGACATTTGTAGAAACTGTCCTTTTTGTACAGCATTTACGATGACATGGTAGTTACTATCACTCTCTTCAGGAAATAGGTAGGGCTGGATAATATCTTCTTCTTTTAACCCTCGTAAATCCTCTAGTGTGTTTATAATTGAAATACCCTGAGAAGCTGAACCACCAGAAGGCTTAACAATTGCGGGTAAAATACTGCTATTAGGATTTAATAAATAATCTCTAACGGATAGAGTAGGAACAATCTTACAACCTAATGGAGCAAAAAAGTCATACCAATTTTGTTTATCTCTACTAATGGCTATAATATTAGGTTCTGACACTAATACTTCTATCCCTGCATTTTTAAATTTATTATAATCGCGAGCGAAAATAACCAATTCATGATCATGCCCAGGAATTAATATATCCACTTTATTCTCTATACATAAATCGAGGATATGTTCTGAATAACCTTCTGAATATAATCCTGGTACTACGATAAATTCATCACAGTAACTATGAGCATAAACATTTGGATTTCCATCACAACCAATAATCTTAAATTCTCTTTTAAGATTTAAAGAATCGATAACAGATTGACCAACACCTGAACCGACACAAGTTACTAGAACTGTAATCATAATTTTATATTTTTATACAATGTACTTAATTGATTTCCTATAGCTTCTGGTGAATACTTTTCTTTTATACCAATAGAGATTGTCTTATTGTTATATTTATCAATATTTTTTATCATATAATTCATCGCATCCGCCATTTGTTCTTCATTGTTTACTTCAACTAATACCGCATTGGTATCATCAACAAAATCCTCTGGACCACCACACTTCGTCATTATCGCAGGTAAGCCAGCAGATAACGCCTCCATACACGCAGTTGCAAAATTTTCAGATAAAGAAGATAAAACGTAAACAGAACAAATAGACATTAACTCCATAATTTCCTTACGAGTTTTTCTCCCCTCTAAGAATACCTGTTCCTCTAATCCTAGGGAAACAATCAGTGACTCTAATTTACTTCGCTGTCCTCCTTCTCCAACAATGTGAAAATGTACATTATTTGGTAAATTAGCTTTCGCAAAAGAACGAATTGCAAAATCAAATCCCTTTATTTCAAATAATGAACCAACTGCAATAAATCTAAAAATGTTATCTTTCTCAACTGGAAAATACTCAAAAACGCTGTCAATTACACAACCAACAAATACAGAATCTATATTAAATTCTTTCTTTACTATATTTTGCAAAGGTGAAGAAACAGTAATTAATTGATCTAGAGCTGGGTATGCTTCTATTGCATCCTTTCTCACGCTACTTTTTATTCTTTTCCTTTTCAACTCACTCCAGTGCTCTGTACCAACAATCGAAATATTTGAAAACTTACCCTTTAAATAACTTGCAATTCGGATATTAGGTAAATAATGTCCATGTAGAATATCTACATTCCCTTCTTTCTCCACGATATGTTTAAATAACTTTTCCGAAAATTTGTTAACGAAAAAATTATTAATAAATCGAGGTAGGATCCGATAAGGTAATGGAAAGAAATAATTATACATTGTTATACCATCAACTATACTAGAAGTAATTCCGATCGGGCGCCAATAAAAACGGATACGTCTATCTACAGACATACTAATAACTTTATGGCCTTGACCTTGGATAGCCCTTGCTTGATCTAATTCAAAATTTCCCCACATTGGATCTTTAGAAGATGGTATTCCTCGTGAGATTAATAAAATTTTCATTATTTATATATAATCTTTATAGTAAATTTTTAATTTTTTTAATATTATCAAAAGAAAATAAAGTCTTACTGATATTGTAGCATTCTATAGCGTTATATTTATAATGCGCTTCATCTAGAATATTATATAAACTACTTGCAAGCATCTCTACTTCCCCACTAACACAATTTCCTAAAGATGGATACTTCTTAAAAACATTATCAGGATCTGAATTTAGCGATAAAACTGGGATGCCCCGTAACCAACTTTGGATAAAAACATTTGAAAAGCCTTCACTTACACTAGTATTAACAACAAGACTACCTTGGTTAAGTAAGAAGTCATTAACAAAATCATTGTCTTTATCTATATAGTGTACAATATTAGATCCGTCCTTAATCCTTTTCAGTAAATCTTCTCCGTAATTATTCCCTTGAATATTACCAATAATAACAAACTTTAAACTACTATCATTTGATAAGGAATCAGCTAAGTCTAAAAATATATCTAGCTGTTTAATGGGTTTAATATTAGCCACCCATACAATTTTTCGCTCTCGTCTAGATGTCTTTAAATCAACAATCTCCTCTGCATTAACCTCTACAGTAGGGTGCATATTATAAACTTGAAGTTTAGGTGTAACCCCGTACCTATTTAATGCTACCCCTTGCTCATTCGTTTGAACTATGAACTCACTATTATTAGAAACTGTTTTCTTAAAAAAAGCAAAATTAACTTTTCCTCTTAGACTAGCTTGATTAAACTCCAAAGTGAATAAATCAGCAATATGTATTATGTGTTTATAATTTAATTCTCTTTGATATTTAGACAAATAATATGACATAAATTTCAAAACACGTTGATAAACAAAATCAGGTTTTT
Organism: Myroides sp. LJL116; assembly: GCF_054871685.1. Taxonomy (NCBI): domain Bacteria; kingdom Pseudomonadati; phylum Bacteroidota; class Flavobacteriia; order Flavobacteriales; family Flavobacteriaceae; genus Myroides; species Myroides sp. LJL116. The sequence goes on from NZ_JBTXLR010000009.1 coordinate 117,528, forward strand.
CTTCATTCAATATTGAATAAATACGTCGAGCGTAAAAGTAATTAAGAGCCAAAAAGTCATATTTTGAAGGACTTTTCACAAAATACACTTTATAACCTTCTACCTGTTGCTCATATGTATCCTCAATAGGTTGCCCAGGCACATCCCCAAGATAAAGGAAAATTATTTCATAATCCTTTTTTAACTGATCTGCAATTAATCGCATTTGATATTCAGCTCCTCCTTTGAAAATAGGATAAATCCCTGTAACTAATATAACTTTCTTTTTCATTTATTTGCGTGATGTATTCCAAATATAAAATTTAACTAATATAAAAGTCAAAGCTATAGGTTGTATTGGTGCTAATAGAGTGGCCCTAGACCAGAAGATAGAAGACCCTAAAATAGCAATAGACATTGTTATTCCTAAGAGTGAGATATTGTCATACCCATAATGAAAAGTAAGAACATCTAATAACCTAAATAATCTGCCGATTAAGAACAAACCAATGAACACTCCAATTTCTCCTAATGTAAGATACAAATCCGCATTTATAGATGATCCTGAACCTACAAAATAGAACTCTCCTTTGTCGAGCCAAGTTATATAGAAAGCACTATTTTTATAACGGAAATGAGGATCGAAAATAGGGTCAAAAATACCACTTGCAAAAGGTACTATCTTTAGTGATTCTCTAACTTGAAATAACCCAAACAAATACGGGTATTTGGATGGAACACTTTCCATAGCATAATGTAAAGTTCGCACGGAAGTGGATAACTCCGCTGAAGCTGGTAAAACACTAGAGTATTTCTCATTAACTCGACCTTCACTTATTGTAGTAACAATTTTCGAGTATATTGAAGAATTATCATCTATTCTCCGAACAATACCAAGAATGGATAAAAACATTGCCCCAGCAAAAATACCAGCAATAATATATTTAAACTTAATTTTTACTTTTGTAGCAATAGTTAAAGCACACATATAGGTTAGAGCGAAGGATAAAATTGGTCCCCTATCTCCACTTATCAAAATAAGACATAAATAAATTATAACGTTTACATAGAAACCTTTACTCATGCTAAATACAAAACCTTTAATAGTTTTTACGTGGTTTAATCTACAATTAATAACATGCAAAATTAATAAAGATAAATATGTGATATAGTACAGAAGTTCCATATAAGCACCAATTGTACCAACACTACTTTCAATCATCGCTTGTGAATAGCTTCCGTATAGAATTTGAGCAATATTAAAATAAACGTAACCTATTAAAAGAAAATAAAAAAACCATACTAACTTTTTGATCGGAACGACTTTAAATTTTCGGTGCCTAATTTTACCTCTTTTTTTGTAAGAATAGTATCCTAGAAATAATGAAACTAAGCCAATCAAACTTAATAAAGCAGCTTTATTTATTAGAGTAGGATGTACGAAATAAAACAAATCAAATTCGTCAATATAGCCTAAAAAAAGATCTAAATATCCTTGAAAGAAAACAATTAAATATCCAACTAAAAATAAAAATATTGGACGAATATATTGTTTTCTCAATTCTTTAATAGGATCAAAAAAAGAACTAAAAACAAAAAAGCAAATAGAAACTAAAGCAAAAAAAAGTGTTAATCCTAATAAACCTATCGAAAAATGACTATCATTATTAAATGCATATAAAAAAACAGATAAAATCAAAAGCGGTAAAAAAAGAATAGAATAAAATTTATACATAATTTCTATATTTTTTCTAAGAAAGCCTTCAAAGTTAACTCTTGAATCCAAAACTTCCCTTTTTCAAATTTATAAGAGCCGTCAGCTAATAAATTATAAATCCCTGGCACCCCATCAATTTCCAACTGATTAGGCGTATCAACCCCTATAAATATAGAACTTTCAATTATAAAATACTTATTTAATTTCTCACTGTATAACAAATCAGTAGCTAAACAAGAGGCACCATAAAGCTTTTTAACTTTAAATGCTAGATCTAAAGCCTCATTAGGTATTTCTTTCTTTTCATAGTTTCCAGCTCCAGAAGCTCTAAAATCTCCCTTATTTGGATAACGATAATATCCTAAGGCTTGATTACCTATTGTTATAATACGTAAATCAAATGTAGCGTCAGAAATAAACTGTTGAAAATAAACATAGTCTTTTTGTCTTTCAAAAGGAAAATAAGTTTTCAAACCATTATAACCAAAGATTTTGTTTACTAATTGCACTGCTTGTTTTTTATTATCCAATTTATCTACACCAAAAGAAGCTGACCCAGTAGTTAATTTTGAAATGATAGGATACTTCGTATTAGCTAAAAAGTGTTCAATTTCTACTCTATCATGCGAAACAAATGTTGGAATCTCGGGTAAACCATGTGCTTGATATAAATAATGTGCATTAATTTTATCTTCATAACCCCAGATTTCATCATAAGAGGGTAAACACTTTTTTTGTAAAATCTTGTCTAAAACATAAATTTTATTTTTTGCAATCTTTTGAGTATTAGGGTCTGAAGCAGTATGCCAAATAATTAAATCATACTTTTTTGAAACTTCTAGCCAGTCGGAAGTTAAAATATTAAAAAACTCATATTTAATATTATTACTATTTAAAAAACGCTCATATTTTGGAAAATATGACCTAGGTGAAACATAGTTTTGATCTGCAAAAAAAACATCATCTTTAACAATACCTACAAGAAATCCCTCTTCAATATTGACAGATTCAAGCAATACTTTATTTGCATCATCTATATCCAAACAATGCTGTTTATACTCTACGATATTACCTTTCTCTATTAGCTTTTTCTTATAAAAAGCTAATAGAAATGGCGTCTTAAAAACTATATTTTTTATTAATCTACGTAACATTTTATCTATTTTGAAAACTACTAATTCTTTGATCAATTATCTCTCCCTCCTTAACGATAAGTGAATCCTTTAACACTACGCTTGGATTATCTTCAATTAGTTGGTCAATAGTATTTGAAACTTCTTGACTTAAACTCTTAGAAATTGTTTTGTAAAAAATTGAAGGAGTATGATCCACTGCGTAATGAGTTACACCATCTATTTCGTAAATCGGGTCATCCATGCTCGTAGGAATACACGTTTCAATTCCTCCGTTTCTGTCACAACTTACATCAATAATTAAAGACCCTTTTTTAAGACGTTTTAAATCTTCTTTATAAACAATATGATCTGTTCTTGATGTATCCCATAATATACAATTTACAATCACATCAAATTGATCTAATTCTTTTTGAAATAATTTTTCAGTTTTTCTATCATACATTGTAACATCTGCCCCCATAAAAGTAAGGATTTTTAAAGCACCTTTACCAATATTTCCTCTTCCAATTATTGCTACTTTTGTGTCATAAGGGAATAAACCATGCAATGTATAAGCATGCATAATTGCAGCTTCACCAGCTATTTCATTATTACGCCAAAAAGTATGCCTACCATCTTCAAACATATCTTCCCATGCATAAGCGGTAATATTATTATTTATTAAAATATCTGTTATTTCACGATTTTGAACTGCGTGTACCCAACCATATATTATCTGATCTTTTAAATCCGATAAATATGCTGCATCCCCGATTTTCCCATCGCAAATAATATCTTTTTGTAGAACTTCTCCTTTGGAAACGACTTTAACTCCAGCAGAAATATAATCCTCGTCGGAATAGCCTAAAACTTCCCCGTAGCCTTTCTCTACAAAAATGTATTCTTTATTTTTTATGTTTTTTATATCAGATGGTATCAAACATCTTCGTTTTTCATTTTTTTTCTGACTTATAGGAAATCCAACTGTTTTCATAATTTTATAATCTATTTTTTTGTTTTTTTGTTTCTATTAAATAAAGTCGATACACGCCACCACCCATTAACCACCTTCCTAAGCATAAATTCAGAGCAGCTCCTACTATACCAAGGAAATGTATTAAAGGAAAAGCTAATATAAATCCTGTCAATGATGCAATTACTGTATTTTTCATAACCAATTTATCTTGTCTTCTTACTATAAAATAATTAAGACCGAAAATATTTGACAAAGTATAACCTATTAAGCTAAATGCTAAAATGAATAAAACCCAAAACGAATTCTTTAAATTTAGATCCAAATACCAAAAAATAATTTTATGTACAGTAAGTATGCCTACAAAGATTAACGATGCAATTGAAAAAATAAGTTTTTTATATTTATGGAAAGCCCCTTTCTTGCGGTTAAGGTATGGAAAGCAGACACGCGAAAAAATATCAAGTAGCGTAGCTCCTAAATTAATTACTGTTAAAAGAGCTTGATATACACCTACAACAGCTTTTGCTTCAAAAATCCCTAGTAAAAAGGTACTAGTATTATTGTAAAGTGTTGGCACAAACTGATTAACAAATAGAGGAAAGTTACCTATGATAGTAGACTTAATATATTTAAAAGGAAGTAATTTAAATTTAATTTTGTATTTAAAAGTTAAAAGTAATTGTCCTACTACCCCCCCAAATATCAACCCCAAACCTTGTAGTAGAGGATAAATCCAATAATCTTTCTCTTCTCGAATAAAAAGAAAAATACACAAAGTAAAAAAAAATTTAATTCCTAAATTTAAATACGTGACATATTTCATTTTTTCAATACCTTGAAAAAACCATTCAGGAAAAATTGCATACCCTACTAACATTAAACTTGATAAAGCATATATACCTTTATATTCATGAAATGACTTTGTCAAAAGTACAACGGTTGCTATAATTAATAAAGACAGTATTAAAAAAATACTTTTAACTATTAGTACTTTACTGTATATAACATTTAATTTCTTTGGGCTATTTCTAAAAATAGCTACATCTCGCACTGCTGTAATTCGAAAGCTATAATCAGTCAAACTTTGGAAGTATGCAATTAAAGATGCTGCGAAAACAATGACACCGTATTTCTCAAAACCTATTACCCGTAAAACATATGGCAATGTTAATAAGGGTAAAACCATACCAACAAACTGTAAGGAAGAGAGAGCTACAAAATTTTCAAATAATACTTTGCCATCACCTTTTTGAATACTTTGTATAATTTTTCTAATATTCATGATTTTAAAGTCTTGAATCTACTTCATCATTTAGTACGCCTTTTACATCATACACAACCGAAACTTCCTTTTTAAAATCATTTAGATTTAGTTTTAATAATTCTGTATGAGCTACTCCTAAAACTATTGCATCGAATCGCTTTGCTGCTACAGGGAATCTATGATCAGCTGATTGCTTTTCGGTAGGTTGAATATCCTCAATAGTATTGTAACTAACTACTTGATATTCCCTCATAACTTGTGCTGGATCAGCCCATGGATCGTATGTTGTAACTTTCAATCCGTAATCTTCTAATGCGGCGATTACATCAATTATTTTTGTATTTCTAACGTCTGGACAATTCTCTTTGAAAGTAACTCCTAGCATTAAGACTTCTGCTTTACTTACATTGATTCCCTTTTTAATCATTGTCTTGATAACTTGAGAAGCAACATACTCACCCATAGAGTCATTTAACCTACGCCCTGCTAAAATAATTTCAGGATGGTACCCTTTTTCCATGGCTTTTTGTGCTAAATAATAAGGATCTACACCAATACAATGTCCTCCTACTAAACCTGGCTTAAAAGGTAAGAAATTCCATTTCGTACCAGCAGCTTCTAACACAGCATGTGTATCAATTTCTAAAAGGTTAAAAATTTTAGCTAATTCATTTACAAACGCTATGTTTATATCTCTTTGAGAATTCTCAATAACTTTAGCAGCTTCTGCTACCTTTATTGTTGGTGCTAGGTGGGTTCCAGCGATAATAACAGATTTATAAATATCGTTTACAATTTCTCCAATTTCTGGTGTACTACCCGCAGTTACTTTTAATATTTTCTCTACGGTATGCTCCTTATCTCCAGGGTTAATTCTCTCTGGAGAATATCCAGCAAAAAAATCTTCATTAAATTTAAGTCCAGAATTTCTTTCCAATACTGGCACGCATTCCTCTTCTGTCACTCCCGGGTAAACTGTTGACTCATATATAACTACATCCCCTTTTTTAAGCACTTTAGCAACTGTCTCAGATGCTCTATATAAAGGCGTTAAATCGGGTCTGTTGTGTTTATCCACAGGTGTAGGGACAGTTACAATAAAAACATTACAATCCTCTATATCAGAAAGGTCATTAGAACAATAAAGTCCAGTAGAATTTGATTTAACAGGATTATCTTTTACAGTAACACTTTGCAAAACTTCATCTGACACCTCTAGTGTACTATCTGTTCCCAATCGTAACTCTTCAATTCTACCTTTATTTATATCAAAACCTATTGTAGAAAATTTAGTACCAAATAAACGAGCTAGTGGTAATCCTACATAACCTAAGCCTATTACTGCAATTTTATATTTTGTATTCATATATTTAAACCCTCACTTATATAATTTAATCTAACTTAGCAATTATAACATTTCCTTATTTTCCCAGTACCAATTTACTGCCTCATCAATTCCCTGAGAAATAGTATGGCTAGCTTTGTAGCCTAATAACCTATTAGCCTTTTCAACTGAGGCTAGTGAATGCGGAATATCGCCAATACGATTTGGTCCAAATATTAAAGGGATGTCTTCAATTGCACTGTCGTACTTACTTAAAGACTTTTTTAAATGACTTACTAATTCAACAAGAGTAGTTCTATCACCCACAGCTGTATTATATACTGTATTAATAGCGTTATTATCTTCGGTAAGCATAACTAATTCGTTCATTTGAACTACATTATCAATAAAAGTAAAATCTCTAGAGAACTCCCCTGTACCATTAATAGTAGGACTCTCATGTGCAATTAACTGCTTCACAAACAATGGAATAACTGCTGCATATGCACCTTGAGGATCTTGCCTTTTCCCGAAAACATTAAAATATCTTAAACCAACTGTTTCAATACCATATGTACGACTAAAAACATCTGCATATAATTCATTTACATATTTAGTAACCGCATATGGAGAAAGTGGGTTACCGATAACATCCTCTACTTTTGGTAAACTTTCAGAATCACCATAAGTAGATGAACTAGCTGCATATACAAATCTCTTAACTTTTGCATCGCGTGCTGCTACCAACATATTTAAAAATCCAGTAACATTAACATCATTACTAGTAATTGGATCATTTATAGACCTAGGTACAGATCCTAGCGCTGCTTGATGTAATACATAGTCCATCCCTTTTGCTGCTTTGTGACAAGTTTCTAAGTCCCTAATATCACCTTCTATTAACTCATAGTTAGAATTAGATAAGAACTCTTCTATATTATGCTTATAACCTGTTGCAAAATTATCTAAACAACGTACAAAATAACCCTTGTTTAAAAAGTATTCAGTCAAATTAGAACCGATGAATCCAGCCCCACCAGTAATCAATATTTTAGCCATCTTAATATTATAATGATTTTTTTTCTTACTTATTTTCTCCTAATGTTAAATAATATTTTTTATTATTATTTTAACACCAAGCTACAAATGTACACTTTTAAAATATGGAGACCATTAAAAATCGCTGTTTTTATGCGAACTAATGTTTTTTCTAAGTTTAACAAAAACCACACCAAGAAATAAAAAATAATATTCTTTTATCATTTATTTTAAAATAAACTAAAAAATGCATGAGAACGCAATTTCAACTACTCATAACCCCTAAAAAAAGTTATAAAATTGACTTTATTTATTATCTATTTTTTTTTGGACAAAAAGACACCTAATTAGAAAACAACTTATCATTCACTATAAAAACTAGTCTTCGACTAAAAATTCCCCTCCATAAACATCATCTAACCCATAAAGTAGTTTATCACCTAATTGTAGTGTTGGGCGAATAATTATACTATCTAGTCCTTTGTTTATACTATGGGCTATAAGTTCGCTACAGTATAGTGCTGAGTCGTCTTCACTATTAAACTCTAAATCAAAGGGAACATGGGCCTTATAATAAGTTAAAGCCTGAGTAACTATTTTTTCTTTTGTCGCAGAATCTAAAGTATTGTAGTAGAACCTATGGGATTTACTTTGGGATAAAAAAGAAGTTAGTGTTTCTTTTTTTACATATCCTACCCCTGTAAACTCACTTGCCTCTATATGAATCACAAATAAGCTATCATTTTCTCTTTGTACAAGACCTACATGAGAGAACTCCTTTTCTTGTGAGGCATACTTTCTAAAAAAGTTAGAAAAATAACCTGTACCCAAGCGAAATACAATATCTCCATTATTTAAATTAGCCTGTTCAAAGGAAGAACAGGCTAACTCATTTTGTTTTGATAAAGGTTTTATTTCTTTATTGTTACAACAAAGAAATAGAAAGGATATGCAACAAAGTAAAAAGACTTTTACTTTTCTGGCTTGATATTCACTAACCACTTACCATCAATTTTGTATAATGTTAATTCATCGCTTTTACCATTCTGATCGCTAAAAGTAACATAAGCCGTATTTTCTACGATTGAATCTTTTAAAAATTCGAATTTATAATTCGGATCAACTGGCAGCCCCCCAAAAGAACTAGCAAAGTCTAATAATTTACCTGTAGATTCCGTTGCATATTTTTTTGCTTCTTCTACTTTTCCCTTAGCTAAATTTTCACTGAATTCTTTAGCAGCGTGTTTTGGTCCCTGTGAGCATGCAATAAAAGCTAGAGACATAAAACTAAGTAATAAAAATTTCTTTAACATAATTCGCTTTATTTTTTTTAAAAAATAAAGGTACTACTATCCCATGATTTTAACAATCTATAAGGAATAATATTTTTTATGTCGCTTAAGTTTGAACACAAACTATCTTTAAATAAAAAAATCCCTTAGTTACTCAAGCTAAGGGATTCCAACAATAAAACTTTATTTAACACTTTGCAGTGCTTTTCATATAAACAACTTGAAACAGTTGTTTTGTGATTTCTACACTCGCTATCCTGCTTCTAAAGAATAAGGATAATTCATTGTAAATTATTTAGCTAATGCTTTTCTAACCTGTGGAGCTACTTTGTCTCCTAAGAGCTCGATACTCTTCATCACTGTTTTGTGATCAGGTGCTCCAATATCTATGTGCATTAACCATCTGGTTAAACCAAACATTTCTTGGTGGTATAAAATTTTATCTGCCACCTGGTTAGGATCTCCAATAAATAGAGCTCCTTCTTTTTCTCTACCATACTCATATTGAGAGTAAGTGTAAGGTTGCCATCCACGGGATGAACCAATTCTATCCATCTGACCTTTATACAAAGGAAAGTACCCTTTAGCTAAAGCTTGTTCGTCCTCCCCTATTAATCCGTGGGAGTGAGTAGCAATTTGCATTTTATTTATGTCATGCCCAGCATTTAAGTATTCTTGTCTATAATAATCAAAGAATCCTTTGTACTGAGAAGGCATACCACCGATAATTGCAAAGACTAAAGGTAAACCTAATCTTGCTGCTCTTTGAACAGACTCTGGTGTTCCTCCTGCAGCGATCCAAATATCTAAAGGTTTATCTGCTCTAGGGAAAATTTCTTGATTTTCTAAAGAAGGTCTGTGCTCTCCTTTCCAAGAAAGCGGCCCATCTGCCTTATTAATCTTCAAAAGTAGATCTAACTTTTCGGTGAATATCTCGCTATACTTGTCTAAATCTTGCCCAAATAAAGGAAAAGACTCAATAAAGCTTCCTCTTCCTACAGTAATCTCTGCTCTATTCTTAGATAAAAGATCCAAAGTAGCAAAACTTTGGTATAATCTAACTGGGTCGCTACTACTTAAAACGCTTACCGAGCTAGTTAATTTAATATTTTTAGTTACACTAGATGCTGCTGATAGAACAATCTCTGGAGTAGATACTGCGTAATCCGGTCTATGGTGTTCCCCTATTCCAAATACATCAAGACCTACCTCGTCCATTAATTTTACTTCCTCTATAATTTGCTGTAATTTCTCTCCAGCAGGTTGGTACTTATTTGTTGTTGGATCAAAACGAAGATCTCCAAACATACTAATTCCTATTTCCATAATTTGCTGATTTTATACTACAAAGATACCTATTCTATAAGCATTCTAAATTAATATAGGTTAAGTAATGCATCCTCTTTACATTTTTGAAATCCAGTGAATAATACCCTAAAATACATCATTTAATCCCATTAAGCAAAAAACAGCTTAGAATTACTCTTTATTGGGCAGATTCTATTTTTTTAGCTGTTCAAATACCATGGTGTTTGATAAGTAAGTCCCCTTGCCTGTTTAAAGAGGTATCTTTAATGGTGATATGTAAGACCTTAGAATTATCCATAGCAAATACAGGAAGCACATATACTCCATGCCAAGGTTTTAAAAAAGTAGCTTCTTTTAAAGGCAGTTTATCCGCTACTATAGGTAAAGCTTTTTCCTGCAGTATACTTCCTTTTTTCAAAAAACGATCTTTTAGGTAAAACTCTACCTTTTCTATATTAAAAGGCAAAGAACTAAGATTCTCCACTCCTAAATGAAACACAAGTTTATCCTTATAGACATACACATCCCATAGATAAGTATTTAAACCATTTTGAGAGGTCCTACTCACAGCTTTATGTAGAGGTAAATGGTAGATACTATCCATTATATGCTCGAGTTCACTTACAGAAGTACCCAAAAGCACACTGGGGTAAATATCCCCTACCTCTTTTTTCTTAAAAAAACCATCCTTGGTAAAATCAAAGCTTAATACTTTTGGGTCTAACTCAAAGCTAACTTCAAAGTTATAATACCCTCCTGCGCTTGTAATAACAGTTACATTAGTAGGGCGTATATTCCCTTTGGCCGCCTTTAAGCGAAGTACATTAAGAGCGTTAGGTACCTTGGTGGCTAGTATCTCATTGCTACCTAAGTCCACATATTGTATATCTGCTTTAAAAAGAAGATGTGTTGTTTTTTGGTGGGTTAAACTAAGAGCAAAGCTCTCGAGCTCTCAAGGAGACCTAGGAGTATTATCCTTATTTTCTTGGGCGCACAAAAAGCCAAGTCCTCCAAGAAACCCTATTATAAAATAAAATGTTTTTTTCATAGTAAAACATAAAATGTGGTTAATTAATCTTTTTAAGGCGCAAAGACAAAGAGTATTTCTTTGTCCTTTTCTAAAAACACTTTCACCGAGCGAAGGTTTTTAGAAAATATTGCCCCTACTCCTTTTATCAGATCACCAGAAAGATTAGTAATGATTTGATCCTTGGCAGAAGAGTTAAACGAAATACTATTAGAAGCGGTAGATCCTAAATTAGCTAAAATCTCATTGGAGTCCCTTATTTGCTTATACTCATAAATACCTAAGCCTCTATTGCCATAGGTATCATAGCCTATTAAAGATACTGGGATAATATAGTCCTTAATTAATACAGAGGTTATATCTATCTCTAAGCGATCTTGATTAACATAGGCCTTTGCCTGTAATATACTTCCCTTTTCTAAAAGAAGTCCGTCCACTAGAATATCTTCTTTTAATTCAATTTTGATATAGGCCTGGTCTAAAAAACTACAATCCTCTCAAACTACTGCTTTAATGGTGTTTTTTATCCTTTTTATTTGGGTTTCTAGTCCAATTGGAGTGAAAAACTCCTGTTTAAATGGAGGAAGTTCTACTTCCATTATACCTGAAGTATCTCTAACTTGCCCCTTTGCAGACAAAGTAGAAACAATATCCATAGGGTCTTTTTCAACCCTTTGTATTTTAGCTGCCTTAATCACAGAGGAAGATTTTTCCACACTATTTTCTTTGATCTGCCCAATATCTTTTGGCAGAAGCGCAGAAGCCATAGCTACGGATTTCTCCATCAGCTCAAAAGCACTCACTGCGGAAGAAGGTGCTAAGGTCTGCATTTGATAATCTACCCTATCAAAAAGGTCTTGCTTATTTGGGGCTAGAATACTTGTTATAGGTTCTAAAGGCTGTTCTTTTTTATAGATCTCTTTAAGCTCCTGGGTAACTGCCGAAACTCCCTCTGTATAAAAGGAAGCCAATTGCATATAATCCAACCCACTTGAAGTTGTTTCCTCCATGAACTGCTTTTCTGAGATATCTTCACCCATGCTCTGGGCATCTCTTTGCTTTTGCAGCCAAGCTTCCATTTGGTAGACTTTTTCTTTTTGCTCAGGCATAGAAACTTCCCTAGGTTCTGGTAAAGCTAGTTCAGAGGATACACTGCTAGTTGAACTTGGTTTAAAAATAAAAAACATCGCTATTAAAAATGCTACACCCAAAAGGGCATATACCTTGTATTTAGTATATTTATTTTTCTGTTCTGGCGCTTGATAGTCCCAATAAGGTAAACCTTCTTTGGCCAATTCATCCATTACTTCCATTGGATCTTTCATAGTAATATTTGTTTTAAAAAATAAGACAATATTTAACGGGAGAGCGTTTCCAAATCTGCATTATTTACCATGGTAAATTTCTGCAGTAAAAACCCTTGGGGGTTATTATCCGAGCGTACTCCATTTACTAATTCAAAACTAGTTACCAGGCTTCGTTTAGTAATATTACTAGTGCGTATGATATACTGTTTACCATAATACACACCCTTATACGGGTAATCATCCATATTAATTAGTATGCTATCGGTCTGAATATTTTGCTGTATGTTAGCTGTTATAATACGGTTGTAATATCCTTTTTCTAGAAGATCCTTATAGTAGTTAAAACTACTTTGATCACTTAGGTTAAAAGCCCTTTCCATACTTTGTTCAATGGCACTTTTTTGAGGTGAAAGCGTAAAGAACAATTCGTGAAACCTTCTAGCGTGTTCTCTAGCCTCTACTGGCCTATTGATATGCACGTCTTGGGATAATGCGAGCATTAAAGACTTACCATTATCTAAGACATACACTTTTTGCCTTTGCTTTTCAGCAAAAGCATAACTCATTCAAATACTAAACCCCACTGTAAAAGCGCATAGTAAAGTAAAGCAAATACAGTACAGACGTATCTTTTGAAAGCTGGTCTCTAAATTGTTTAAAACACGAAATTCCATTATCTATTACTATTTGTATTTATAAAGTTATTATTTCAAAACGCACTCAACTGTGCAAATCAACCTTGAAAAATTAAGGCGGGCAAAACAGCTAAAAGACTATACGTCCCCCATGCTGATCTACTTTGTAAACCAACAACTAGCCTTTTTTGCCGTTATTACCCGCCCTTTTTAGAACCCGATAGCAGAGTTTTGGTGATAAAACCACCAATAAAAGCAGATCGGTTAATATTTTGGGTAAAACGCTCTACTCCACTAGCCTGTATAACCCAACCTGTTACACTTGGTACTGTGAAATAGCCTATTATCCCAATTATCATATAAAGAATGTAAATGGTGGATGAGCCATCGTCGATATAATTTGGGTTTTGAAGTTCCTGTATCTGCTGCTCTAATAGTAAAACTTGAATACGCGAGAGCATAGAGGAAAACAAATCGGCTACTGGTAGCCATAAATACACGCTGATGTAACGCATCACCCACCATAGTAAGGTGGATTCAAAACCACTCCAAACCGATATACCAAAAGAAAGAGGTCCTAAGATGGACAGTACGATTAAAAAAAAGGTACGCATAGTGTCAATCACTAAAGACGCTCCCATAAAGAGCAGTTCTAAGAATTCGCGAAATCCTTCCTTTATATTCTCTTGTAAATCATGCATACTTCTTTCGAGGTACATACCGCTAATACTAGCTAAATCGGAGAGGGACCAACCTAATTCTTCTAACTTTTTATCAAACTCCTCATTGGAAACTAGATAGGCCCTTTGAGGGTCATTTAGTAAGACTTTGGCTTTTAAATCATCTTTATAGCTTTGTAAGGCATTGAGATCTACTACTTGAGTCTGTAAAATTTGATGGGTACCTTGAACTATAGGAGACAAAACCCCATTTATGGTACCTAAAACTAAGCTGGGAAAAAACATAATACACACTCCTATGGCAAGAGGCCTTAAAAGAGGGTATACCTCTATGGGCTGCGTGTTAGCTAAAGACTTTCATACTCTTAAAGCGATATAAAAAAGCGCTCCAAGTCCTGCAATTCCTTTAGCTACTTGGCTCATATCCTGGCACAGAGGCATCATTTGATTGTATAGTTCTTGTAGAACTTCATGTAAATTACTTCTTTGCATAACTACCAGAATTTTTGGTTAGTATTTCCATAGAGTTCAAGAACTCTTTGCTTTTGCTGTTTGCTAGAGGCTCTTATAATACTAACAGAAATATTCTTTCTTGTATAGTAATTCACAAGGCTATGGTAATGCCTGATAAGGGAATATACCCTATCGATAATATCCATTCTCTCTTTGTCGTTTAACGATAAACTACTTGGATTGATGATAAGTTTAAGCTCTACTAAAAGTGCAGTAGTCTCTTGTAATAGTAATATATATCCAGAGGCTATGGCTAAAATCTCTTTCTCATTAAAATGAGGATCTTGCATTATTTTAGAAAAGCTAGATAAATACATTTGAGTAATCTCACTTATTAATAACACGCTTTGTTGCACCTTTCTAGCGTCTCTAACTAGGTGATTCACCTGCATTAACTTATCATAGTAGACTTTACTTTGATTGTAGATGCGCTGCAATTCCTGAAAATTTTGCATTACCGCATGAGCCGTAGCACTTCCTTGAGCTATTTGATTGGTTGAGTTTATAATACTTTGGGCAAAATTACCTGGATCATACACGGTGAATTGCGCCTTAGCTACTCCAGAGTACAAAAGTGCAGAACTAAAAAAGAGCATTAAATATTTCAAAGACATAACAACTAATTTTAAAATCATCTTGGAGGTTATAGATAGAGATTGCCTCACAGCTAAAAATCCTTCTTTTGCTGGGCTAAGTGAGTAATAGCTCTTTGTATATCGCCTTTATAAAGGGCTAAAGCACCTTGGAGCTTTACTTTTTCTTTGTGTTCTGTGGTATAAGCTCAGTATTCACTAGGGCTTACCTCTGTGGCATATACCGCGCTATGTGTGGTGGAAAGCCCAATCCATACTTCTTTGTATTTCCTATTAGGATCATTACCTAAATTAATAGAGAGAATCTGCTGTTTTTGCTTATCGCTAAGACCTAATAAGGCTTGTATATCTTCAAACTTATTGATGTATTTTCTTTGGTCTAGTAGTATTTTACAATCAGAGTTATTTATAATAGCCTGTTTAACCACTTCGGAGCTAATGATATCCTCTATTTCTTGGGTAACAATTATAGCCTCGCCATAGTATTTTCGCACGGTCTTAAACAAATACTGTATATAGTTTACCATCTCTGCCTTAGCAATGGCCTTCCATGCCTCTTCGATTAAAATAACCTTTCTCACTCCATGTAAGTTGCGCAGTTTACGAATAAAGAGCTCCATCAAAATAATGGTTACTACGCCAAAGAGAATCTCATGGTCCTTTAAGGCATCTATTTCAAATACCACAAATCTTTTATCATAAGGATCAATCTCCTCTGATGCATTGAGTAAGAAATCGTATTCTCCTCCTTTGTAATATGGCTGTAATACCGTTAGTAAATTAGAAAGATCAAAATCCCTTTCCTTTACCTTATTCTTTTGTAACTCTAAGGCAAAATCCTGTTGTAAAAACACATAAAAACTATCAAACCCAGGGGTAATTTCGGCTTTTTGTAGCTCTAAATCATAAAGGGAAATAGCATTAGAAAGCCATACTTGTTCACTTCTAGTTAAGGTGTCTTGTTTTCTTTTCCAAAGCGCAATAAGTAAAGCGTGTAAACTTTGCTTTTTACTTATATCATAGGGCTTACCTTGATAATAGAAAGGATTAAAACAAAGGGGATTCTCCTGTGTATAGGTATAATAAAGACCATCCTTTCCGCCTGTTTTTTCTCTAATTACATTACATAAGCCTTGGTAAGAATCTCCTGTATCTACTAAGAGTATATGGGCACCTTGCTGGTAATACTGTCTAAGGATATGATTGGTAAAAAAGGACTTCCCACTTCCAGAAGGTCCTAGAATAAACTTATTGCGATTATTTATAATGCCTTTTTCCAGGGGTAAATCCGAAAAATCCACCAAGATGGGTTTACCACTTAACCTCTCACTTAACTTTACCCCAAAGCTAGAAGTGGAACTTTGATAATTAGTCTCTTGGGTGAAGAAACAAATAGCCTGTTCGAAAAAGGTTAGAAAACTTTCCTCCATAGGAAAATCTCCACTGTTCCCTGGTATCCCAGCCCAATATAGAGCCGGAGCATCCACCGTGCAGTATTTAGGCACTGCATCTAGATAAGTGATTGCAGTAGAACACTGCTCTTTTATAGCTTTAGCCTGTTTTTCACAAGAGCTCCAGGACATAATATTAAAGTGGGCTTTAATACTGGTCTTAGCGTGCTGTTGAGCTTGCTCTAAATACGCCCTATTACCTTGGGAGTTTTGTAAGTTCTCTTTGCCAAACTTGGATAGAGAAAACAAATTCTTTGTTCTTTTCTCCAGTTTTTTTAGTACCTCGCTACTTTTTTCAATAAACAAATATTGATTGTAAATATGGTTGCAATCCAGTAGTAATCCCAAAGGAGCTGCAAAGGATAAAAAACACTCATTATTTGGGGTAGATAGTTTATTAAACACACCACATGGACTGACCTCATTTGGCATGTTTTCTAAATCGTTTATACTGTGAAACATCAATCTTTGATCCCCCAACAGCAGTCTATCCTCCTGTATACTGATGTCCTTTAATACAACCTTTTCCCTTTGATCTAAAGTAAGGTAAAGCTGCATTAATCCCCCACTTTTATCACTGCCGATAATTTGCTCCTGGGTTAAAGACTGTATTTTAATAAAAGGATTCTGCTCTAGCACATTTTTAAACAAGCTAACACTTTGGAAAAATGCTTCTAACTCCCCAGGGTCCACTGTATGGCTAGTGATTAAACTAGGCCTACACAAAGAAGACAATACACTATTGGATCGCAATTTATTGGCGCTAGTCTTGGTTAAAAACAAATAACAGTCATGCTTTAAATAAGGCCTTTCATTAAAGTGTTTTTCATAGCTTCGATCTAGAAAATCGTCTTTCTTTTCAGAGAAATCGCCCTTATACTCTTGGGCCAAATACCAGTCTTGTTTATGTACAATGGTATTTACTGGCAATAGTTGTAAGGCCTTATTTCAAAGGGCATGTAACTCCTCATAATCCTTAGCACTAAGAGTGAATATTTCGGGTAATTCTACTTTAAAACCCAAGGTTACGTCACCTTGTTTGGATAGAATAACATTAGATTCCACATTTAAAATGGGAAACATCTTTTCTATATTACTTCTTTTAGGTTTTCTTATCATGATTGGATTTTTTAAAAATGGATTCCATACAACTAAACAGCGTTTTATTGGATAAAATATACTTAGGCATTCTTGCCTTAGCACGTTTTTTCATAAGGCCATGTTCTCCATACTTCTTACTTACATAGTACAATATATACAAGGCTAAAAAGATGGAACCAAACAGGCTTATTAAAACAAATAAAGGGTCCATACCTGCCATAAATAAAAAACAGGTCAGTAGAAAAATTGCAAAGCAGTGTATCATCACATACTTTAAATAAGATGCACTAAGACCTCTAATTTTCACGGGATTACCCACCCTTTTGAAAATAGGATAACGTTTTACCATAGTATAGTTTTTATAAAAAGAAAGATCTAAGAATGGTAGCGGATACTATTAGAAATATACAGGCTCCAAACCAACTTGCAGCTGTTTTACTTGTATCTGGGTCTCCGCTAGAAAACTTATGGTAAATTTTAACTCCACCGATTAGCCCCACTACAGCTCCAATGGCATAAATAAGCTTGGATGCAGGGTCAAAATAAGAAGTAACCATATTAGTAGCCTCGGTAATACCAGCTATACCGTTACCTTGAGCTAAAATGGAGTTGCAAAATAGTAAAGCGCAAACTATTACGCCAAACTTAAAATAGATTGAGATTTTCATAATTTATATTTTTAATAGTTAATTGGTTTAATAAAAATAGTGGCCCTGTGGGCTTTAAAGCCTTTATAATTCCCGCCTAGAGCCCAGGTAATGTTGTGGGATAAATCCCCAGGAATAAAACTGAATAATATTTTGGATAGGTAGCTTCGTATCTACTGTATCCACTAAGCTGAGAGACTAAAGAGGATAGGAGAAAACTTCACTAAAGAGGCTAACTTTATAAAAGCAGTTTTTTAAGATAAAGTCATTAGGTCCTACAAATAATGCAATTAGGTGTTTAGCCATTTAACATCTTCACAAACAATATTACACGCTTTGTCAACGTAAAGGTTTTTCTCTGCAAACAAGCCCTCTCCTATTATAGCAGTAATACTAATTCTAGTACCCACTGGATCTAAGAGTTGCTCAATTTGTTCTAGGTTTAAGCTCACTCCCATAATAAAAGCACTTTGTTGCCATTTACAAAAGGGATTAATACAGCTTATCTCTATTCCCTTTACATAGACGCTTCTATGCCCACACTTTGGACAATTAAAGGGGTGCATCATATTGGAGAGTTCTAAAGATTCTATATCTTCTACAATTTGCTTTAAAAGCCTGTGAAAATACTCCAGCCACTGCTCTTGGGACAACTCTTTATTAAAGTACTTCATTAAAGTACTTTCAAATTCTCTAAGTGTACTTCTTTGTCCTAGAATAGTGTGTTTAAGAACTCTAGTTAAGCGAAACACTACGCCTTTAAAGTAATAGTAGCCGTTTAAGTAATTAAATAAATCCTGGGTATATAGAGTATGTATGACACTTTTATTTAAGATTTCATGGCCTACTGCTAAGTCATGATCCGCCCATAAGTCACTGTCCTTTTTATAGATATAATCGAGCATCTTCACAACTTGAGATCCGTGAAAAACCCCGTAGTGTTCGCAATTTTTATGAAGCATTTCTACGGACTTAATAACAAGCTTATCTCCTACAGATAAATCAGGTATTTCCTCTAAAACAGTATCCTTATTAGAGTACTCTAATTCCCCATTTACAGCTCTTCATCCTGCTTGTTTTATCTTAGATAAATGTCCAGTGAATACCTGACCTGCAATTTCGACTTTTATACTTGTAAGTTGTCTTTGGCAATCATCACTAAGACTCTGCACAATTCTTTCCATAATAAGGTCAACTAATTTGCTTTGTCCAAGGGTTAAAAAATATTGGTAGCGAGGAGTGATAAAAATACCTTCATGCTCCATTTCCGATAAATCACCCACAAGTCTTTTGGTAATTGGGGCGCACTGAATCCAGCGAATATGGTCTTTATACTTTTTGTGTTTACGGTGTACATCTAGTAGCATTGGCAGTTGCTTATAGGTAGATTCCCTAATCTGATTCCCTGCTACTCTAGGGTAGGTAAGATATCTTTTTTGATATAAGGCCATGGTTAAAAAGTTAGTTCGCCAAGCGTTATAACCAATGCGCTTACCTGCCTCTATTTGAAGAGTTCGCATATTAAATAGCATAGGAGGCTCTTGGGTATGTTCTTTACTTCTTACTTCTAACACACTGGCGAACTTTGCATTTTTCACCTTTTTCATAGTGCTAAAACCTGGAAGTTCACCTCTTCAAATAGTATTGGATACCACACAAAACTCCACTCCATCTTTCTCTAAGGTGACTTTCAATTGAGAACGTCCAGCCCAATTAAAACGAAGCTTTCTAGTGTAAGTGTCCATCATTAGAGTTAATAGACCGCTTGTTAATCTACTAAGGTTAAAGGAATAATCTGGCATCTTCCTGCGTATTGCCGCTGTGGCATTCACCGCAATAAGCCAATCACAATAATGCCTAGTTTTAGCCTGAAAATGCAATTCTTTGGAATAAGTAGGATCCCCAAGGTTGGCAAAGGCATGGCGAATAGCCTCATGAGTAAGTACGGGAATCCATACCCTAGTGACAGGTAATGTACACTTTAAGTAATCATATACATACCAGGCTAATAATTCTCCATTTTTACTGGGTTCAGTAGCCATAATAAGCTGAGTGCCATTTTCATTGAGTAGTTCTTCTAAAAATTCCATTTGAGCAGTAGCCATACCACATGTTCGCAGCTTTCCTCTTTTTGTTCGTACTTGTCGAAGCAAATAAGTAGGCTTCTCTGGAATGAAAGGCAACTCATTTTGAGCAACGCTTGTTTCTAAATAATCCTCTATTTCAGGTAAAGCGATTAAGTCTTTTGTAGTTCATGTAACTAAATAACCACTACCAAAATAATATCCTTGGCGTTTTTTGGTAGCACCAATCACTATAGCGATTACTCTGCCTACCTCTCGACTTGAAGTAATTACAACTTTCATAGTGCAATATATTTTTAATTAAACGTATCTATGTTTATAAATCAAAGTGATCCACTTTAGATTTATTCTTTTCCCCTCTGTTCTATTAAGGCTAAGACCTAGCAGATCACCAGGCCTTAACCTTGCCAATGAAAAAATAGAAGAAACAATGTATTTTTATATTTTATGCTTTAGCAATAGTTTTATTTCCTATTGCGTCTTTGGCTTGCTTTTTTATTTCTAGTAGTAGTGCGCCTGTGTATATTTTGTTTTATTATTCTATACACAGATTGCACCTTATAATAGATTTTTCCACCAATTGTAAAGTAACGCAGTCTACCTTGGGAGCGGTAACGTTGTAATGTTCGTGGACTTACTTTTAAGAGTTGCAGAACTTCTTGAGTGTCTAAAGTTTTTCTTCCTTGAAAGAGTTTATTCTTCTTTGAAAGAGCCTCTAGCTTTTCTTGTAATATCTTTTGTTCTTTAGAGATAGTGTTAAGTCAACTCTTAAATTCCTTTGGGCTTATTATTCTCATAACACTAAGTATTAGCTTGTTAATCTTATCGTTATCCATTGCAAATTAAGAGACTAAAAAACACATCTATTGCCAAGTTTTGAAAATAACCGTAATTTATTTTCAAAACTTCACTTTTAGAACTTCTCTTCCTTGCTACACAGCGTATAATTACCCATGCTAAATAAAGGATATGCAGACTCCTCCCTACCCCTTATTACATAAGGGATACATCTATTTTCAGGAAGTGTAAATTCACAGAAAAACATCTGTTAGAATCCCAATAATTTAAGCAGTGAAAAAAGATATAAAAAAGTAAAATAAATTCTAACATATTGTTTTTAAGCAAAAGAGAAAATGTCCATATCTTAAAAATCCTAGGTTTTACAAGGCTTTACAGAGATTGGCTTTTTTGGGTGAAATTTCCTAATAAAATGTTAAAAACAAAGAATGTACCCGTTTCGGATTTTACAGGCTGGCTGTAAATGAAAAATTCCTATTATATAGGAATTTTTATAAGTAGTCAATAGCATTAATGACTATCTAGAACATATAAGCTGATATTAAAAAAGTTCATTAAAGTTAGCATGTCTTAAGAATAAACTATCTATTAAAAAAGGCTTGAATAAACTGTATAAAACCCTGAGTTACAGAAGAGGTAAACTCTTTGTCTTCTTGCAACTGGTTTTTCCTTTTTCCAATAATTGGGTAATTAATCTGATCGTTATATACTTTACCATTGAATTCATTGGAATCTATAAAGTTAGCCTCCACTAAAAAAGGTACCCCATGGTGAAAAGAGGCCATCGTAAACCCATTTTCGTTAAGTACTCCATCCATAGAGTGAGTACCCTCTCCGGAGATATACCCCTGTGAGATGATAGTATCTCCACTGCGATAGATATCCAATTGTTTCATATTGCGTAAATCGTATACTAAATAGAAAATGGAATCTCGTTGTGGAAATTCTAATTCCCAAGTTCCGGTAGGATCAACTAAAGTTGTTATCTCTGTAGTCTTATAGGGATAGAAATTATCCTTGGCTAAATAAAGGCTAAAGGGGGTTTGACGTTGTATCTTACCTAGAGAATAAATCAAGCTACCTTTTAAAACAGAATCATTTTCAAAAGTTCCTACTAACTTACTGTGTAGGCCAACTTGCATTTCAAATGTATTATCTCTTTTAAAGATTGCTTTTCTAATCACCTGTGTACCGCTTACTAAATATCCCTCTATAAACCCAGAGGAGGAATCATCTTGACGCATGCCTAAACGAAGAGGAATCTGCACGGAATCCGCAGCTAAAAAATAACCTTGCCATATATTTCCGCCATGCTCTATGGGATTAGATAGCTGCATTTTATAGCTCTTAGTACACCCAATACCTATAAGGCAGATTAATAAAAGAAATACTCTACTCACTACTGTTCTTACATTTTTCATACATCCTCCCTTTTGCAGTTCATTAAAAAACTTATTACAAGGTAAATAGATTATTTGGCATCTAATAAAAGGGTGGAGTAATTTTTAAAGCATAGTAGAGAATACTTTGCCTAAAGGGGATTTAACCGAGAAAGTAGAATAAATGCTAATTAGTACTAAGCCACTTCTTAAATTCAGTAACCCTTTCTCTACTTACAATCATAGCTTCCTTGGATTTGTACATAACTATCTCTAAGCGATACCCAGAATATTGGGTAATTTTATCAATGTATTCAATAGCTATAATTTGGTGGCGATTAATTCTAAAAAACTTAGTAGGATCTAAACTCTCCAAGACAGACTCCAAAGACCCTTGCTCTAAGAGATGGTTATATCCCTTATTATCTTGAATATAAATCCCCCTGTCCATTCTATAACAAGACACTATATCTTGCACCAAAATCATCTTTATTTGCATTGCCACATTAACCATCAACCTCTTGGCATAACTGTTAGAGCCTAGACTTTCTCTAATGCTTTTTATGGCTTGCTGCACACTTTGATTCTGAGTGGTAAACTTATCAATAGCTAACTGTAACTCTTTTGGATCAATAGGCTTTAAGAGATAGTCGATACTATTTAATTTAAAGGCCTTTATAGCATAATGATCATAACTAGTTACAAAAACAATAGCACTTTGAATGGAAAGTTGCTCAAAAATCTCTAAAGATAATCCGTCTGCTAGTTCAATATCTGCAAAAATTAAATCGACCTCTGGCCCCTGGGAAAACCAAGTTAAAGACTCACTAACGCTATAAAGGGTATGAGATACATCATAGCCAAGACTTTTTAATTCTCTAGCTAATAATCTAGCGGCTGGCTTTTCATCTTCTATAATTACAATATTCATATTCAAGGGGAAATAAGTACAGGCACACTTACGCTAAAGGTATCCAGGGTGTCTTCAATTAAAATATCTTTTTGGCTCAACAAAAAGCTGCGCTTGGCTAAATTAGCTAATCCAAAACCCTGGGAGTCAATTGCTTTAGGTTTAGGAAGTTTCTCATTACTCAGAACAATATAGTCCTGTTTAACATCCAACACTACTTTTATTTTACCATTAGTGGGAATTGCATTGTGTTTAACTACATTTTCAATGAGTAATTGCAAGGCCAAGGTAACAATTTTATGCTGTGCAATAGCCTTTACCTCGGGGGTTATTACAAAATCAATAGCATTGTCATAACGAACATTCAAAAGGTAAATATAATCTTGTAAAAAGATCAATTCATCCTTAACTAAACAATCGTTTTGATCTATTTTTAGCAGTACATAACGATAAATCTTACTAAAAGCCCTCGCAAATTGCTCTGCTTTTACTGGATCCTCTTGTATAGTGCTGATGAGCACATTTAAATTATTAAACAAAAAATGAGGTGAAAGCTGCTTTTTCATACTCTCTATATAACTTTGCTGTAATGCAATTTCATTTTCTTTGTTCTTTAACTCTAAAGCCTTGAGCTGATCTGCATAATAGAAATTAAATACTACAAGAAGTATAAAGAAACTCACCAAGGTAATTACCAGTATATTCTCCAATCCAATAGAGAATCCCTCTATAGGAACTTTGTAGAAATATTTTAAAAATAGGAACCTAAACAAATAGTAGGATACAACAGAAACAATTAAACCTGTTGAGAAAAACAGTGTACTACGCCACTTTCTATTCAGGGTTTGCTTTATTTTATGCTCTCTTACTCTAATACATTTACTCACAAGGGTACTAGCCACTAAATTAGTAGCATAAATACAAAGAAATAAGAAAAAGGAGTAGAATAAGTCTCGCCAAAAACCTTTTATCTCCACTAACTGGATTATGCTTTCTACTTGGGAACTATAAAATAGACAACTAACCAATAAAGAGGTTATAATCCCAAAGGTAATGGCTAAAAACACATGTCTGTACCAATTAATAGGCATAGCTTTTCATTTATATTGTTATTTACATTGTTCTTTAGTAACACCTCCTACTAAAAAAGTCAATTATTAAAGTGTTGAACAGTTTTCTTGAGCCTTTATCGCGCTTTGTTTACCCCAAGAAGGTAGAAAAAGATCGTTACCTGTATTTTGGTCAAATAAGAGCAACGCCTTTTGAATTAATTGACAATTTTGCTCTAAGTCAATTTTCATAAACCTAGCACTATTAAAATTAAAATCCGCCAAAAGCGTTAAGGCCCTAGGGTTTTCACTATTAAAAGTGAGCGCATCTTGGTAGGACTCTATAATTATTGGACTCTTAACAAAGCCCTTACTCATAGGATCACTTATCAAATCTAAGGTATGGTTTAATCCTTGTAAAACATACCATTCGTCTTTCATTGTACTTTTTAGCAACCACTTTTCTATATCCTGATTGTTATCTTCTATTAAAGCGTCTAAATCTACAGGAGAATTTCTAAAACCTTGCATAATAACAATTAGCCTTTTATAATAAGCGGCCATTTCATAATCTGGATTACTATCCAAAAGACGATCAAATACAAGAGTAGCCTGTGTTAAATTTCCTTTTTCAAAATAGTCTACTCCCCTTTGCATAGCTGTGTTCCAATTGCTTTGAGCTTGAAGGCTAAAAAAGGACGCAATAAGAACTAATGTAATAATTTTTCGCATGATATTTCTTTTTTAAATTATAGTATAAAACTACCTCTAGTTATAACTCCATTCAAAACAAGTGGCATGAGTTGCATAATTTAAGGTCTGAATTGATAATATCAACCTATTCTTTATCACCATTACTATTATTGCAATTCCTTATGCTATAAATTTTCCAATTGATTACTTCTCTTATCCTTACTCGCAGTCCACATAAACCCTATATAGATAAAGCGTTTTGCTACAGGTCTTTGCTCTATTGCATGATTGTTGTTTGGTAAAAATGTATAACCATAGACTGGATTTAGCCCTAATAAGTTATCTACAGATAGGTAGATTATCTTTTGAGCTTTAAGTAGATAAGCCCAACTAAAACTAATATTGTTTACCTGGCTTGTCTTATAACTAATTGGATGCAACTCATAAGGATTATAGATTTTTCTTGGCGAACTATAATTATAAGTAACACTAAGCTGGGACTTTAAGGCGTCTATCCAGTATTTACTAACCAAAGAAAGATTGTGCTTATAAATATAATCAGGTTGTAAGTAGTCTTGCCAATAGAGGGCTTTACGCTTAGAATCTAAAAAGGTATAACTAATCCAATACTTAAACCTATTGCTTTTATTACTGCTTTTATAAAACACATCAAACCCCTTTACATAACCTTTGCCGTTTAGAAAATATTCATGGTTGTTTTCCATACTAGCCAAAGCAAGTCTATTATAATTTTTATAAAAAACCTCCCCTTGTATAAAGCGTCTTTTATAGGAATAGTTATACCTCACTATGTAATGCTCTACCTTCATTACACCTGGCTGCTTCAAGATAATCTCTCTAGATTTATCATCGAAGTTTTGAGTGAATTTCCCATAAGAGAAACCCAGACTCTCTCTTGTATTCCAACTGTATTTAAGCAGAGCTCTAGGTTGAATATCTACACTATTTACCTTGGGATATTTTGTAGCGCGCAACCCTAGCTCTAGACTTAAATCATTATTTATCTGCCAATTATTTTGTACAAAAGCTGAAAATCTATTCATATCAAAACGCAGCCTGTCATAAAGTAGTGCCTCCTTAAAATCTATAGTCGATATAGATTTTTGATATTCCACTCCTACAAAAGAGCTCAAATAATTACTCCAAGAGTAGGATAACTTTACTTTTTGAAGTAGCTCTATATCATATAAGTTCATTAAACTATTATTTAATCCTTGATCTTGTTTTGTTAAACCAATTCCAGTGGATACTTCTAATTTCAAAAAAGGAAGAATATTTTTATATAGATAACTATTGATATACCCTTGATAAGATTGTAAGGCTAGGGTATCTACTATAGGGGTTGGTTTATAATCTTGTATAATTTTAACCTTTGAAACCTCCATTTGAGTGAATAGCTTATAACCGCCATCTTTAAAGAAGGTCTGAAAACTGGACTCTAGACTAAGAGACTCAAAGGGTTTAATACTCTGATAGGATTGTTTAATTACTTTAGTGTAAGGCGCTAAATTCAAATAATTAAGATGAACAGAATAAGCATTACCCTCACCCTTTACAATGGTTCCAGCGCTAACCCCAACACTAGAGACCGAATAGTCTTTTCTTGATTCTCCTAAATCATCCAATGTTTGTAAATCCAAAATCCCAGATAAAGCCTCACCAAACTCTGCGCTATATCCACCCGAAGAAAAACTCATTCCCTTAAATATAAATGGATTAAATTTAGAGCGTACCGCTGTGTTTCCAATCTTAGGACTATAAGGACTAAATACCTTAATTCTATTAATGTAGGTATTTGTTTCGTTTGCATCTCCCCCTCTAATTAATAATCGCCCATCCAAAGGATTAGTACTTCCAGAGGGCAAATTACTTACTAGTCCTATAATATTACCTGGACTCGAAGCAGTACTAACTACATCCATAGCCGTGAAAGAAATACTTTGGGATAAAGCTTCTTTCTTTTTTGGGGATAGCGAAATTAAAATCTCCTCTAATTTACTTGGATCCTTCACCAAGGTAAAGGATAAAACGCAATCTGTAGTGGTATATATGGTTTGCTCTATAGGTAGAAAGTCTTTATGTATCAAACGAATGGACTCTTGAACTATACTATCGGGAACAATAATTTCAAAATTTCCACTACTATCACTTACCGAACCATAAAAGCTATCCACTAAATAAACATTTACCTCACTAATAGGCTGAGCTAAAGAATCCTTTACACTTCCTTTTAAATGAATTTGCTGAGCAAAAACTATAGAGCTACTTAGTACCAAAACAAAGGCAAATAACGATTTCATAACCATGTCATGTATATTAGAATTTCACCGTAAATCTATTCTATGGTATGCCGCTACTCAAATCAAAATGCGCGAGTTGTATGCAATGTAGTTTGAATGGTAAAACTCCCTAATAGAAATAGCCTGTTTTTATAAAAACGATCCTTTTGCTATAAAGAAGGTCTATAGTTTATTTTAAAACAGAGTACTCTATTTTACCTTAAAAGCAGTAATAATATTAAGTAAAAAATGTATCTTTAGTTTTTAGAAAACAAAACTAACCTACCCTATTACAAATACTTATGAGAAAACTTTTTGTATTTCTGCTCCTTATTATATATGGTAGTAGTAACGCCCAACAATATGATAAAGTCTTTATTGAAAAGTCAAACGTAGATAAAAACAATGTAGTCTATCGTGTAGGAAGTAATTTTTACTATACAGTAAAAATCCAATCCGAAAATAAAGAGTATTATTTAGATAAGGCGCAAAAAGATTCACTTACCACCAATAAAAATGAAGCTATTGATGAAATTCAATTATCTGTGGTTAAAGCAAAGTTATTTGGTAGAACCAATAAAAACCAAACAGAGATAAAGTATAGTGATTACCCCAATCCTACTTTTAGAACTTCTACAGGACTAGTAGATAACCAAGAGAATATTTGGCTGCATCCTCCACGCTTTGGTTATTTAAAAGCTTTAGAAACTTGTCCTTTTCCTTATATTAAACTACATGAAAATAAAGGCTTTACTTGGACAGATCAAATGAGTATTGCTCCTTATTGGGGTGATCCTAGATGGGCAGTATGGGAAGGAAGATTACTTTTAAACTACACCTATGAAATACAAGGTCAAGAGATTCTAACTACCCCATTAGGAGAGTTAAAAACAACAAAAGTGTATGGTATAGCTACCACTGATATTGGACAAAGTTCTTTAATGGCATATTTTAATGAAACCTATGGTTTTGTAAATTTAGAGTATACTTTATTCAATGGAGATAAAATTATATTAGAACTCCAAAGGGCTACGTTTGAGTAATCGAGTTGATTACTACTTCTCCTTTAATTATTATTTTCAGCAGTCCTTTACCCAGTAAATATGAAAGAACTTAAACTATTGTCCTATAGCCTATTGTGTTTAACCTTACTTTTTATAAATTCAGCTTTTGCTCAAAGCACTCCTCTATCTATTAAAGGTAGTATTAAAAACGCACCAACTGATTTACTTCTTAAATTAAGGGACATGGAAAATAATAAATGGGTCGATTCGACTTTTGTAAAAGACGGAGAATTTGACTTGATAATACAGAACCAAGACAGGAACTACCCTATCCCTTATTTTCTCAAGTTAGAACAAAAAGATACAATTATTGCTCTACTGTTAGAGCCTCAAGGTTTAGTGAAGATGGAAATTGATTACCAAAATTTCAATAAAAACACCATAAAGGGCAGTCCATATCAAGATTGGTATGAGCAGTTAGATTCCATTTTTTATCAGCCTTATGTAGATATTATTAGTTATCGATACGCTAAAGATTATTACGAGAACTTACAAACTCCCGCTGCTAATGAAAAGGTAATTAAAGCTCAGAGTATAATAGAAGATAAGCAAGGCGAGGTAAACCAAGCAATTTCAAAATACAAGGCTAATCCAGTGGCATTATATTATATTGCTACCTATTTAAATACCTATCAGCCTAAAGTAAGCGTTTTACAGGATTTTCTATCTGGTTTACAACAAGAAGAAAAGAATACAAAATACGCACAAGCTATAGCCCAATATATAAAACAGCAGCCAAAAAGCTTAAACGACACCTTATACAATGATAAACTTACTCCTATAGCTTTATCCCAAGTATTTACAAAAGACTATCTTTTAATTGAAGTAGGATCTAACTACTGCGGGTATAGCAAAGATGGGCAAGTAGATGTACTTGAAGTTCAAAGTGAATTATCTGCTTATCTAGATGTTATTTCTATTCACTCAGATAATGATTTAGAAGGCTTACAAGAGTATTCTAACAACCCTTTATATAACTGGAATTATTTATTTGATCCTAACGGAAGATATAGCGATTTTTTCATAAAGTATAGCATTACAGCTACGCCTACTTATTTACTATTCAATAATCAAAGGGAGTTAATAAAAAGATGGGAAAACAATGATAACTGGACCAAGGAACTAAAGGAGATAATAAAAGGTGTATAAGTAAACTTAAAGCTTAAGCTCCAAGTGTTTTCTTGAGTAGTAAACACTCTTGGTATTATTTTAACTACTTTGAGCCTTATTTATCATCGTATCAATAATTAAGGTCTTATTGTAGGGTAAATAGAATAGCTCAAAGTAAAGAATTCTTGAGTTGGATTACTTCTTATTCGGATAAACGCGTTTCATTAGCAGTAGCAGTAAAGTTGGAGCTCAAAGCATCAAAAAAATCTTCATGACCAGGGTATAGCGTTTTATATAACAAAAGCTGTCGAATAAATTCTTCTTCTGAGGCCATTAGACTTTTGATAGAGAATAAATCATAAAAAGCCTCTTCTTCAAAGATATTTTCACTTTCTATAACCTTTGTAATTGCTTCTTCTGATTTTATTAAGTTATCTAACCTACAATGCTTGTCATTACACAAATAGGACCTAAAGTAATACAGATACATTTCTTTTTTATAAGGCCTTGTAAAATCATTTTTATCTAAAGAATCAACGAATCTTTCACCATCCTGAAAGTTCTCTAAAATAAGTAAAATAGAAATCTTTACCTTGATGGACATTTTTCTTGTATCATCGCATAGTAAGGAATCTTCTAATGCATCAAGAGCATTTTGTAAGTCACTGGTATTTTCAGGTATTAGCAAGTAAGAATTATATATATCTAAAGCTTTAGTAAAGCTTTCTTTACATCCTAAAGCATTCCCACGTTTATCTTGACAACTTATGCAGCAAAGACAAAATAGAATGTAAGCGAAACCTACTACTTTTTTACACATCATATATATCTAGCATTTAATATTAATAGAAATTTGCTCTATTTTTTTCACAACATCCATAGAATTGTAGACTCCAATTTGCTTTACTTTTCTGCACTATATATCTATTGCATTGCCATTGGTATCCATCCAATTAATCACTATATCATATAAGTTTATATTTGACTAATATTTTAAGTGCACAATTGTAATGATTTTATCCAAAATCATTTATCTACTACTTTAGTTCATTATTTGTAGAGTACAACAACTCTATAATTCGAGTTGAAAAAACATACTATTTATTCTTAACAATTTGACTATAGAGGTTCAAACCCTCTATGGACATCACTCCACTTCTTAGTATCGGAATAGTAATTCATTGACTCTCCAACACCTGCTTTTGTAAAATATACAATATAATTTACATTATCCCAGCGAGTGTAATAAAGTGGACCTTCCATTTTTTCTTCAATGCCGATATCATTCAAACTATTTGGTAAACGCCCCTGTTTTAATCTATAAGACTCGATTTTTTCAACAATTAAGTTTCCTTGATCTATTAATCGTTTCTCTTGGGTAGCACCAAAGTAAAAGAAACACACCAACAAAGATGTTATACCTAATAACGTAAAAGTAAGTACTTTTTTTCTTCCCATATTTTTTCAATTAATATTCACTAACTTCCCTTACTCTAAACTTTTGATTTTCAAGTACTTTTTTAACTAGCAGATAACTACAGTTCAAAACTTTGTTCGCAGAGTTAGTTAAAGGTTTAATCTAATTCTCTTTTTGATGGTTGAACATCCACAGAAGGAACTCCATTAATTAAGGGCTGTTTACAATTCCATTCCATATAATAAACCATATCCTTTTTGTGTATCTCAACTATTAAAGACTCCTGTTGCTTTATTAAAGTATCTCCTTTTGCCCAATAATTTTCAAAAATATCATGCCACCTATAATTGTATACTTTAATTACTGTGTCTTTCTGGGTTTGTAAATCTTTGCCTTGTAATTCATAATAAAACACACCATTTTTATAACTACTTTCAGGTTTTGAACTTAAGATCAAATTATACTTTACTGCTAAAGTAATAGCTGCTATCTCTTCACAGTGTTCCTTTTCCAAAAAACATCCCGTAAACCAGAAGCTCATCAATAATATAAAATAAAATCTATTCATAAAAAACAATAGCTATAATTCTTTTAAAGGTATTATAGGTTTTCTCCCTGTTTGGATTCTTCTGTTAATAGCTAAGGCATATATAAATCCGTCTGCTAATATTGACCTTTGTATATATAAACAACTTAAAAGCAATTTGTATCCCCCTTTCACTAAATGCAATAGTAGAATTCACCTACTAAACAGCTGTATAAGTAAATCCACTTTTACATTTCTTCTAGAATAATATCTAGACTATCCGATAAAGGAATTTCTTCTTCTATTATTTTGACAGAAAAATAGCCTCCTTCATAATCCGCCCAAAAAGTAAAAAAACCATTTAAATAAAAATAATATATTACGGAATACAATTCATTTTCCGATTTTAACCCATTAGTTGACAATATTACTCTATTATCGGACAAAAATATTTCAACATAATTATTCTTGAACCTTTCAAAACCTAATTGGAGGTACTCTGTTTTAATTTCATTATCAATAAAGAAGCTACCAATCCTATATTGGCAAGGAACTTCTATTTCACCTGCTAGGACTTTCTCTATGAATTCCTTTAATGTTAACGAATCCTTATCCTTTAAAAGAGATTCACTATAGTATATACCTTTTATTTTAAAAGCATTAGTTACAATCACAGAGTCTTTATTTTTTACAAACAAATAGTTATCATCGTAATAGGAATGCCCTATATCTTGGGTGTTAGAAGTTAATTTATTCAAGCTTTCAAACAATAACTCCTTATCAGACTGAGCATTGCAATTAAGAGCACTCAATAAAAAAACAAAAAGTAAAAAAATCGATTTCATTAATATAGTTTTTCTAATTTATATGATTCATTCTCTTGAAATCCATAAACACGTCCATCTTTTATAGTAATAAGTATGGTATTATCTCTTAACTTCAACTCACCATTAATACTATCCACATTTCCACTCATTACTTTAACTGTAAAGTGCTGATTAACTCTTTTATTGACTTCAAATATTTTATCTTTTCTAAAGTACTTTATTTCGTAAGTTTCTTTCTCTACTTCAAATCTGTATTGCTCTAGAATACTTCTTTGTTGTTTATCTTGATCGATATTAACTACAACCGTAAACAATATAAAAGTTAATAAAGCGCATAGTACAGAATTAATCAAAAACAAACCTATGATCCCCTTCTTCACTTTCATGCTATAGAGAATTGCTACAATAAACAAGTTTATAATTACAGTTATTGGAATTAAATATACTAAAGCAATTGAAGTGCTAGAATCAGGACTTAGCCATTTTATTAGAAACCAAAGAATAATGAAGTCTAATATCACCAAGATGAATAGATTTACATACTTTTTCATATCATATTAATTACTAGGTTTATGCTCCTGTGACTTTAATTACTACATAAGCCCCATTACGAATTAGTTTTAAAATATTGCCATGTTATCATAAGAGGGATTAAGAGAGGCAATCTTACAGGAGCTTCGAAAGCTATGAACCTATAATATTCAGAACTACGATAAAAACATTACCAAAAAAACAGAAATCGAAGATAAAAAATTGCGAAATAAATCCAACTAGTCCGACAATTAGAAAAAGACGATATACAAACCATCTTTAAACTCATTGACAAAACACTATCCAATCAAAATTATAAATACCTCTTTTCACAATAACATAGCAACGCTATAAAATGACAGAGCCTCGCTAACGCAGAGCTTTTTCATTTTCATTACTTCAAGAGACTTTTTCACTGCCCTTATTAAATGTCTTCCGTGTTTTATCTTTTAATTATCGTGTTTTATTCTAGCTTCTTACCTTTCTTATCTGTAGCAAAGTTTTCTTGAATATTGATAGTTAAATAATCAGTACTTGGTTTAACATCTTTAAACTTAATAGCATTTGGTTCATAGAGAATAGTCTTGAAATCATCGGAATATTCCAAAAACTCCCATTCTCCCTTTTCATCATTCTCTATTGTGTATTTTTTTAGATTACTTTCTAAGTTTCCTTCATCTCTGACTATTATTTTATAAGAAAGCTCCTTCTCATTTGAAAAGTAGAGTGTTAAAAATTGTTTATTAATGATTTCTATGTGACTTACTGTAGGCTTGTGATTACTTCCATATCTTCCAGGTATTATATACACTTTTCCATCTGCTCTTTTCCAAACAGTAATGCATTTATCATTGGAAACACAGTAAAAAGACTTCACCCCATCAGATTTACAACTAGTCATTATTAATAGAATGAGAAACACAAAACCCCATGCTAATATTATAAATATCTTTTTCATAACTCTTAGTGTTTAGGTCCAATTGGCCAGGGATTAGTTACTTTCTGTAATTCTTTTTCAAGTTGTTGTTTATAAATAGGAAAGGCTACATTATGATCAGCTCTCTCTGCTCTTTGAGTCGACTGAGCTTGTACTTTCCTAGTTCTCCTCTTAAATACATTCCAAGTTTGGTACTTCTGTTTGATCTGAATAGCATCAAAAGCTATTCTAGAAACCCCAAAACTTTGACCATGCTTTCTAGCTATATAACCCGCTACATAATTACCAATATCTCCTGCCCAGGCTACTTTTGCAGTAAACGACATACCACGATAATAATGTTGACTAACAATTGTATTTTCATTTATCTCATCCATTCCCTTATACTTAAAATCAAGAGGCTCTTTTTCTTTTGCCTTTAATATATAATCGACTAACTCAACATTTCTGATTTCATTATCCATAAAATTTTGTATAGATTTAATTTGGATATTCACCCATCTAATTTATATCTTGATTTACTAATTACAAAAACAGTCTCCCTACTATATGGATCGATTACATTAATTAGGTTGTTAGCTACTTAAGTGTACGAACTAATATGATAATTTTTCTCCGCCAGCAGATTCATAAGCAAGAATCTCTCGAACTATACTCAGGAGTTCTTGTTTATGAATTATTTTATATAATATAACCCTTTAAGATTACTTACAGTATATAATCCTTTCACACCCTGCTCCTTACATATTTCAGTGTCTTTATCTAACATAAAGCAAGGCTCAATGGAACTAAACCCCGTCAATGGATTATCACTAATCGTGTAGTCTGGAAAGTTTGTTAATTCAAAACTATAACATTCGCTTTCCTTTATTTTCTCAAATTTATATTTTTCATCTTCTTTTTTAGATATTATTTTATAGTTCTGTTTATCTTTTGTACAGTAAATAATATAAAAAGAACTTATAGAGTCAATTTTCAATATCTTATATAAATCGTTTTCACCTGTGTTTGTCACCTTTTTATCTGACTTGTTTTTCATTTGAAAACCACAAGAAATAGCGATTACAAAAAAATATACTAATAAATTTTTCATCTTCTTTATTATTTTGGGATAGTTTGAAATATTCTCTGTGAACTATCTGTTGATTATTATAACTTACCTGGGTTGACATTCGAATGACCTCTAAAAACTGCTTGTTCCCTAAGCATTATAATAATCTTCTATAGCAATTCAGTTCGTACATCATATACTCAACCCACGAATTGTTCCAAAATCATTAAACTTATACACTTTTACCAATGTAGGTGAAGAGTCGAAGTTTTTCTATAATTTCAACAGTGGCTAGTGTTTCTTCTACTATTGTAAATAATAAAGCTATATATATTATTGTAGAGTTCTTATGCTTATCACAGAACAACCAGGTTGGCTTTCAAACAACAGAAATAATTATATAATTAAGTAAACTAAAAACATTAATAATTGACCAAAACTCAAATAACTTAATACTATTGAATCTTTCTTTTTTACTAAATCCACAATCAGCATTGTAACCAATAAAATCCCCACCCCACATACTATTAACCAATCTTCTTTATCTAAAGACAAAAAAGACAGAATCGATATTAATGTAATGTACACTATATTGACTATAATTAAAATTATCTTTTTTTTCGGCAGACTCCTCCCTAAATTAATCAAAATGAAAGGTACCGAAGTTATTAGGAATATAATTAACACCCCCATTGCCATACCTCCTTCTTTTTTAAGAAGGAAATATATTACGCATAGAACGATTATATATATAACAAAATAAATATTACTTAACCATTTTACCATTTAAAATCCTATTTAAAAATATCAGCTTAACTAGAGTTTGTTTGTTTCTTTAAACTACTTTATCCATATTTTCCCTTGCCACAATAACTGATTTCTGCCTTTGATATAAATTAATTCTTGATTATAAGGTTCAAATTCAAAAAAACATCGATCAAAATTAGGTAAAGTGACCACAAGATAATTATACTTTTCCGTATCAATGCTTTGTTCTCAAATATTAAATAATATCCTGCTCTTATAAAGCTCCGTTGCTGATACAATAGCATTCAAACTAAGACTGATTTGATTTGTAGGAGTCTTTCTATTCCATAAATATTTTGATTTTGGTAATATAATAAATGTTTTGTCTGTTGTTATGGATTTAATGTTATTATGGTTAAAAGTTAAGCGTAGATTTCCAGAGGATAAATCATCTGGAAAAACCACTTTGACATGCAAACTATCTTGTAAAAATTTGTTCCCTTTTTTGATTTCATAGTCAAAGCCTTTCTGCTTTTCATAATGATCTTCACTTGTAATCTCTAACACGTTATCTGCTATAACCGACCATTTTCCTTTCGAAGTATAATCGCATTGCTCTATTACGGGGTAAATAACATTTGCGTATTCCATAATATATAAGTTCCAGCAGGCTTTAACTCCATCTTTTCAGAACTTTCTTGTCGTTGATATAAACCTGAGATATCCTGATTTTTTAATGTTTGACCTTTTATGGAAATACAGCTAAAAAGTAGAAGCCCTACTCTAAAACGTAAATAACATTTTTCTCATCTCTCTTTATCTTTTAATTTTTAGTAAACTATTACTTTACCACCTGAATATTTTATATTCAGCAATGTTGTACCAATAATGATATTGAAAAGAACTCGCAACAAAAGGCTATGAACCATCAAAATAAAATTGTGTCTGATAAGCATTAACAGCATTATCCATTGCTCCCTGTATCGTGGTGGCTGCGTTCAATAATTTACCTTCTTTATTAAATTGAACCCTGTAACTAATAGACAACATAAATCATTCGTAGGGTAGTTCCAATTATTATAGTTCCCAGATTGGCTGATATTTTTCAGGATTTTTTTGCCTTTTTTCAAAGTAATACTGAGAAGAATTTAAGTCCTTCACAAACCTGCCTTTTAATAAAAAAAGATGCTTTTGATCCTTTCCAAATAATAAAAGAATAAAATCATCAGTACATAATAATACATCATATTTATGTCCATCCCATGAAAAAATACTATCGTTACTTATAGACCAGTCTCTATTATCATAAATTAGGTCCCCATCAGTATTAAAATCAATCATCTTCCCATTTTCATCTTTTCGAAATCTATTATACTGCATATCACTATTAAATTGATAGTAGGTCCCTATCCTAGGTAAATTCTCACCTGAGAAAACTGTCCAATATTCATTTTCTCCATTAATAAAGTAATCCTTCATCTGTTTGTTAGTACAAGATGAAATCATTAGTATTAAACAAAACGAAAGAAATCCTTTAATTATCATTATCTGTTTTTTCATATCTTATTACTACCCTCTGATTATTATAACTTCCTTCAAAATTTAAAGTAGCCTTAGCAAAATTGCCAGGGTCTTTAATTACTCCTTCTAAGTGTTTACTACTGCACGTTTTGCGCAAAATAGGATAGTATAAAAACTAAGTATCTACAACTATCTAATGATATAATAATGCATTTAAAACCTCCATTAGAACTATACCTACCAATAACTTTAAAACTAAAATCCTAGTTTGGGTACTTTCTAGCATGTTTGACTTACCTAGCCAAATACCTAGTTTCGCTTTTCTCTTATCCAAGAGAAGGTTCTCATTATGACATTGCCTAAATGTAGGAGTTCAAATTCTTTTGAAAAAAGTTTAGACTTCCAAATAGACTTATATCCAAAGAATCTAGTCCTTTTATAAATGGTCTTTGGCGCAACACCAATTTAGATGAAAATACTTAAAACTCAAAGTACTTGTGGTCAAATATTTACAATTATTTTCACATTATACAAGCGGATTTAAGATGCAAATCTTCGCTATAGGATTGTGTAAAAAATGGTGCATAAAAGTTTACAATTAAAAAAATAAAAAATAAATTAAATAATTGTTTTACAACAACTTAAAAACAAAAGGGTTATCTATCCCGTATCCTGTCACTACAACTTACTTTTATTTTTACACCGTTTTTAATCACCCTTTAAACACAAAAAAATCCCAGCCACTAGACTAGGATTTTTAATTTTTATTATTACCACAACTAAAGATTAATTCTGGGCGATAGAAAGTAGTTAAAACTACACTCCTGATATATCAGCTATTTTTCTTATTCTTTTCGTTTTTAAAATAATCAAAATCACTCAATGAGTAGCTTTGGTTATTTTAATTTAGCTATATTTCGGACTATAAAAAACAATGAAAGTAAAGCTCCGACTAGAAATATAAACTTCATAAATCTTATAGTATATGCTTTTTCCTGGTCAATTTCAACCCATTGGTAACTATCCTTGATTTTGCCGTGCTCCCCATTGTCTATCTCCTTAAATGATATGGTGGGATTTCCTTTTTTATTTTTATAACCTGCTTCATACGATACCAAATACTTTATGTTATTCAAGCTGTCCGTACATTTAAGCAATACAGATGTATCATTATAGCCATAACCCAAAAATCTTTTGATTTTAAAACCAGTATTATAAAATCTAAAACCAACTCCAACAAGCTCAAACTTATCTTCATCAAGCAAAAAAAAACCTTGCGGATAATCAAAAGCAATTTTTGGCGTTATTCCATACGGCATATTTTTATTACACAAACTACATTCTAACCCATAACTATATCCTTTGCTATCATATTTAAAATACAATAGAACAAATACAATAAACAATACTAGAAATCCTAATATTTTTTTCATAACCTATCCAATCATTTATCGCCTTTAATAGGCTTGAAAAAACATGTTCTTACTTTTGCTTTATAGTGATCCTCCAAATCTTTCGAAATTAGGTCCAGGTCCATCAGGTTTTATGTTTGTCCAATCTCTAATAAGTGAAATTGTATCCTATGTATTTTCATCCCTAAAATCAGAATCCCACTAACAAACCTGTAAACACACAACATCCCAACTGTTATCATTGGGATGCTTACTTTTATTTATGAGGGTTACAAACCCATTGGCTCGGGTAATTTAGTTTCTAATTCCCTTGTTTATTATTAGCAATCTCATCAGACAAACGATTAATTAAATATGTAAGTAATTTATAATCTATTGGTGTAGCAAACGTAAGAGAGGACAGAGAAAATTCCCCATATTTCTCACCAGCTAAATCTTGTATTACAAAATAAGATAATTTCCCTGATATTGTTTTTGCCTCTGGTATATTATTTATTAAACTTCTAGAATACTTATCAAGATCAAATATAGGATCTGCGTCTAATAGTAATTTCTTGTATTCCTTTTCTTTTTTTCGTTGTTTTTTATTCTTCGCCTTAGACTTTACGTTATAAACATTTTTTATATTATCTGTATTATCCAAATCTATATAATATTCTTGATAACAAATAGAATCCTTAATTATCAAATAAAAATATTTATCGTCTATAGAATATAGTAGTTTAGGAGCTTTAATTGTATTAAAATAATTCAATACAATATCCGATTTACTTCTACTGTTTAGTACAATAGAATCTAATACAGCATCTCTATTATCTTGAGCCCTACATACAAACGAAAAGTATGAAAACACAGCTATTAAATATACTAGTTTCATTTTTTATTTTGTTAATGATAATTTCTGGAGATCTTTATTTACTACTTGAGTACCATTACGAGTTAGTTGTAAAATATTGCCATTCTTATCCTAAATAAGTCTATCCTCATAAGAAGTATTATTACCACTTAGAGGTAGTTCATATATTTTTAAAGCAGCAAGGGTAAGATGCTTTAAGCGGTCATACACACAACTTTAGCCTCTTTTATTATTATTTAAAGAACTCCTAGGAATTTGCATTGCAACTACACACAAAAAAGTATTGTGTTTGTAAAGCGTTACAATAAAACACGCTTTTTGATACATCACCCAATTATCTTGATATTACCAAATAACCTGTTTCATCGTCTATCTTACTGGTTATTTCCCATTTAAAGAGTTGCTGTATTATAGCTATTCTTTCATCATCTGTAATACCATCTTTTAAAGTTTTGCTATTATCAAAGTAGATTTTTATAAATTCATCTAATCCCTTTTCTGCGTTTGCGTCAACCCTTGGAACATCGGAAACTTCAATAAAGTTGGAATTTAGATTTTTGATTTCAATAGAATAACCATTGATTAGTTTCTCTTTTATTTCTTTTTTGTATTGCTCTCTACTAAAATCATCCTGTTTTTGAAAATAATAAAACAAGTCATCATTTTCTATAATATATCTTTCGCCATTGGCCAGTGAAAAAGAAACATAGTAACTGTACCTTTCAAAATCTGTTAAGACTTTATCAATAAAAGTACTTTCTGGTCCTTTATAAACCAAACACAAATTTAGTAGTAATAAAAAAAACCATTTCATAACTATTCTGTTTTCTTATGAGTCTAATTTAATAATTTTTCAGGAATTGATTTGCCAGCATATGTAGTTTTCTTTTCGTTCCCTGCTGCTTCTCTTGCTCTATTTTCCATATTTACGGCATTAACATACATAGGAATTCCGTCTCGGTTTTACTATAATCTGTCTTCCCTTGATCAGAATCCCACCCGTGGCCTAATAATTCGTAGCAAGCCCGGCTCTTGGAACTCTGTTACCTCCCTTTACATTAGTTTCTGTATCTAGATTATAGGCAGTATTATAACTTGTTGGGATACCCTTTTCAGCATTTGATTGAGAAATAGGTGAGTTTGCATTACCATCATCAGGAATAACAGTCATTTTAATAGTATGCATATTTTACTATCTAGTAATGTGGTAACTCTTCCTTTTAAATCAGTATTATCTTTTCATAATTAAGACTTCCCATAACTTTTGTAACATATCTATTTCTGCCTATATATACTTTGGTATTGGTACCATTGAATTTACCATTTTTGTATTGAACCCTTGTGCTGAGTTGTAGAACCATTATTATTAGTAACATCAAATGTTATCCCTATTTCTCTCCCATCAGGATCAATACATGGAATTGGATTATTAGCATAATAAACATAACCTTCAATATTTGGATACTTCTCCGCCAACGGATCCACATTCATCAATCTACCAATAGCTGCAACATAATTTCTAGCTCCTTAATCTTATACATTCAATCCTAATTCTTCTTGATTCTCTTTACCATTGTATTGGTATTCAAAATCTTTCAAGTAATCTATAGTGCTGCTACTTATACCCTCTCGTTACTTTCTTCTGCACCTTCTTTCCATAGCATCATACAGATAAGCAACTTTTAGATATCCAAACAGACTAAGTTTGTATTTTCTATTTCACGTCATTTTTAATTTATTTTTTTACTTAAAAATATTATATCTTTAATCTGTCTTTTTTAGATAAGAACTTCTAATTTTAACTCTTTAAACATATACTAATATTGAAAATTCAAAAGAAATGAATTATTATTAAAAAATATGAAATCAAAACTATCGATATCCAGGGCTTT
The DNA here is from genome assembly GCF_054871685.1 of Myroides sp. LJL116. Classification (NCBI taxonomy): domain Bacteria; kingdom Pseudomonadati; phylum Bacteroidota; class Flavobacteriia; order Flavobacteriales; family Flavobacteriaceae; genus Myroides; species Myroides sp. LJL116. The sequence goes on from NZ_JBTXLR010000009.1 coordinate 158,599, forward strand.
AATTCTTTATTTATCCATCGAACGAAAGGATTCGTACAGGAGCTGATGGTAAGATATTATACTCCGTATACTACTAATTATTTTATTTTGGATGTTTAAAATCTCTAAAAGAAACACCATTAATCAAAGGATTTCCACATTGCCATTCCATATAATAAATAGTATCTCTTTTGTGTATCTCAACAATTAAAGACTCTTTTTTCTTTATTAAAGTATCTCCTTTTTCAGAAAAACTACTTATCATACTATACCATCTATAATGATACGCTTTAACTAAAGTATCTCTTTGTGTATTTAAATCCTTTCCAACTAGGTCATAATACCATGTTCCATTACCTGACCATTTTTCTGGCTTCTTATTCAGAATAAGATAGTAATCCTCTTTTAAAGTAACTTTAGTCATCTCTTCACAATACTCTTTATCTAAATAAGCACAAGAGGACAACAACATAGTAAATAATAAACCTATATATAATCGATTCATAAATTAAATTGATTTTAAATAATTTTTAAAATTTCTTTTAAGCTCTGAAGAAGAATATGTTTTTGATTGTCCCATTCGAACTCCTCCTCCTATTCCCGAACTAACCTTATGTACTCCATTCCCACTTTCAGGTCTTGAATACCCTAATGTATAACCATATCCCCCAGAAAAATCATAGCTTGTCCCCGCTATACCCTCCAAAAGTCGTTTATTTGAATCATTATTCCCATAGAAATCCATAGTTACTGAAAATGAAGGTAAATAATTAGTAATGCCTCCTGCATTAAATCCCGTAGTTCCTGAATAAGAAAAAAACACATCAAAATTATGATACTTATCGGAAACTATACTTGCCCCAAGAGCAGAACCAAAAGCAGATACACTACCTGAAAAACCAAATCCATCAGGAGTATAAGCTCCATATTCCCCCGACAGTACAGCATTAAAATAAGGATGTAAGGATGACTTTTTAGTCATCTCAATTTCTGGAAAAACAGCACTTACATCTGTTATACCTCCTGGGGAGTCATAATACCTACCTTCACTTCCTGATAATATTTCATCTGCTTAGGTATATCCTTCTGGTGTCTTATTTTTTGTATAATCATCACTATATGTCTTATCTCCTGTCTCCTCGTTGATTCTCCATCCATCTGCTGTCATACCTGTCGGATCAATTAAGTTTATTGGATTATTGTGTACATAATGATATGGATTCCAATTCGGAAACTTCTCCACTAGCGGATCCACATTAAACCACCTTCCGATAGCCGCATCGTAATTCCTTGCGCCGTAATCAAACACATTCAAATTCAACTCATCCAACTCAGCACTACGTGCGGTTCGTTCGTCAAAAGCTCTTCGCTTTCTTCTCCGAAATCATTGTACTGATACTTTTCCACAGCTTTGTTAGCCGTAGTCGCAATACTGTTTTCGGTATGTTGTAGTCCAAATGGGTAATAATCCGCTTCCGATAATATTTCATTAGCCTCAACATTATCATTCTTATTGATATCGGAATAACTAAGCCTCCCCGACACACCAATTGGCTCGTTCACTAAAAATGTCTACTAGACATTTTCTTAACGCTCCGCTCTCTAGACGATCTGCATATTGATATACAAACGCAGTTCATCGAATACCAAAACAAATAACATTTCTAATGAGATATATCTGCTATTTCTAGCATCGTAATACCCTTCTGGCGTTGGACACGAGCGAAGCGAACTGACGAAGTAAACCCTCCTAAATAATCCGTGGTTGTTACTACTGTACCTTGTGTTACTTCCTTCTGAACCTTCGCACCTCCTACGCTATAAATATATTCAATTTCACCGTTTCCAAAGGTGATTTCACCAATCTCTTATGCGCCATCTTATCAAATCACAAAAATCACAGTTCAGACAATATTGCAACGTTATAAATATCAAAGCCCCGTATCACTAAGGGCTTTGATGTTTATCACTTTCTTTATAAGCAAGAACTACACCCGAGGCTTTAGCCGAACAGGCGAAGTAAGTCCGCGCGATCTGGTGCTTTTTTACTCATAAGCACAAGCGAGACGCTTGCGCTAGGGGGGGGCATTCCTTTAACTTATTGCCATTTTTATCAGTAGCATAGTTTTCCTTAATATTTAGGCTAATATAATCGACTTCTTTTTTATACCTTGTATACTTACCATCAAAATAAGTATATAAACTATCATTTAGAGTCTTATTGTTTTTATAAAGGTCTATTAAGTCATTAGAAGACTGTTTAACAACTGTCGCATTCTTATCAACATCAATAAGTAACTTCCCATCTCTAGATATTAATAAATGTATGTTATCGTATCTGTTGTTTATTACTTTAATATAATCATCGACTGGTTTTTTTATACCTTTATACGTACCATATACTATCAGTAGCTCTCCATTTCCTAGTTCCCAAATAGTAATACATTTATCTTTGGTAATACAATAAAATGACCTTGCACCATCAGATTTACAACTATTTATAGTAAAAAAAAGTATTAATCCAAATATTAATATAATTATTGCTTTTTTCATTTTCTTTATCTTTGTATCCTGTTGGATAAGGATTAGTTGCTTTCTGCAGTTGCCTTTCGAGCTGTCTTTGTTTAAAAATAGGATAACCTGCATTATGACCAGCTCGCTCCGCTCTTTGTGTAGGTTGACCTTCTATTTCCCAACTTCGCCACTTAAGCACATTCCAAGTACGATATTTTTGTTTGGTTTCAAGTGCATCAAAAGCTATTCTAGAAGCTCCCCAACCTTGACCGTGCTTTCCAGCTACATAACCAGCAGAATAATTTCCAATGTCTCTTGCTGATGCCACTTTACCATTAAAAGACATTCCTCGATAATGATATTGGCTTTCTTGCTCCAATGTCAGTCCCTTAGGCATATCATTTGTCTTAAAATCAAGAGGTTCTCCACCTTGGGCATTTGAGATATAATCCATTAAACCAATATTTTTAATTTCATTATTAAAGAAGTTTTGTCCAGATTTGTCATTGTGATCTATTTTTGCATCAATAACAGCACTACCATCCTCGTGGTGGAAAGAATATTCCGTAAGCATTTCGCCAACGACTTCTCCTGTGCGTTTACCATTACTATCTACTACATAAATATTTTTATCTGAATTAGCTTGACCTCCTACGACTTTATATGTGCCATCGTCATTCTTAGTAACATCTATATGTTCAGCAGCCATCCCAGTAGGATCAACCATATTTATGGGATTGTTGTGTACATAATGGTATGGTGTCCAGCCTGCGAACTGTTCCGCTAGTGGGTCAACATTCATCCATCTTCCAATAGCTGCATCGTAATTCCTAGCTCCGTAATCATAAACATTTAATCCTAGTTCTTCTTGATTCTCTTTACCATTGTATTGGTATTTAAAATCTTTCATTAAAGGATCATTCTTTTGATTATAGCCTTTATGGGCTAATCCGAATGGATAATAATTAATCTGCTCAATGATTTCAGCTGTTTCTATCTTATTGTTACCGTCTTTATCACTATAAGATAGCCTTACATTACCCAGTTGATCTACATATTGATAAACATATTTATTTGTTTTAAAATCAAAGAACCCTTCTGATGTAGGTACAAAACTTAAAACATTATCTACATACTGAAAACCGTTTAAATAATCTGTAGTACTGCTACCCGTACCCTGGATAACTTTTTTTTGTACTTTCTTCCCACTAGCATCATACAGATAAGCAATCTTGTTAGATCCAATGTTTAACTCTACAGGTAAATGTAAAGAATTATAACTAATTTTTGTAATGTTTTTATTTCTGTCTACTGTTAGATTACCAAATACATCATAGGTATAATCTGCACTAGTTGTGGTGTTCCCTTTTTTAAATCCTTCTAAATTACCACTAGCATCTATTACTTTATAAAGTTTATTACTTCCTGCTTTATAGCTATAAATTAAGTTGTCTATCTGAGTGACTTTATTAGCTACGGAGGCCCCATTGCGAGTTAGTTTTAAAATATTGCCATTTTTATCGTAAGTAAGCTTTTCCCCATAAGGAGTATCATTACTGCTTATAGTTAAATCTGGGTCTTTTAAAGCAGCAAGGGTAAGGCGGTTTTAGCGGTCATACACATAACTATAACCTCTTTTCTTATTATCTAAAGAACTCCTATTTATGTAGAAAGACACCATTTTAGTTATATTTTGCAAACCAATAGAGTTTTGATGAACTTATTTTGCTTCCATATCTTTGCTATTCAATAATAATAAAGGTTTTTTAAACCTATAAAGTTGTTTATTATGAACTTCGGACCCCTTGTAGCAGACTTAAGAAAAGAGAAATGAATATCACAAACAGACTTGGCAAGTCAATTAGGTATTTACAAAAATGTATTGGGAAGATACGAGAGAAACGAAGTATTCTCATCGATTGATATTACAAGATAAATTGCCGATATACTAGAGGTATCCCTAGGTTTCCTTACAGGAAAACAAGAGATACAAATAGATAAAATAACAAGTGAGCGAATCTTAGAAGTGTCTAAGTTTGAAGAAATAGACCGCAATCACATCTTCTCGGTTATTGATGCGTTTATAGCCAAAAGAAAAATTCAGTCTATATTATAAAACAAAAAATCCCGAGCTAAACTCAGGTTTTTTTTAGTTATTTACTATAAATTTATATGTGATAAACGTCATTATTAAAGTAATTAACACACTAATTATATTTGCCCAAACAGTATGCTTTTTATAAAATAATAATATAGACAATTGTATTAAAAACAAAGGTACTATTATGTATATATCAATATAATATGCTCCAAAAAAATTTTTAGATGGTATTAAATTAATTATTAAAGCTTCGATAAAAGAAATTATAATACTAATAAACACTATTTTATTTGCCCCCATTTTCTTGTAATTTTCGTCCTACCTGTTCTATTTTCTTATCTGCTGCTTTTCCAGGTCGTGCTAAATCAAAATGAGAACCATTATCCCCATTTCCTAAAAAACTATTTTGCATTCCTCCTCTTATAAATTGTCCCTCCGATTTAGGATTACTTAGTAAATCTCCCTCTATATCATGTCTGATAATATTACCTATTTTACCAGGTTCTTGATACTCTTGCAGTTTTGTCATTAAATCACTTCCATCAGAAGTAGGGTTTCCTATCAAAATCAAATTGTCAATTTTATACCCTTTATCTGCTAATCTAATTGCAAGATGCTCTTGTAAAACAGCTCCATAACTATATCCTGCTAAATTTAATTGTTCTCCTTCTTTTAGAGGATTGCTTTTTAAGCTCTGCATGATTCCTTTCAATGCTCTTTGATATTGCTTATCCATTTTAGCTGAGTTGTATACAGTACCTATATAACCTACTTGTGCTCTGTAGGACTCACTATTCCTAAATTTATTAACAAAACCAATATCTCCTACTTTACCATGACTCGCATTTACTCTTGCAAATCCCTTTAACCTAAATTACTCCAAATAGACTTAAACCTATTCACATAATTCCATCCATCAGAATCATTACCAGCTCCAGCTACAAAGTATATTCTCTTTCCATCAGGATTAATTGCATTAATAGGATTATTAGCTACATAGGTATGAGGATTAATATTAGGGTATTTCTCCGCCAGCGGATCTACATTTAACCATCTACCAATAGCTGCAACATAATTTCTAGCTCCTTAATCTTATACATTCAATCCTAGTTCTTCTTGATTCTCTTTACCATTGTATTGATATTTAAAATCTTTCATTAAAGGATCATTCTTTTGATTATAGCCTTTATGAGCTAATCCAAATGGAAAATAATTAAACTGCTCAATAATCTCAGTTGCTTCTATCTTATTATTACCGTCTTTGTCACTATAAGATAGTCTTACATTGCCTAGTTGATCTACATATTGATAGACATATCTATTTGTTTTAAAGTCAAAGACCCCCTCTGATGTAGGTATAAAACTTAAAACATTATCAACATACTGAAAACCATTTAAGTAATCTGTAGTGCTGCTACTTGTACCCTCACGTTACTTTCTTTTGCACCTTCTTTCCACTAGCATCATACAGATAAGCACTCTTGTTAGATCCAATGTTTAACTCTACAGTTAAATGTAAAGAATTATAACTGATTTTTGTACTATTTTTATTCCTGTCTACTGTTAGATTACCAAATACATCATAGGTATAATCCGCACTAGTTGTGGTATTTGTATTTTTAGATCCTTCTAAGTTCCCACTAGCATCTACTACTTTAGAGAGTATATTACTTCCTGCTTCATAACTATAGGTTAAGTTGTCTATTGGAGTGACTTTATTGGCAACGGAGGCTTCATTTCGAATTAGCTTTAAACTTATTAAATATACTCCTATAAAAGAAGATGAAGAACAGTATTAGTCCTATTATAACTTTCAAAAAAACATCAACATCAAATACTTTTTGAGATGTAAAATAAACGTTCATTAAATATTCAATACTAAATATAGTCAGTAAACTTAAAACAAAATAAATTTTATTTTTTGTTTTAAGACAGTAATATAATGGAACAGAAAATAATATTATGTCAACAATTGGAAAGAACAAAACTATGGACTTCATAATGGAGTTCATAACTTTGTTCGGAGAGTAAGTTAAGCTTAAAAATTTATCTTTGAAATATAAGTTGTACAAGAAATAACTACGATGCTGACTTTAAGTATCACGCAGTAAAATTAGCTAATGAAAGAAAAAAACAGATTCAAATTAGCCAGGGAATTAGATATCAGTCCAACATTATTATACAAATGGTGTTCAGAATAAAAGCAATTTGGTCAAGGTAGTTTTCCTGGAAATGGTAATAGAGTTTTGAAGAACTAATATTGTTTCTACGCCTTTATTATTCAATAGTAATAAAGATTTTTTAAAACCTATAAAGTTGTTTAGTATGAACTTCGAAAACCCTTGTAGCAGACTTAAAAAAAGAGAAAGCAATATCCCAAACAACCTTAGCAAGTCAATAGAAGATTCACATAAAATGTATTGAAAAAACAGCAAATGCGCTCGGGAGATAGTTTAGTAGATATTTTTATAGAAGATAATAATTTAGACGATATAAATTCTACCGTCAAATCAATTATGGGGAAAGTTCAGCTTATTGAACATCTTGACGATAAACAAAAAGAATCTATCTTTAGTATTATAGATATGGCAATTTATAAACTTAAACAAACGCATTCTAATGCCTTACATTTATAAACTTAAACAAACGTATTCTAATGCCTTACATTTATAAACACAAAAACGCCAAGCTACACGGCCTGTCGTTTTTACTATTTTTCTACAGCACCAGCAAGATGCTGACGCCAGGGTGGGGGTCTTTTTTTAAAAACCAGTCTCTTTACAAACGTATTGAGGCTGTTGGGTTATTTACTATAAAAGAAAGCCATATATAAATAGGCTAAAAATATAATAGCATAAATAGATATATAAGACTTTGATTTATTCATTTTTAAGTATAAAAGATAAACATGTATTATTCCTATTAAAAAATAAGCACATTCGAATATAAAAACCTTATTTACATTGTATTCACCTCCAGTCCCATATATACCAATATAGAAGAGACCCATAATGAAAAATAAAGTTACACAAACTATTAAGTTAAGTATTACCGCAATTAATATTTTCATATTTTTTATTTAACAGTTACCTCCATTGCATATTGATTTTTCATAGTCTTTACAAAATTATCTATTGCATCCTGACTTGTGTTCCTTTCTAGAAATGAAGATGTGAAAGCTTTTAAATTATTCTGAAAAGCTGTAATATAATGTGCTTTGAGAACCATTTCCTCCCTTTTCCTTCATCTGAGATAAAAACTATTTTAAGTCCACCCATTTTGCTTGCTGACAACCAATCATTCTTGTGATTTATTGAATAACCATCAAAATCTGCTGTTAAAGGATTTATATCTCGATAAACAAACCTTATAGAACCTTTAGATTCACCTTTTGAAAGAACTTCCGATTCAAATCTAGTAACACCTCTCGAAAATCCCATTGCGTAATTAATCCAGGTAGCTTTAGCTCCTGAACTACTAATTATTATTCTTATGAGATGATTAGTTTCTCGACGAATCTACTACCTGATTCTTCTCTACATCTAGAATTCTATCCTTTCAAATCTCTTAAATACATCTACATTAGTTGAACGTGTTACCATTTTTATCAGTAGCGTAATTTTCAAATATATTTAAATCTATATACTCTGTACTTGTTTTAACATCTTTAAATTTAACAGCATCAGATTTATAAAGAATAACATTGTAATCATCAGAATAATCATTTATTTCTAATTCTTCTGGTAGGTTATTTACAATCTCATATTTTTCTCCCTTTCCCATTGAGTTTCCTTGATCCCTTACTATCATTTTATTAGGAATATCATTAGAAAAATAAAGTGTTAAATACTGTGTATTAGTCGCTTTTATATAATTTTCAGAGGGCTTGAATACTCCGTAATACTTACTGGGGATAATGTAACATTTGCCTCCTAAACGTTTCCAAACGGTTACACATTTATCATTTGATACACAGTAAAAAGTACGGGATTGGTCGTACCATGCTAATAGCAAAACTGGAATTACTATAAAAAAGCACATTATTTTAAATAATATTTTCACCTTCTTGCCCCTAGTGGTAATGGGTTTGTTATTTTTTGCCATTGTCTTTCTAATCTAAATTTTTCAAAAAAAATGCACTCCTAAAATAAAATAATATCCTACCTTTTTCACTTCTCTATCTTTTATAACTTTTTGATTTTCTTAAAGTACTCACCCCTCCAGAAAATTTTGCACCAAATTTCCCCAACTAAAAAATATGCCAGAAAAACACCTAGTGCCATAACTTCACTAACTATGGCAGATACCTCCAAATATAATCCAATAGCATGAACATTTTCTTTTGAATTTATATTCATCTTTTCAAAATCTAAAAAAGAGGAGTATTCTATGTTAGTACCAATACATAATCACTAGCATGTATTAAAATCTTTAATTAAAGGACACTCTTTGGTTAGAGCATTTATGAGCCACCCCAAAAGAGTAATAATAAATAAACAACACACGGATTCCTTTGTTTTTCAAATTTCTCACTCTAAGGATGCTTTTTAACTATGCTTTCTTTATTACTATTCCAGTCGCCTTTAACCCGATATAACTTATATAATCTACCTATCCCAGGATCTTCAAATTTTTAAAAAAAGAAAAAGTAGAGTATAAAAGTATTTTATACTTTTGATATCAGAACATATCTATAACACTATCAATATACATTCTCCATTCTGGTCTATCAGAGTATTGGGCATATCTTTCTGCTTTATTTATACCAATTGTATATATTTCACAGACAGCGTCCATCTTTATACAAGAAATATAGTTGGGTTGTCCTACCAAACACCCTATATACAAGTATCTTTATAATTCCTTACCTGAATTATTAGTCAAAAGGCTAACAAACTCATCTTACTACACTATCAGAAAGTTCATTTTAAACTCTTGTTACTGCCAACTACAAGCCCTTTAACGTTTACTTGAATCACTTATCTAATAGCTACAAAGAAAGAGCTAAAGGTTATAAATAAAATATAACACCTCTAAAGCATCTTCTCTATTTTGTATTTTAACTTGAAGTATTTCAACAATCGGCATATTATTTTCTGATAATGTTATTTCATTCATTAAGTGATTAATCTCATTAATAGCATAATCACCTCCTTTTAAATAATAGTCTAAAGCTATTTTATAAATATTCTCTTCTTCGGTGAATTGTGTATACTTGTATTTATCAGAAACAGTTTGTAAAACAATATCAGTATTATTTGAATTATACTTGACTTCTATCAGAGCTCTTAATAGTTCAATCATAAATGAGTTTGGTTCATTTAAGGTTGTAAATACAGATAATGCATCCTTTACCCTTCCCATTTGATATAGAAGCTTTATTTTTTCAATTTTATAAAAATCATCCTTGTTCACTTTAATCAGTTCATCTATAAAAAGAACAACAGAATCTTGTTTTTCTTTAGAGTGAGGTTCTAAATTCCACTTTTCGTAACTCTCTATATAATTATCTTCTATTTTTGATAACTTAATATTTTCAGATTTATTGCAGTTGGTAGTAATCATGAAAACCCCAATTAAAAAAAACATTTTTGACATTGTTGAAACAATTTAAAAATTTTAAAAAGATATACCCGTTTTTTTATCAATAATAGCGCAACTATTAACTGTAATAACCTACGAAGCTAAACGCTACTTAGACATAGTCCTAGTTAATTGGCTCTTTCAAATTCTTAGTTAGATAGTGGGTTGCATGTCCTTTTGGTCTATCTTTCAAAGTTGCTACGAGTTGGTAACCATTTTTTTCATAGAATGGTTTTGCTTGCCAACTTGTAGTTTCTACAAATGCTTTTTCACAATTATTTTCTATCGCAAATTGTTCAGCTATTTTGATTAAGCTATTCCCTACTCCTTTGCCTCTACACTGCTCAGAAAGCCATAGTAGTTCAATATGTAAAGTATTCCAATAACAAATTGCTCTTATACCTCCCACAATTTCTTCCTTTTCATTTCTTGCAAATACTGAAAACTTAACTTCAGCTTCATTAGGTTCAAGTTCTGGTATTGTAGTTTTATTATAGGTTGTTATTCCATCTCTTAAAACTTGGGCGTCTTCTTCTTTTGGATTAGTGGTTAATTGAATCTTCATTTGGTAGTTATTATGTTAGTGTAACCTTATATATAAAAATCAGCACTGATATAATTAATACTAAATACTAGTATTAGAAATTTAGAGTGAATAGTAATTTTTATTTCCTTCTTTTCTAGAAATCAATGTTCCATCTTCCGTTAAACTTCCTAATACACTAGATAAAGTACTACTTGTAACTTCTTTATTTATTTTATTTTCCTCCAAAAGATAAGTTCTCACCTCTGCTGTTGTCTTTTCTTTTTTGAAAAATCCCTCTTTAATCAACTCAAATAGGTGCTTTGTAATCAGAACCTTTCTTTTTCTTTCTTCCCCTAACACCCGAATTGGAATCATAGGTATATTTAATTCTATAAGGGTTTGAAACGGATACTGGACAGATTTTGCATACTCAATATAAGAGTCAAATTTCGAAGCAGAGCCTTTCTCTACTTTAATAACACTACTCCTTGAAACACCACTCATGTATACAATATCTTTAAGAGTATACCCTAACTCCTCTCTCTTTGCTTTTAGAGCCTGACCTAATTTTTCTTTGTATGACATTTAATTCTTTTTAAGCCAAAAAAAGTTTTTATACTAAAACCTTTTTTGTTGGGTTTATTTTTGTATATTTGTATATAATTAATCAGCAGACATATAAGCATTAGCTTATTCAACGATGTTAACTCGGTATGTAAAGTCCTAAAATTGCCAACGAGGTAACCGTGATGTCGCTCCATGTATAAAAGTTTCGTACTTTTGCTTTACATGTGAGCGGTCCTCACGTACGCTCTCAATGGCAATCAAGTTTACTTGATAGGAATTAGGACTCCTACATATTGAGAATTGTGAGCCGCTCCTTGTTTTTACAAGAGAACAGATTCCACTATAAAAAACATCGTTCATATAATCTATGTGAGCGATTTTTTATTTTTTAGACATTTTAAAACGCCTATATAAAAAGGGGGTTCTATAAATGCTTAATTAATAGTAATTAAATTACTCCTTAGTACGTATTACAAGGATTAATAGTCTACGATGTATTTCGTTTTATTGTAATGCGGCTTTGCTCAAAACACATGTGTTTTAAGTAAGACGGTTTTATTTTTCGATTCGCACTCTAAAAGTATAGCCTTTCTTGCATTTTTCCAAAAGGAAAATGCCAATACATAAGTAATTGAGAAAGTATGAAAATTTGGGTAGCTGAGTAATTTACTTAGCTACCTAGAGAAAAAACAAGAGTGTAAGCCAGACAGTATTTCGTTATAAGCCTGCACTTTAAAATATTTGCCTAGTAAGTTTTTTTGCTTCTCTCCCCGATGAGCAATTACTAGGAAAAGACGTAGTATCTTTTTAGAACACTACTGTCCTATTATATTCACTATGAAGAAAGTCTTTTTTGACGTCCACTTCTTTATAGTCTGTGATCATTAACCGTCCAAAATGAGGCTATTTGCAGTTTAACTGCTGTAGTAAATCAGCTATTGCATCCTTGCTTAAATGGAGTTTCCACCTCAGCATGGAATATATAGCTATACCTCAGCTTTGGTCTTAATCACAACAAACGTCCACCGAATTTACTTCGGAAATTTCAATTATTATTTTACAACAAACTTATTTAATCAATTTAACCAACCATTACATCTATGATGAAAACATCTGTTGGTAGGTAAGAGTTATCCCTATTGATTCAT
>NZ_JBTXLR010000010.1:0-160052 GCF_054871685.1 Myroides sp. LJL116
TGACAACCGATTTAGGGTGGTTATTGCAGCGGGGCTCACCTCTTCCCATTTCGAACAGAGAAGTTAAGCCCGCTTGCGCAGATGGTACTGCTAACCAGTGGGAGAGTATGACACCGCCCTTCTTTTAAAATCCTCAACATGTTTATGTTGGGGATTTTTTTTTGGAGTAAACTCAAGTAAACCTACTCCATAGTATTGTAAAAATAGCTCTATTACTAGCTTTAGAAACGATGTGTATTTTGTTTTTTGTAGTGTAAAATGTATATAATTCTTTTTTAGTATTATATTTCCGAATTATATTCTTTTTCATTACCTTTGCACTCTGAAATTAAGGTATGGAATATAATTTAGATGAAATCGACTTGAAGATCCTTCGCATGATGCAGGATAATGCCAAAATAAATAACTCAGAGTTAGCTCGTGAAGTTGGTATGGCCCCTTCGGCTGTATTAGAACGAGTAAAGAAGTTAGAGCAAAAGGAAATTATTCTAGAATATAATGCTAAGATTAATCCTAAAGCAATTGATCAAAAAATGCTGTCTTTTATATTTATAAAAGTAGATGAGATTATTGGTGATGAGGAAACGGGTAAATTGCTTGCTCAAATTCCAGAGGTATTAGAAGTGCATGATATTGCGGGAGATGATGGATATATGATAAAGGTGCGTACAAGTGATTCTTTAGCTTTAGTATATTTAATGAGAAACTCATTATCTAAGATACAAGGGATTATTTCTACACGTACTATTATTGTACTACAAACAGTTAAAGAGGACAATAAGCTTATTATACCAACGAATAAATTTTAAATCGTTTTTATTTTACAATAACTATTTTATGAAAACTATCGCTAATAAGACCAATAATAGTACTGTTTTATTTGCCTACATGGTAGTATACTTTGTATGGGGGTCAACTTTCTTTTTTATACATAAAGCACTAAGTGACTTTACGCCTTTTGTCTTGGGGTCGTTGCGTTTCGCTGCGGCTAGTAGTCTTTTATTTTTATTTTGTAAGTTAAAAGGGTTTAAGCTTTTTAATAAACGCGTGGTAATGCAAGCTTGTATTACAGGTTTTTTACTATTGTTCTTAGACATGGGAGCATTAATATGGGCCGAACAATATGTATCTAGTGGGATTGCTGCTATTATGGCTGCTGCTGCTGCTTTATGGTTTATTATCTTAGATAAACCTCAATGGAGAAATAACTTTGGTAGTCGCCCAATTGTAATAGGTTTATTATTAGGGTTTGTTGGGGTTATTATGTTATTTATAGAGCAAATTACTATTGCTGAAGATCAAGATCAAAAATGGTTGAATATCTTTTGTATGGTCCTATTGATTTTAGGCTCTATTGCTTGGACGGCTGGGTCTTTATATTCTAAGTATTCAAAGAATGATAATGCAAGGCAAGGACAAGACTTACACGTAATGGTAAAGACAGCTTGGCAAATGCTTACAGCTGGAGTTTTATTTACCTTTGTAGCTAGTGTAAATGGAGAGATGAGTGATTTTACTCCAAGTACTGTTAGTATAGATGGTTGGTTTTCTCTTGGGTATTTAATTACATTTGGATCTATATTAGCCTTTGGTTCTTATATATGGTTAATTCAGAATCGTCCAATTACAGAAGTGAGTACTTATGCTTATGTTAATCCAGTTGTAGCAGTAGCGCTGAGTTACTTTTTTACTGACGATATAATTACAAGTTTACAAATTGGTGGTTTATTTATAGTGTTACTAAGTGTTGCTATGATGAATTGGAACCTATATAGCCAGAGCAAATGGTTTAGGCGCACTTTCTTAAAGCGCAAAGCTAGAAAGAGATTGTCTAGAGTTTTGCATGCATCGAATTAAATTTTCTTTTTAAATATTATTATTACTTCCCTCAGCTTAGGCTGGGGGTTTCTTTTTTGTAACAATTTTGTAGATAAAGAGTTAAGTAAAAAAAAGTGAAATAAATGTATTGTATGTTTGGAAAATAGTTGTAATTTTGCCAAACTTTTAGATCAAGTCCGTCCCCTAAGAGTATATTTTATTTTACGTAAAATCCTTCTGTTACTTTATAATTGAATATTAGGGACTTATACTTATAACAGAATACAAATTTTTATCAGCTATGTCTGAAAATATTAAAACACAAGAAGAGTTCTTAAACGCTTTTGACTGGGATAACTATGAAAATGGTATCGATGCAGTAGATGATGTACAATTAAAAGAGTTTGAAAACTTAGTAGAAAAAACATTTATCTCTACAGATGACGAAGAAGTTGTAGAAGGAGTTGTTGTAAGAATTACTGACAGAGATGCAATTGTTGATATCAATGCTAAGTCTGAAGGTGTTATTTCATTAAACGAATTCCGTTACAATCCAAACTTACAAGTTGGTGATAAAGTTGAAGTATTAATCGACGTAAGAGAAGATAAATATGGACAATTAGTTTTATCTCACAGAAAAGCTCGTACAATCAAAGCTTGGGATAGAGTTATTGCTGCTCATGAAACTGGTGAAATCGTTAATGGTTTCGTTAAATGTAGAACTAAAGGTGGAATGATCGTTGACGTATTCGGAATCGAAGCATTCTTACCAGGATCTCAAATTGACGTTAAACCTATCCGTGATTACGATCAGTATGTGAACAAAACAATGGAATTCAAAGTAGTTAAAATTAACCACGAATTCAAAAACGTTGTAGTTTCTCATAAAGCTCTTATTGAAGCAGATATTGAAATCCAGAAAAAAGAAATCATCGGTCAATTACAAAAAGGACAAGTGTTAGAAGGTGTTGTTAAAAACATTACTTCTTACGGTGTGTTCATTGACTTAGGTGGAGTTGACGGATTAATCCATATCACTGACTTATCTTGGTCAAGAATTAATCACCCAAGTGAGGTATTAGAATTAGATCAAAAATTGAACGTTGTAATCTTAGACTTTGATGATGAGAAAACAAGAATTCAATTAGGTTTAAAACAACTTTACGCTCACCCATGGGATGCTTTAGACGGAAACTTAAATGTAGGTGATAAAGTTAAAGGTAAAGTAGTTGTTTTAGCTGACTACGGTGCATTTATCGAAGTTGCTGAAGGAGTTGAAGGTTTAATCCACGTTTCTGAAATGTCTTGGTCTACTCACTTAAGATCAGCTCAAGATTTCGTGAAAGTAGGGGATGAAGTAGAGGCAGTTATCTTAACTCTTGATAGAGAAGAAAGAAAAATGTCTTTAGGTATCAAACAATTATCTCAAGACCCTTGGACTGACATCACATCTAAATATCCTGTAGGATCTAAACATGTTGGTATCGTTCGTAACTTTACAAACTTTGGTGTTTTCGTAGAATTAGAAGAAGGAATTGATGGATTAATTTACATCTCTGACTTATCTTGGACTAAGAAAATCAAACACCCATCTGAGTTTGTAAACGTAGGAGACAAATTAGATGTTGTTGTATTAGAATTAGACGTAGAAGGTCGTAAATTATCTTTAGGACACAAACAAACTACTGCTAATCCTTGGGATAAATACGAAGATGCTTACGCTGTTGGAACTGTTCACGCTGGAGAAATCTCTGAATTAGTTGACAAAGGAGCTACTGTATTATTCGAAGATGACGTAATTGCGTTTATTCCAACTCGTCACTTAGAGAAAGAAGATGGTAAGAAATTGAAAAAAGGCGAATCAGCTGATTTCAAAATCATTGAATTCAACAAAGAATTCAAAAGAGTAGTTGCATCTCACACTGCTATTTTCCGTGAGGAAGAAGAAAAAATCGTTAAAACTCAAGAAGCTAGCTCTAACGCTGCTGAGAAAACGACTTTAGGAGATATCGACGCTCTTGCAGAATTAAAAGAAAGAATGGAAAAAGGTAAATAATCTTTATCTATTTTGAATATATTAAAGCCCTGATGTAAATCAGGGCTTTTTTTTTATACCTACTTGCCAGTTTTTTCAATATCTTTAGGACGTAATTTATAGTGATTTTATATGGGATGGTTTACGCATGAGTCTAAAGGATGGGAGATAAAAAATGCCTTAGTTCTTCTTGGTGTAGTAGGGGTAACAAGTATATTATCTTTAGGTGTATTAACCCCTTTAGCAATTCATATTTTTGGTTCTATTGTTCATATGACCCGTTGGACAAAACAGTCTTTATATATAGCTTTATTTTATTTTTTATTTTTATTTGTAGCACTTTTTATTCTTTTGGCTAACCAGGAAGCTTCCTATGTTATTCTATTTAGTATAGTGAGTTTTTATGTTTATACTTTATTTATCTCTTTACATTTAGGGGAGTATCTTCAGCGTTTAGATTTAAAGAAGTATATGAATCTACAAAAGAATCACTCTTATAGCTATGAAGTAACTTATGAGCAAGTTCATCCAACAAAGGAGTTGAAATCTTCAAAGGCTTTATTCAACGAAGCATTAGAAATCTATAAAGCTCAGATAAACAAACAAAGTATTAAGCAAGATATTAGTGAACTTCAAAGACTCGCTTCTTTAATATTACAGGAAGACTCTAGGGAGTCAGAACTATTTTTCGCCAGACATAATTCTGCTATTTTAAATATCCTACAGCAGTATGTAGAATTAGAACAGAGCTATTTGAAAAATTTGGATAATTTAGAGTTAAGTGAGAAGTTAGAAATAGTAATTAGTAAAGCTAAAAGTGCCTTTGAGAATGAATTGTCTAGTATGATTCAAAGAGAGGTATTACAAGTGGATGCAGAGTCAGAGGTTTATATATCGTTATTAAAAGCAAAAGGATTATTATAATGGGATGGTTTACAAAAAGAACTACCAAATGGGAGTTACAGCAAAGTTGGTTATGTATTTTGGCAGTGGTCTTTCCAATCGGAATTCCTTTCATCGCTATGCTATATATGGGCTTTAAGGCTAAAATTAAGACTTTACTACCTAGTAGTTTACTTTACTTAGTTATAGTATCCCTTTTAGCAGTTAAAGTTTTTTTTCAAGGCTTGAGTAGTATGTTCGATGTGGTAAGTATTGTTTTGTGGATTGGTGTACTTTTAACTGGACCTGTTGTTATTAGCATGTATTTACAGAGTTTTCTTCAAAGAGTAGATTTAAAGAGTATAATTAGATTACAGTGGTCTCAATCTTATGATTATGTGGATTTTATGAGACGAAACCAAATTTCTAAAGTTTTGTCCGTATCTTCGTTTGTAGACAGTTTACAGAACTGGCAGCAAATCATTGAAAACAAACAAGTGCAAGGGAATATTTCCGACATGATTGCCTTGACTAAGGAAATTACCAATAATAATAAACACATAAGTGACTTATTTATAGAAAGGCATGCTTATTCGATTGAGAATATTTTAGAGCAATATAGCCAAGTGGAGCGCTCCAAGATTAACAATGAAATCATTGCACAAGCTGAAAGTAAGCTAAAAGAAACTTTGGCTCTTGCCGTTATAGCTTTCAAGGAGGAATTGAGTAATCAAAGAAACTTCCGAAATATGGACATTGAAGTAGATGCCCAGATTTATTTACAAGATTTAAAAAATAAAGGAATATTATAGCAGTACGTTATGGAAAAAGACATTCAAATTACTCAAGATCAGCAAGTGTTGGAACCTCAAATTCAGGTGGATTTTACAACTAGTGAATTACAACAAATTGAATCGTATAAAAATAGTATTAATCTTGATGATACTGCTCAAGTGATTCAATTCGGAGCAGCTAGTCAGGTAAAGGCTAGTGCTTTTGCTTCAGAAATCTTAAAACACGTTCAAACTAAAGATTTGGGAGAAACTACCGATGTTCTAATGGGCTTAAAGGAAGACGTAAAGTCATTTGAATCCATTGCAAACAAAAAGAGTTTATTTCCATTTTTTGATACTTTAAAGAAGAAAATATCTAGGTTGCAAACCCAGTACTCTAAAGTAGAGGACAACATCAATGCAGTGGAGTTACAACTTGAGCGTCATTATAAATTAATGATGAAAGATGTGGCTATGTTTGATAAGCTTTTTGAAGAAAATAAAAACTATTTCAAAGAATTGTCTTTGTATATAGAAGCTGGTGATCAAAAGCTAAAAGAACTAAGAGAAGTTACTCTTCCTGCAATGTTTAAAGAAGTGGAGCATTCTAATGATCAATCCAAAATCCAAGAGTATAAAGATTTCGAACAAAAAGTAGTTCGTTTTGAGAGAAAAGTACATGATTTGAAATTAACCAGAATGGTTATTTTACAGTCTTCTCCTCAAATTAGAATGGTGCAAAACAATAGCTTAATGCTGATGGAGAAATTGCAAAGTAGTATTGTTAATACCTTGCCACTTTGGAAGAATCAAATGGTCCTTACTTTAGGGCTTGCTAGATCATCTCAGGCTCTTGGAGCTCAGCAAGCAGTTAATGATGCTACCAATCAATTGCTTTCTAAGAACAGTGAGATTTTAAAGAATTCTACTATTCAAATTGCCAAGGAGACAGAGCGTGGAATTGTAGATATTGAAACTATTAGAAAAGTAAATACCGATATTATTTCTACTATTGAAGAGATAGTGAAAATTCAACAAGAAGGTAAAGAAAAAAGACATGCGGTTGAAATTGAACTAAAAGATGCTGAACAAGATTTGAAAAAGCACTTATTAGCCAATGCAAAACAAATTAATGCATAAAAAAACACCCCAAAAAGTAATTCTAAACTTTTTGGGGTATTTTTTTATAGTGGTAATAAACCTATTTAAAGTCTTTTCTTTGAGCAGTTAATTCTGCAATCTTCACAATCACTTGGGTTGCTTTAATCATACTCTCTACAGGTACATATTCATACTTTCCATGGAAGTTATGTCCACCAGCGAAAATATTAGGACATGGTAAGCCCATGTAAGATAACTGAGAACCATCTGTTCCACCTCTAATTGCTTTAATTAGTGGTTTGATATCTAATTGCTTCATAGCTTCTTCGGCTATATCTACAATAAATTTAACTGGTTCTACTTTTTGGCGCATATTGAAATATTGGTCTCCCATTTCTAGAGATACAATAGGGCCTGAAAATTTTTGAGCGTATTTCTTATTGAATTTTTTCACTAATTTTTCAATAGATTTTTTTCTCTTTTTATATAGTTTTAAATCGTGGTCTCTAATAATTAATTGAACTACAGATTCTTCTATACTTCCACTTACATTATGCACATGGAAGAAACCTTCATATCCAGTTGTTTTTTCAGGTACTTCCTTTTTAGGTAATTTGCTGATGAATTTATTAGCTAGTAAAATGGAGTTAATCATTTTTCCTTTTGCATAACCAGGGTGTACACTTTTTCCATTAAAAGTAATCTTGGCATATCCTGCATTGAAGTTCTCATATTCTAACTCACCAATTTGGCTACCATCCATTGTGTAAGCCCATTTTGCTCCAAACTTCTCTACATCAAATTTATGAGCTCCTCTTCCAATTTCTTCATCTGGTGTGAATCCTATTCTAATCTCTCCATGTTTAATGTGTGGATTTTGAATAAGGTATTCCATTGCAGTTACTATTTCAGTAATTCCAGCTTTATCATCTGCTCCTAATAAAGTAGTACCATCTGTAGTAATTAAAGTTTGTCCTTTGTATTGTAAAAGGTCTTTAAAGTACGAAGGAGAAAGAATGATGTTTTGTTCTTTATTTAAAACAATATCTCCACCATCATAATTCTTTATAATTTGTGGCTTAACATTAGCTCCACTGAAATCTGGCGAAGTGTCAAAGTGTGCGACAAAACCAATAGTTGGAACTTCATGATCTACATTGCTTGGTAGAGTAGCCATTATATACGCATTCTGGTCAATGGTTACATCTTGTAGGCCAATTTGTTTTAGTTCTTCTACTAATTGATTAGCTAAGTCCCATTGCTTTTCTGTACTAGGACAAGTGGAAGAATTTGGATCTGATTCCGTATCTACAGTTACATAACTGATAAAACGATCAATAATATGTTGCATAAAATAATAGTTTTTGTATCAGACAAAAATAGGAATTAATTGTGTTAATTTTCTATTATTAACACCAGAACTTATTTAGGTGTTCCACTGGGTACTTTTGTTGGTTTTTATATCTTTTTTTATACTTTTAAAGTAAGGGGAAGTCTATAAAATAATTATCTTTAACTCTTTGTCTAAAATGCTAATAGGTTTTTTAAATAGAGAGACATGAGGATACTTTTGACTTTTTTCTTTTTTTTATATACGTTTATTTGCTTTGGTGTAGATCCGGATCGTAAATATATAGATCACCCAATGAATTCAAATATACAAGTAGAATCGGTAGAGATTACTACACCTGATAATTATGTACTCAAATCATGGATCTGCTTTCCAGATGAAAAAGTTAATCAAAATAGAGTTTTGGTTTTAGCTTATGGAGATACTGGTAATATGTCTTATTGGATAAGACAAGTTTTGGAGATGGTAAACAAAGGTTATACAGTTGTTATGTTTGACTATCGCGGCTTTGGGGAAAGTAGCGATTTTGAAATGCAAGCCCAACAATTATATTATGATGAGTTTACAACTGATTTAGTGAGTGTCATTCAATATGCAAAAGAACGCTTTAAGCAACCTGTAGGGGTGTGGGCTTTGTCCATGGGAACCATTTCAGCAGTATTGGCCTACAATATAGAGAACTATCACTATTTGATAGCCGAAGGATTTGTAGCTAGCCCTATTGAAGTTGTAAAAGTAATTGATCAATATCTAGAAAAACAATACACTTTGCCTGAAAGTGCACAGAATTATGATAAGGCTCTTTCTAGGTTGAACCTACCAGTTTTATATTTTACAGGTAATAAAGATGGATTAACACCGCCTCAGGATAGTTACCGAGCAAAATATTTAAATCCTAGGAGCAATGTGGTTTTATTTAAAGGAGGACACCTTCAAGGTTTTCAAGCATTATCCCTAGATTATCATGGGCAAAGGTATATTGAGTACGTCAATAGCTTTTGCGATAATTTATATTAGTAAATATCTAAGGACTTTAAAAATGGTTAATTTTTCGAGTTTCTAAAGTGTTATAAGTACCTTTGTAAGTTATATTCAAATACGAGAATTTCTTTACTATGCATACAAAGCACCGTCACTTTATCCTATATAAGCCACATGGCTATATAAGTCAATTCATCTATGAGAAGAAGAGAAATAAAAAGAAATTGGGAGAGTTATATGATTTTCCCGCAGGTACGATGGCTATAGGGCGATTAGATGAAAATTCAGAAGGATTATTATTCTTAACTACCGACGGGCAAGTTAGTGAGCAAGTAAGAAGTAAAACGGTTGAAAAACAATACTATGTACAATTAGATGGTACTATTTCAAAGGAAGCTTTAGAGCAATTGCGAAAGGGAGTAGTAATTGGTATTAAGGGAGAGCATTACCTTACCAAAGAGTGTGAAGTAGAGTACATAGAGCAATTACCCTCTTGGATAAAAGAAGGTCGTAGAATTAGGGATCCAAGACACGGACCAACTAGTTGGATTAGTATTACCTTAACGGAAGGTAAATTTCGACAAGTACGAAAAATGACCGCTAAGGTTGGTTATCCTACTTTAAGACTCTTAAGAGTGAGAATAGGGGATATAACTATAGAAGACTTAGAGGTTGGTCAAGTTAAAGAAATAGAAACATTTTTATAATAGAATTTATGAGAGCAGTTGCTAGGGAAAATTATCAGTTTCAAAAACTGATAACTCTTGTAGGAGTAGTTTTATTGTTAATAAAAGGTTTAGCTTGGTATTTAACTAACTCTGTTGCTATTTTAACCGATGCTTTGGAGAGTATCGTAAATGTAGTTAGCGGTCTTATAGGGTTATATAGTTTATATCTTTCAGGATTGCCAGCAGATAGAAATCATCCTTATGGACATGGTAAAGTAGAATTAATATCTGCTACTATTGAAGGAGTATTAATTATTGTAGCAGGTTTAATTATTTTGCGTGAAGCAATATATAATTTCTTTGATCCACAGCCACTTGGTAAATTGGATTTTGGTATTTTTTTAATTGCATTTAGTGCCGTTGCTAATTATATTTTAGGAAGATATGCTATTAAAAAGGGACAAAAGAATAAATCTTTAGCCCTTGTTGCTAGTGGGAAACACTTACAATCTGATACTTATTCAACTATAGGTATTGTAATAGGTTTAATCTTAATTTATTTCACCAATTTAGTCTGGATTGACGCTGTGGTTGCCAGCCTTTTTTCTGTGATTATCTCTGTTACTGGTTATAAAATTATACGACAAGCAATTTCTGGTATAATGGATGAAACCGATGAGGCATTATTACAAGAAGTAGTTGATTTTCTACAGCAAAATAGACAACAGAACTGGATTGATATTCATAATTTTAGAATCATAAAATATGGAAGCGTCCTACATTTTGATTGTCATATGACAGTTCCATGGTATTTCAATATCGTAGAAGGACATAAAGAAGTAGAGGCTTTAGAGAGTGCAATTGAAAAACAATTTGGTTCTGATTTAGAACTATTTGTACACATGGATGATTGTAAAAGCTTTTCTTGTGAGATTTGTAGTAAAACAGATTGTCCAGTTAGACGAGCTCCTTTTGAAAGACAAGTTAACTGGAGTGTAGAGAATATATCTTTAAATAAAAGACATCAATTAACTACTAAAGATTAACTAAAAAGCGCTTGTGTTCTTTGTCGAATGCTATGGCTGGGTGATCAAAAAAGTCGTCAAATACATTTTGTTCTATTAAAGAGCAAATGCTATTTTGTGTATTGAAGTTTTCTTTCAATACAATGGCATTATCACTAAATTGTAGGGCCAACTCCATGTCATGAGAGGAGAACAAAATTGCTTTATTTTGTTTTTTGGCTAAGTCTTGTAACAAACTATACAAAGCTACTTTATGATGGAAGTCTAAATGATTGGATGGTTCATCTAGAATAATAATAGGGGTGTCTTGGGCTAGTGCCCTTGCAATTAAAACCCTTTGCATTTGACCGTCGCTCAAAGCGTAAATACTCTTATCTACAAGATGAGTAATTTGTGTCTGCTCAATGGCTCTGTCAATACATTGTTTATCTATTGGCTGTAAAGTAGTTTTCCAAGATAAATGAGGAGTTCTTCCTATTTTTACTAATTCGTATACACTTAGATCCTCTCCAACTATAGATTCGGTTAATACAATACTAATGAGTTTAGAAATTTCTTTTTGATCGTATTTTTCAATTGCTATACCATTAATAAGAATATTCCCTTTTAATTTAGTAAGGCTACCTGTAAGGGTTTTTATTAAAGTAGATTTTCCACTGCCATTAACCCCTAAAAGACTCGTTAGCTCTCCACTTTTAATACAGATATTTATGTTATCTTGAATAGGATTGGGGTTTGCCGATTTTATTTTTTTATATCCGATTGCTACATCTTGGCAAGTAAGTGAAAAAGGGTCCATGTAATTTAAATATAGTTTGAGAGGTAATATATTAAATGCAAATATAATAATAAAAGGATTTATGGATTTATTCGCATTTGAATCATTATTATTAAGCTAAATAAACCCTATATTTGTACAGTAAATAATTTATTATTAAAGATAATGAAACCAAACACACAACAATTAACTGAGTTAACAACCCAAGTAAGAAGGGATATTCTTAGAATGGTTCATGCAGTAAACTCTGGGCACCCTGGAGGATCACTAGGATGTGCGGAATTTTTAGTTGTATTATACCAAAATTTAATGCAAAGAAAACCAGAATTTAACATGGATGGTGATCAAGAAGACATTTTCTTTTTATCTAATGGTCATATTTCTCCTGTATTCTATAGCGTTTTGGCTCGTAGTGGATACTTTCCTGTAAGTGAATTAGCTACTTTTAGAAAAATTAATACACGTTTACAAGGACACCCTACTACGCATGACAACTTACCAGGAATTCGTATGGCTTCTGGTTCATTAGGACAAGGATTATCTGTTGCTCTTGGTGCTGCACAAGCTAAGAAATTAAATAAAGATAACCATTTAGTTTATGTTCTATTAGGTGATGGAGAATTACAAGAAGGACAAAACTGGGAAGCTATTATGTATGCATCTGCTAAAAAAGTAGATAATCTTATAGCTACTGTTGACTTGAATGGTAAACAAATTGATGGAACAACGGACAAAGTTTTAGATTTAGGTTCATTACAAGCTAAATTTGAAGCCTTTGGATGGGATGTAATCCATATTGAAAAAGGAAATGATATTGATTCAATTTTAAAAGGATATCAACAAGCGAAAGAAGCTACCGGAAAACAAAAACCAGTTTGTGTGTTATTGCATACTGAAATGGGTAACGGAGTTGACTTCATGATGGGTACACATGCTTGGCATGGTAAAGCACCTAATGATGCTCAATTGGAGGAAGCTTTAAATCAAAACCCAGAAACATCTTTCGGGGACTACTAATTCTTTATAATCGAATCACACATGAAAAAATATACAAATACAGGAAGTAAAGATACTCGTTCAGGGTTTGGAGCTGGTTTAGCTGAGCTTGGACGTACCAATGAAAATGTTGTTGCTTTATGCGCAGATTTAATTGGTTCATTAAAAATGGATGAATTCATCAAAGAAAATCCAGAGCGTTTTTTCCAAATAGGAATTGCTGAAGCAAACATGATTGGAATTGCAGCTGGTTTAACTATTGGTGGTAAAATTCCTTTTACTGGAACTTTTGCTAACTTCTCTACTGGTAGAGTGTATGATCAAATTCGTCAATCTGTAGCATATTCAGAGAAAAACGTAAAAATTTGTGCATCTCACGCTGGGCTTACTTTAGGAGAGGATGGAGCAACTCACCAAATTCTTGAAGATATTGGACTGATGAAAATGTTACCAGGAATGACAGTAATCAATACTTGTGACTATAACCAAACCAAAGCGGCAACTCTTGCAATTGCAGAATTTGACGGACCGGTTTACCTTCGTTTTGGTCGACCAGTAGTTCCTAACTTTACACCAGCGGATCAAAAATTCGAAATTGGAAAAGCGGTATTATTATCAGAAGGTACAGATGTAACTATTGTAGCAACTGGACATTTAGTTTGGGAGGCATTAGAAGCAGCACAAGAATTAGAACAAAAAGGAATTTCAGCTGAAGTAATCAATATACATACGATTAAACCTTTAGATGAAGAAGCTATCTTAAAATCTGTTGCTAAAACAGGATGTATCGTAACTGCTGAGGAGCATAACTTCCTTGGAGGATTAGGAGAAAGTGTTGCTAGAGTATTATCTTTAAACAACCCTCTACCTCAAGAATTTGTTGCTGTAGAAGATACTTTTGGTGAATCAGGTACTCCAGAGCAATTAATGGATAAATATGGCTTAAATGCAGAAGCAATCGTTTCTAAAGCAGTAAAAGCTGTTTCACGTAAATAATAAGTTTCGTTACTTCTTTATGTAGTAGTAACAAATAAAGGATATAAAAAAGGTTCTAGATTTATAATCTAGAACCTTTTTTTTGTCTTTTATTAAAGGAAATACAGTTTTATAATTAATGTTATATCTAATGTTAAGGCGTATAACACAGCATAAAAATAAGGCCAGTAAAGGCCAGAAATAAAAAAGCCCTAGAATTTTCTAGGGCTTTTAAAGTCTATAAGTCAAACGGGCTATCAGTGGCTTATTATTTTATTTAAACGAGGATTAGTTTCTTGGGTTATTAGGTTTCATATCTAATTTTTCCCAAACCCATAGTCCTTCTTCGTTAATATATGGTCTACATTCTTTATCTAAATAAGTAGGTTTATCACTACATAATATTAGATTTGGATCATCGTATTTATAGTATTTAGATAATCCATATTCATCATAGTAAATCAATTCTGTTCTAGTTGGTACTCCATCATCATCATCATCAAGGTTTAGAAAGTTTGGAGTGTCTTCATAACCAGATGTAGAATAAGAGAAATAGTCCTCCATGCTAAGTTTGGTTCCAATTTTGCTTGGTTCCACTTCATATTTAGAAAGGATTCCATCTAAGTCATGGTCTCTTTCTAAAGTATTTATTACAGTCATATCTACAATAGCAGATTCATATCCTTTTAACTTAGCACTGTTACTTTGGTTAAATAAGTATAATCCCGAAGGAATAAAAGCAATAATTCTACCAGCGGAACCTTCTTCATAGGTTAAACCATCATTTCCAATTTCTAAGTTTGTAGCTGTTTTAGTAAATTGTAATAATTGTCTCTCTCCTGGAGTTAATTGAGGAGTAGAAAACCCACTTTGGTACTCAACAATAGTCTCAGGGAAAGAAGTGAATCTTCCTCTTAGAGGTTGAGTTACTGATTCATTTTTTAAATTGAATACGTTGTTTCTTGTATAAACAGAATCAATTGGTTGTGGTTGAACTCCTTTTCCTTCATTTAAAACAAGGAAATACACCATGTATTTTGTTTTGTCTTTATTCTTAGTGTACTCTAATCTAGTTACCTTATTCTCATAAATACCATAATTTGGATTGAATACTTGAGAAGTAACTGTTTTAATAATGTACTTATCATTAGTAAGTTGAACACTATCTAAACGAGGATCATTTTTAATGGTTGGTTGTTGACGATAATTAGGACTTGTAATACTGTCAAAAGAAATTGTTCCGTCCTTGTTTTCGATCATATAGTTGTTTGCAAGATACTCTGCAATACTTGCCTTATTCTCTTTGTAAACTTCTTCAGGTTCTCGTATAATGACTTCCTCTCCTTTAGATCCTCCGTCATCGCTTTTGCAATTTGTAAGCAGTAAAGTTGTACAGATTAGACTTAAAGCTGCAAATATTCTATTCATTTTTGATTCAATTTAGTAGTGCAAGATACAATTTTACTTTATTTTTGTGTACTTTGTTTATAAAAAATAATATTAAATTATGCGTATTGATAAATTCTTGTGGTGTATTCGTTATTATAAGACCAGAAATATAGCTACAGAAGCTTGTAAGAAGGGGCATGTAACAGTCAATGGTCAGCAAGCTAAAGCTTCACGTGAAGTTTATGCATCGGATAAAATTACCTTACGTAAAGATCAAATTGTTTATCAATTGACTGTCTTGGATGTTCCACAAAATAGAGTAGGGGCTAAATTGGTGGATGTATATAGAAAAGATACTACTCCCGAGGAGGCATTCAAACACATTGAAATGCTAAATTTAGCTAAGAGTCATTATCGAGCAAATGGTACAGGAAGACCTACTAAGAAGGATCTTAGAGAGATTAATGATTTTTTAAATTACGATGAAGAAACAGAAATAGAGGATGAGCAAGACAAACAATAATGCTACTTTATACTGGCAAAATCGCTATGAGCAAAATAATTCACCTTGGAACGCTCAAAAAATAACTACTCCAATCAAGGAGTATATTGATCAATTGCCCGATAAAAATATTAAAATTCTGATTCCAGGTGTTGGTCATGGACATGAATTGCACTACTTACACAAAAGTGGATTTAACCATATTCAAGGATTAGATTTAACCGGTATTGCAGCACAATCTACCTTTGAAGTACATAAAGATTTTCCAATAGACAAAGTAGTAATTGGAGATTTTTTTACTCATATAGGAAAGTATGACTTAATTTTGGAGCAAACTTTCTTTTGCGCTATTCCAAGGGAACAAAGGACCCAGTATGTAGAGAAGATGAAAGAATTACTTACAGACAATGGAAAATTGGTAGGAGTACTTTTTGATACGGAGTTTGACCAGCAAAGTCCACCTTTTGGAGGAGGGTACCAAGAGTATTTTGATTTGTTTGATTCCAAAATGAACATTAAAACCATGGAAAGAGCTTATAACTCCATTCCACCTAGAGCTAATAGAGAATTATTCATTATTATAGAAAATAAATAACATGACGAAAAATATTATTTTAACCAAAGAGCAAATTGATTTTAAAATCAAAAGAATTGCTTATCAAATATATGAGACTTTTGTAGATGAGCAGCAAATTGTAATTGCAGGTATTGCAAATAGTGGATATACTCTAGCGGGTAAGATCGCTGAGCAACTTATTCAGATCTCTGATATTAAAGTAGAGTTATGTGAGGTGAAGATTGACAAACAAAATCCTATCCGTCCTATTGAAACCTCGTTAGAGAGTAAAGACTATCAGAATAAGGCAATTGTTTTAGTAGATGATGTTTTAAATTCTGGGGCAACATTAATTTATGGAGTACGTCACTTTTTAGATGTGCCTATTAAAAAGTTAAAGACAGCTGTACTAGTGGATAGAAACCATAAAAAATATCCCGTTAAAGCGGACTTTAAAGGGATATCTTTATCTACATCTTTATTTGAGCATATACAAGTTGTCTTTGAAGATGACCAGCAGTATGCTTATTTAAGTTAATAAGGCTAGTTCTGCGGCTTGTTCTACTACTTGGTCGATTGATTTATCATCTATGGATAGAACGTGCTTTGCTTTATAGTAGAAGTAGCTTCTATCAAATAAGTGTTTAGCAATATAAGTTTCAAGAGTATCGTCCATTTTTTGATTTAAAAGTGGACGATGCTCTTTTGCTTTTTCTAATCTAGATGCTAAAGTTGCTATAGATCCTTTTAGATAAATAGAAGTGACTTGATCTAGTTTAAGCGCTAAATGATTATTGGCATAACATGGAGTCCCGCCTCCTAGACTTAATACAAAAGGAGTTTTTTGCTCTAGTAAGCTATGAAGTATTTCATGTTCTTTCTTTCTAAAATAGATTTCACCGTGTTCTTTAAAGATATCTGATACGCTTTTTCCCAGCTGTTTTTCAATTTGTTGATCTAAATCGATAAAAGGCAAGTGAAGTTGTTGTGCTAGTTTTTGCCCGATAGTGGATTTACCGGAGCCCATATACCCAAGTAGGATAATTTTTTTCATAAAATAATGTCTTGTTATATAGTGAGTTAGATTATGTGTTGAAATTTATTGCAAAAATAAAACAAATTTGTCGTGGTTTTCTAAAAAAACGTCCTATATTTGCACCCGCAATTAGGAATTGAAATAAAGACTCGATAGCTCAGTTGGTAGAGCACAACACTTTTAATGTTGGGGTCCTGGGTTCGAGCCCCAGTCGGGTCACAAAATCCTTTTTTTAAATATAAGGTTATTCTTTTTAAAAAGAATAAGTTTGCACAAACAAACTTTAAAAAAATTGTAAAGACTCGATAGCTCAGTTGGTAGAGCACAACACTTTTAATGTTGGGGTCCTGGGTTCGAGCCCCAGTCGGGTCACAAAATCCTTTTTAAACAAAGGTTGTTCTTTTAAAGAATAAGTTTGCACAAACAAACTCTAAAAAAATTGTAAAGACTCGATAGCTCAGTTGGTAGAGCACAACACTTTTAATGTTGGGGTCCTGGGTTCGAGCCCCAGTCGGGTCACAAAATCCTTTTTAAACAAAGGTTGTTCTTTTAAAGAATAAGTTTGCACAAACAAACTCTAAAAAAATTGTAAAGACTCGATAGCTCAGTTGGTAGAGCACAACACTTTTAATGTTGGGGTCCTGGGTTCGAGCCCCAGTCGGGTCACAGTTTAGGACAAGTCTATAATTTTAGACTTGTCCTTTTTTTTTGCCTTGTAATTTATGGTTGTCCTAATTCATAAAGACATTGGAAATATCTATCTTCCTATTAGAGTATACTCTATCTAATCCATTGTTTTTCAGTAGAACACATTGTAAATAAATGATTCCTTCCCTTTATGGAGTATTTAAATATTGTTATATCTTTAGCAAATACCACTGTTTTATATGGAAGAAACCAGTTTTTTAGTAGCCTTAGGGATTGCCTTTTGCATAACGATTGCATATTTGTTATTAGTTTGGATATTAAAAAGGCCTTCGGTTTATGATATAGAAGTTTATTATATTTTTGTTCCTGCTTTGGTTTTTATAGGATCGATAATACTCTACTATGTATTTATGTATTTTAAAAAAGCAGAGATATTACCTTGGTTTTATGTATGTTTAGGTCTTCTAGTTATTATGCTCTTATATAAATCAGGATTTGGTCAGATAGATATCCATCTTAAGAATTTACTTAACTCATCTAAAGTACCCAAGTATGACAGTAGCTATCAGGATATTAATCAAGAGCCAGTTGTAGGCAATGGCAACTATCTCCTTACTATGCAATTTAGTAGTGATGAGCCCATCAAGACCTGGTATAACTCTAAAAACGAACTTATTGTTATCACTGAAAAGGTGAAAGGTAATTCTCATTCGGATATTTATCAGGGGAGTGTTTATTGTGCTAAGTTGGATTTGGATGGAAATTTAGCGGATAGTTTATCCTATGTGCGCAACCGTAAAGGGGGATGGGATAGAGATCCTTTTTTTGTTGGTTATCATATAAACTTGGGTGATTTGACTTATCATACATGGGCTTTAGATGGAGACACGAGTAAACGGGGTATTTCTGTGATCAATGAAAATTTGCAAATGACTTTAGAGCAGCAAGAAAAAGAATATATCAACATAGCTAAGAACTATCTGTTTTTCACTGTTTATGGTACAGGTAGAAATAAGTATAGTATACTTGTTTTTATTGATCAAGGGCAGTGTAAAGCTTTCTATTTTGATTTTTATCCCCAAGATGGTTGGTTACAAAGTCGTGGTAATGCAAATAACAATATATTCACTACTTTTTCTAGAGAGAAATTAGAATGGGTACCTATAGAATCTGCTAATGTGCAGTACAAATATTATTACAAAGAAAAGCGTATTGGAGGTACCTCAAACATAGGAGGGAATACTAGAAGTACTAAATGGGAATATTGGGACGGAATTCTTTATACGGACTTATTGGTAGGTAGGGATACCATAAAAATCAAAGAAAAGCTATGGATGAACGATGATGGTTTTATGGATAATGTAACTATAAAAGGGAAGACTTTAGGTCATGTGGTGTTCACACCTTATATTCTATTGCAAGGTCCACAGGTAAACTATCAATTGTTAAATCGTGGTGACATAAATATACATGTCATACAGCCCAAGGCATTAAAAAAATAGAACAGGATAAAGGTATGTTAACTAAAAACAAATTCTGCCGGGATTCTTTTTAATGAAAAATAATGTTGAAGTTCATCCTTACTCTGCCAGTTAGGGTAGTTATAATTTAAAATAAAACTATCTTGTAGATATAAGAAAGGACAGTTTTTTTCATAACAAAAAAGAGTCTTCTAAAAAAAATAGAAGACTCTTTTTTATTATTATCCGTTAGAATAAATATCCAATTGGCTGTGACTGCGATCAGATTCGAACTGACACGTCTTGCGACACCACCCCCTCAAGATGGCGAGTCTACCAATTCCTCCACGCAGCCTTGTTGTTAGCTTTCCAATACATTATTGTTTTACTAATACAAAGGCAAAAGTAATAGAATAAATTTACTATGCAAGTCTGCAAGGTATTTTTTATAAACAGGATAGTGTTCTTTTTTCTAATTATATATATACTACTTTTTAGGTGCTCTCTTTTTCTTCGATTTGTTTATCGGAAGAATCATGAGATATATTATTTTGTTTATCAGATGTTTTACCGCTAGATATAAACAAGATAAGTGCTACCACTAATAATACACAAACGATTACGAATATAAGAATCATTAAAGCGCCATTACTAAAATTGTATAAGGGAATGTTGTTAAGAGCCATAGTATAAATTTTTAAATGAACTCTTACTAAATTAACTAATATTTTTAATATAAATTATGATAATTGTCATTATTATAGGTGATTTTTACATATCGAGACTTTTTTTTTGATATACTATGTGTTTGTGCGTTGTAAAAAAACAACATTATACTTGAAAATAGGGCGTTTTTTCTTTTTTTTATATTTAAATCCTAATTTAGTTTGTATATCAGTTCAAATAGTATAAATTTGCACTATAATAATCCGAAAGGAATTTTGGTAAAGACTCGATAGCTCAGTTGGTAGAGCACAACACTTTTAATGTTGGGGTCCTGGGTTCGAGCCCCAGTCGGGTCACAAAGCAAAGCTTCACAGTTAATGTGGAGCTTTTTTTATTTCTTTATATTGGGTAATACCACAATACAATATCATGAATAGTTTTCATTAGGTATAAATCCATATTTTTCAATCTATTTCCCAACGGCTTCTTGTGCATTCTATAATCGTATTTTATAAGTAAAGAAATCAAAGAAGTAATAGAAACTTAAAAAAACATCGACATAATACAAAATGGATAAAATAAATAAATATCAAACAGCAGTAATTTTAGTTGCCGTGGTTATTGGGCTTTTATTGGGACAAGTTTTTTTCATAGCTCATTATTCAGCAAAACTTATTGTACCACTTTTAATGGTTATGCTTTTTGGATTGTTTCTCACTATCAATATCAGTGAATTGAAAAGCTCGTTTTTAAACTTTAAATTTTCGCTGATAAGTATTGTTATCAATTTTGTTTGGACACCAATTTTTGCCTATCTGCTAGGATATCTTTTTCTTATTAACGATTTGCCAATATGGATAGGTTTTGTGATGCTTATGGTTACTCCCTGTACAGATTGGTATTTGGTATTTACTAGAGTTGCTAATGGGAATGTATCGTTATCAACTTCAATATTACCAGTAAACTTGATTTTGCAAGTTATCTTATTGCCAATATATCTGATGCTTTTTTTTAGAAAGTCAGGAAATGTAGAACTTACTTCCTTGGTAGAAAGTATTGCCTTGGTACTAGTTGTTCCTTTCTTCTTGGCATTTTTTGCCAAAAAAGTAGTTGGGAAGAACCGAAAAATGGATATAAGTCTGCTTGAGTTTTTTGAAAAGTCACAAGTACTTTTTTTAGCCTTGGCAATTGTAGCAATGTTTGCATCTGAGGGAAAAGACCTAATACATAATCCCGAATTAATCTTTAAATTAATTATTCCTGTATTATTGTTTTTTGCTGTCACTTTTATTTTAAGCCAAATAATCAGCCAAGTTTTTAAATTCAATTATGCCGATAAAGTAAGCCTTGTCTTAACTACAATGGCAAGAAACTCACCAATTTCATTAGCTATTGCAGTTTCTGCTTTTTCGGAAGAACCATTGATAGCATTATCATTGGTGATTGGGCCGTTAATAGAACTACCGATTTTGATTTTAGCATCACAAATTCTATTGAAAACAAAAAAGTAAATTCTATTTAGTTAAGGTTCAAAAGTAAGCTCTTCTGTTAAATGTATCCTTTTCAAAACTAAAGCATGTCTTTGTAAAGAATTATTGTTTTTTTAAAGTTTGGAAAAATCACATTTACAATAATCAACTACTCTATTTCGAAGTAGTTATATAAACAAAATTAATATGAATACAATTGCTAAGATTGAACCAAATTCAAAAAGCTAAATTATTGGAAGAATTGGAGGGAATATTTCTTATTGTTTGTAAGAGGACCCCAACCAATAAAGGACTAAAAGTTCTATGCTATATTTTTAAACCCTGAGAATTTATAATAATATTTTTCCATTTTTATTTCAAAGGCTTACGATACAATTTTTTCATGTAAATAGCGGTGAAGATTAAAATACGGACAAACTAACTGAAGTTTTATATTTAGTTATAGAGCTCTGTATTTGTATAAACATAATGAAATAGACAAAGTCATAGTTGGTTTTTGGCAGTATTCTTAAAGGTTGTACTATTATTTTAAGTCCGTTTTACATGTTGCGCTCCAGGACAAGCTTCACTATTACCAATAAGGCCTTAAGAGTTTATTACTAAGTTAAAAGCTACAACTAACCCTTTTTTAGGTATATTATTTTAATGACTGATATTATTGATAGTCGAAAGGAAGATCAGATTGTAATAATTACAGAATTAAATCTTTGATCGGTAAATCCATTTTTTGAATTAAGGTAGAAATATCACTATTGTTTAATTTGCCTTGTATAACAAAAATAATATGTTCTTTGTTAGGCAAGGTTGACTCACTAAATAATAGATAGTCGGAAAATTGTTTATCATTTCCATCTTGGTTTAGGTAAATCGTGATGATTGCCTGTTCACTTTTTTTACTGCTGTGTAGTTTTAGATTTTGTTTTGAAACATATTGATTGACAGCATCTTTCATTTGAGATTTTACAACACTGTCTTTGGTGGAATATACTCTTAGATTGTTGAGGTTTTTAACAACATCATAATAGGCCTTTTCTTTAGTATTAGAAGGGTCAATTTGAACATTCGACATCATATCTAACATTTTTTTGTTTACCAGGTAGCTATTGACTTGCTTACTATTATCGAATTTAGTAAAACTATCTTGAGCCCAACTATCTTGGATAAACAATAAAATAACCAGTAGATTTATATATGTTATAATTTTCTTCATATTTATTTATATAAATGGTTTAAAATGCTTCCTGTGTTTTTTCTTTATGTAATTAGAATCTAACTTATGCTAGTTGACCTTGCACAAGGAATTATTTATATAATGATTTAATACTACTAAATAAGGTACAATACCTTATTTAGTAAAGTAAAAGTAATAAGTTTTTTTTAGATAAGCTATTAATTAACATAGTGGTAGGGTAGAGCCAAGGAGTAAGGATTTTAGTGGAGTATTTGTAAATAAAGGTTATTTTTGTTTTTTATTTAATTCGACCTTATGAAATTTTTACACTATACGCTTGTTGTAAGTGCTCTTGCGTTATTTTTTGTTTCTTGTGAAAAGAAAATTACTGTGCCAACACAGGATAACCATAGCCATGAACAGTTTGAAAACCAAGTACTTTATGCTAAGGGCTTTTCATTGCGTAATTATCCAGAGTTTTCTATTTTAAATGTATCTCAACCATGGCAAGGTGCGAACCAAGATTTTACCTATGTTCTATATAAAGATATAACCAAGATACCAGACTCACTAAAGTCATATACAGGTATTCAAATTCCTATTAAAAATATTGTAGCTACCTCGACTACTCATTTACCAGGTATTGAACTTTTAGGTCAAAGTTCTTCTTTAGTGGGATTTCCAGGATTAGATTATATCTCTTCTGAGAATTTCAGGACCTTAATAGATAACAATAAAATAAAGGAGTTAGGGGCTAATGAAAGTTTAAATACAGAATTGGTTTTAGATTTAAACCCAGATGTTTTAGTAGCCTTTACTATGGACTCAGGTAATAAAGTTTTACAAACAATAAAGCAAAGTGGTATTCCTGTATTATATAATGGGGATTGGGTAGAACAACAAGCCTTAGGTAAAGCAGAATGGATAAAAGTATTTGGTGCCTTATATGATCAACAAGATAAGGCTAGTAGATTATTTAATCAAATAGAAGCTGATTACAAAGAGGTGTTATCCACTTTAAAGGAGGTATCTTCTTATCCAACTGTATTAAGTGGCGCAATGTATCAAGATGTATGGTATTTGCCACAAGGGCAAAGTTGGGCTGCTGAGTTTTTTAAGGATGCTAAGGCAGATTATTTATGGAAAGACTCTGTAGGTAGTGGTAGTTTAGCTTTGGGCTTTGAAG
This sequence comes from Myroides sp. LJL116, assembly GCF_054871685.1. Taxonomy (NCBI): domain Bacteria; kingdom Pseudomonadati; phylum Bacteroidota; class Flavobacteriia; order Flavobacteriales; family Flavobacteriaceae; genus Myroides; species Myroides sp. LJL116. Next base: position 23,488 of record NZ_JBTXLR010000010.1, read on the forward strand.
CAGTATTAGATAAAGGTAAGGATGCTGAATTTTGGATTAATCCAGGTGCTTTTGAGACATTAAAGCAAATGCAAGAGGCAAATGGGCATTATGCTAATTTTGCAGCATTTAAAAACGCAAAAGTATATTCTTTTGCTTTAACTAAAGGTAAAAATGGTGGAACCGTTTTTTATGAATTAGGACCAGCTCGTCCAGATTTAGTTCTAAAAGATCTAGCTGCGATTTTCCATCCTGAGTTGTTCCCTGATTATACTCCTATTTTTTATAAACAGCTTCCTTATGAGTAGAAAGAGCGCAAGCATATTATTGGCCTTATTTGTAGTGCTAATACTATGCTTTATTGTAAATATTTCTATTGGTGGAGTGAATATTCCCTTTAAAAGTATTCTTCAAGTTTTTGTAGGAGACCATGATGTGAAGTCTACCTGGAAATATATTATTTTAAATTACCGCTTACCAAAGGCATTTGCAGCAATACTAGTTGGAGTAGCTCTATCTATTAGTGGACTTTTAATGCAAACTTTGTTTCGCAATCCCGTTGCAGAGCCCTATATCTTAGGGGTAAGTTCTGGAGCAAGCTTAGGAGTAGCTTTTTTATTTTTAGGAGCATCCTTTTTGCCAAGTGGTTTACTTGCAATTTTTACCTCTAGTTATGGGGTAGCTTTTATAAGTATACTGGGAAGCTTTTTACTTTTATTATTGGTTCTAATGGTGAGTGCTAAAGTAAAAAATACTGTTACTATCTTAATTGTAGGTTTGATGTTTGGTAGCTTTACAAATGCAATAATAAGCATACTTAGTTATTTCAGTAATGCAGAGGATTTAAAGCGCTTTAGCTTTTGGTCTATGGGAAGCTTAGGAAATCTATCCTATAGTGTGCTGGGTATTTTTTTTGCTGTTGTTTGCATAGGCTTTTTTAGTGCTTTTGGGCTTATTCGAAGTTTAGATGCAATTTTACTTGGCGATAATTATGCAAGTTCCATGGGAATACCCGTTAAAAAACTAAGAAATAGCATTATAATAATCACTGCACTTTTAGCTGGGGCATCTACTGCTTTTGTAGGACCGATTGCCTTTATTGGATTAGCAGTGCCTCATATGGGAAGATTAATTTTTAAGACAAGTAGTCATAAGGTTTTACTATTATCTTGTCTTTTGTTAGGACCTGTTATCTTATTGATTTGTGATAGCCTTACTCAAATTAATAGCGATCGTTTTTCTTTACCTATAAATGCTATTACTTCTTTATTTGGAGCTCCAATTGTAGTTTGGCTTTTATTAGGTAAATCATCTAGAAGATTTTAATAAAGTAGTTTAAAACAATAAAATAAAATAAAAAACTTATGCATCGATAGTTTTGCTTTATCTTTGCTGGTTGTAAATAGTTAATATGAAGTTCGATTTATTACATACCGATGCACAATCTAATGCACGTGCCGGTAAAATTACCTTAGATCATGGTGTAATTGAAACACCTATTTTTATGCCCGTTGGTACGGTAGCTACTGTAAAAGGGGTTCATCAAAAAGAATTAAAAGAAGAAGTAAATCCTGATATTATTTTAGGTAATACCTACCACTTGTATTTACGTCCAAAAATGGAAATTTTAAAACAAGCTGGAGGATTACATAAATTCATGAACTGGGATAGAAATATTCTAACAGATAGTGGAGGCTTCCAAGTGTACTCTCTATCAGCTAATCGTAAGATTAAAGAAGAAGGGGTGAAGTTCAAATCTCATATTGATGGATCTTACCATTTCTTTTCTCCAGAGAGTGTAATGGAAGTGCAAAGAACCATTGGTGCTGATATTATTATGGCATTCGATGAGTGTACACCATATCCATGTGACTATCATTACGCAAGAAGATCGATGCATCGTACTCACCGTTGGTTAGATAGATGTATTAATCATTTAGAGAAAGTGCCAGAGCACTACGGTTATTCTCAGACTTTTTTCCCAATTGTTCAGGGAAGTACTTATAAAGATTTAAGAAAACAATCGGCTGAATATATTGCAAATGCAGGAGCATTAGGAAATGCTATTGGAGGTTTATCTGTAGGGGAACCTGCAGAGGAAATGTACGCAATGACAGAAATTGTTTGTGATATATTACCAAAAGAAAAACCTAGATACTTAATGGGAGTAGGTACTCCTATAAATATCTTAGAAAACATCGCCTTAGGTGTAGATATGTTTGACTGTGTAATGCCAACTCGTAACGCAAGAAACGGAATGCTTTTCACTGCAGAGGGAACAATCAATATTAAAAACAGAAAATGGGCGGATGATTTTTCTCCTATTGATGCTAATGGTTATACTTGGGTAGATACAGAATATTCTAAAGCATATTTACGTCACTTATTTTCTGCGGATGAATCTTTAGGTAAACAAATCGCAACTATCCATAATTTAGGATTCTACATGTGGTTAGTTAGAGAAGCACGTCGCCAGATCATCGCTGGAACTTTCACTATGTGGAAAAATGCAATGGTTCAAAAAATGGGTAGACGTTTATAATAAAAAAAAGAAGATCAAAAGAGTAAGTTATGAAGATTATCGATTGGTATATTCTTAAACGATACTTGGTAAACTTTACAGTAATGCTAATGCTATTTGTGCCCATCGGAATTGTGGTGGATGTCTCAGATAGGATTAATAAAATAATCAACAATAACGTACCTCTTGAGGCGGTATTGTTGTATTATTTAAACTTTACTATCTATTTTGCCAATATGTTATTTCCAATTTTCTTATTTATTTCCATTATTTGGTTTACATCCAAGTTGGCGAATAATTATGAGATTATTGCTATTTTGAGTTCGGGGATATCGTTTAATCGTTTTTTACGCCCTTACTTTATTGGGGCAACCATTGTATCTGTATTTGCTTTAATCATGTCGATTTTTATCGTACCAAGGGCAAGTGCGGGTTATAATGACTTTCGCTATAAATATCTTACTCGAAGTGAGGTAAGGGAATCTCAAAATGTCTACAGGCAAATTAGTGAGAATGAGATTATCTATGTGAGTAGTTTCTCTTTCGCAAGTAAAACAGGCTATGATTTTCTTTTAGAAGAAATGGATGGCAATACTTTAAAGAGTAAAGTTACCGCTAGTAGAATTGTATGGGACCCTGAAACGGGTAGTTATATTCTACATGATTACTTCAAAAGAACGGTAGGTAGTGGTAACCAAGACGATATTTTAGAAAAAGCTCATAAAAAGGAAATTGCTTTAGATTTTGACTTAGATGACTTAACTCCTGTTGTATATGCAGCAGAGACGATGTCTTTAAAGAATTTAAAGGCCTTTATAAAAAAGGAACAATTAAGAGGATCTTCTAACATCAATACTTATTTGATTGTTTTATATAAAAAATACAGCATTCCGGTATCGGCTTTTATTTTAACCATTATTGCTGTTTCTGTTTCCTCTATGCAAAGAAGAGGAGGTATGGGAGCAAATTTAGCAATTGGTATAGCCTTAGCCTTTATCTATGTCTTTTTTGACAAAGTATTTAGTGTACTTGGAGAGGCTTCTAGTATTCCGCCATTATTGGCAGTTTGGATTCCAAATATAGTATTTGGACTTTTGGGTATTTATCTATTAAACAATGCGCGCAGATAAGATTAAAAGTTATATGTATCTCCATATAATCGTTTTTATATGGGGATTTACAGCTATTTTAGGCCACTTAATCAGTTTAAGTGCTTTGCCTTTGGTTTGGTATAGAATTGCTATTGCTATTATCACCCTAGTACTGGTTTTTGTTTTAGGTAAGCGTAGTTTTCTATTACCTAAAAAACGCCTATTACAAATTTTAGCTGCTGGTGGGGTTATTGCACTACACTGGCTGACTTTCTTCTGGGCCATTAAAGTATCTAATATTTCCGTAACTTTAGCCTGTTTATCTACAGGGGCTTTTTTTGCCTCTATCCTTGAACCCATATTTTATAAACGAAAGATAGTTTATTATGAGGTTTTTTTAGGACTTGTAGTTATGGCAGCCCTAGGGCTTATATTTAGCGTTAGTGGACATTTCGTAGAGGGAATAGTATTAGCATTATTTGCTGCTTTTCTTTCTGCATTATTTTCAATTATTAATGCGAAACTAGTAGAACATAGCCCTGCCTATTTAATAACCTTTTATGAAATGGTGGGTGGATTTATTATTTTATCCTTAGTTTTACTTTTTAGCGGAGGTTTTACTTTAGAGTTTTTTGATGTGAGTTACCAAGATTGGTTTTGGTTATTTATATTAGGAGTCTTTTGTACAGCTTTTGCATTTTTGGGATCTGTTTATATATTGAAGGACTTAAGTCCATATACAGTAATGTTAACTATAAACTTAGAACCAATTTATGGTATTTTATTAGCGCTGATTTTATTTAAGGATTCTGAGTCGATGAACTCCACTTTTTATCTTGGAGCGGCTTTAATTCTTAGTACTGTTATAGCTAATGGAATTTTAAAAAATAGAAAAAAGAGAAAACTTGCTGTTAAATAGCTTATCTATTAGCGGAAACTTTTATCTTTGTAAATTGTAATTGAAACTAAAACCTATTCGTAAATGGAATATTTAGATTTTGAACTTCCTATTAAAGAACTTGAGGAGCAGTTAAAAAAATGTACGTTGATTGGTGAAGAGTCTGATGTTGATGTAACAACGACTTGTAAACAAATCGAAACAAAACTTGAAGAAACAAAAAAGAGCATATACAAAAACTTAAGCGCTTGGCAGCGTGTTCAATTGTCTAGACATCCTAATAGACCTTACACAATTGATTATATTAAAGCTTTATGTGGAAATACTTTTTTAGAGTTATTCGGGGATAGAAACGTAAAAGACGATAAAGCAATGATTGGTGGTCTTGGTAAGATCGGAGATCAAAGTTTTATGTTTATTGGACAACAAAAAGGATATAATACCAAAACAAGACAATATCGTAATTTTGGTATGGCTAATCCAGAAGGTTATAGAAAAGCATTGCGTTTAATGCAAATGGCTGAAAAATATAATGTGCCAATTGTTACTTTAATAGATACTCCTGGAGCTTACCCTGGTTTAGAAGCAGAAGAAAGAGGACAAGGAGAAGCTATTGCTCGTAATATCTATGAGATGTTCCGTATTAAAGTGCCTATCATCTGTATTATTATCGGAGAAGGTGCCTCAGGTGGAGCATTGGGAATTGGTGTAGGAGATAGAGTTACTATGTTAGAAAATACTTGGTATTCTGTAATTTCTCCGGAGTCATGTTCTTCTATTTTATGGAGAAGCTGGGAATACAAAGAAACAGCAGCAGACGCTTTAAAACTAACTTCTTATGATATGAAGAAAAACAAGTTAGTAGATGCTATTATTGCTGAGCCTCTTGGAGGAGCACATTCAGATAGAGAAGCAACATTCTTAGCTGTTAAAAATTATATAGTAGACACATATGCTGACCTTAAGAAGTTACCTACAGAAAAGCTTTTAGATAAGCGTATGGAGAAATACTTCGATATGGGAGAATATAAAGAATAAGTATTTATTCTTACTAATGAATAAGAATCCGAGATCTAATCTCGGATTTTTTTTGCTCTAAGTATTTTTATTTTTTACAGTGAATAAAATTAAAAAAAGGCTTATTTTCGCATTATGGAACACGCAAATGAAATACGCCCAATGAAGTCTTTTTCAAAAGAAGTTATTTCTTTTGAAAAAGGAAAACTACCACCTCAAGTTATTGATTTAGAGGAGGCAGTGCTGGGTGCAATGATGATTGATAAAAAAGGAATTGATGAGGTAATAGATATCTTACAACCTGAGGCTTTCTATAAAGAATCTCATAAATATATTTTTGAAGCTATAGATCAGTTATTTGTTGGTAACCAACCAATTGATCTTTTAACAGTATCTTCTCAATTACGTACCAACGGTAAATTAGAGGCTGTAGGAGGGGAGTATTATTTAGTAGGGTTGACACAAAAGATAACCTCTTCTGCTCATATTGAATTCCACTCCCGTATTATTTTACAGAAATTTATTCAACGTAGTTTAATTAGAATTTCTAATGAAATAATTGAAGAAGCATACGATGAGACTAGCGATGTTTTTAATCTTTTAGATAAAGCAGAAGCTAAGTTATATGAAGTTACTCAAGGAAATATTAAGAAGAGTTCAGAAACAGCTCAATCCTTAGTAGCTCAAGCAAAAAAGCGTATTGAAGAAATTAGTACCAAAGAAGGGTTGAGTGGTCTTCCTACAGGATTCCATAAGTTAGATGAATTAACCTCGGGATGGCAGCCAAGTGATTTAATTATTATCGCTGCACGTCCAGGTATGGGTAAGACAGCTTTTGTTTTATCAATGGCTAGAAATATTGCCATTGATGCTGGGCAAGGTGTAGCAGTGTTCTCTTTAGAGATGTCCTCTGTACAGTTAATTACCCGTTTAATATCTTCTGAAACAGGGCTTAGCTCTGAAAAATTACGTACCGGTAAATTAGAGAAACACGAATGGGAGCAACTTAACGTTAAGGTAAAAGACTTAGAACGCGCTCCTTTGTATATTGACGATACGCCATCTTTATCCATTTTTGATTTACGTGCTAAAGCAAGACGTTTAGCTTCTCAACATGGTATTAAACTTATTGTTATTGACTACTTGCAATTAATGACAGCTGGTGGAAATCAAAAAGGAGGAGGGAATCGTGAGCAAGAAATTTCCACTATTTCACGTAACCTTAAAGCATTAGCTAAGGAATTAAATATCCCTGTTATTGCCTTATCTCAGTTATCTCGTGCAGTGGAGACTCGTGGTACTTCTAAAAGGCCATTATTATCGGATTTAAGGGAGTCTGGAGCAATTGAGCAAGATGCGGATATCGTTTCCTTTATCTATCGTCCAGAGTACTATAAAATTGATGAATGGGATGATGAAGAACGCACTCCAACTCAAGGTCAAGCAGAGTTTATTATTGCTAAGCACAGAAACGGTGGATTGGATAATATTCGTTTAAAATTCTTAGGTCAATTTGGTAAGTTCGACAACTTGGAAGATGATATGTTATCCGATGGAGGAATGTATTTTTCTGCAATGAATGAAGAGTCAAGGACTCAAGGAGGCTACAATAATCTTGCAAATAATTTACCGCCAGCAAATCAGGTATTTAATAATGCAAATGACGATGATGTTCCTTTTTAAAAAGAACATAATAAAATAAAGTAAAAAAAAATAAGCTAATGAGAAATCATTAGCTTATTTTTTTATGTATTGTAAGTTGGCATATTGCCAATTTAAATGTTTTAAACATTTTTCTATATATGCTTTACTATCATTAGGGTAGGTCGGCATATAAGCATGTTCCCATAGGTCTATTCCTAAGAGTATTTTTGCTCCACCTATAGTACTAAGTGGGTTTTCATTATTAGGGGTCCAAAGGATCTCTAAAGCGTTATTAGGTCTTTTAATTAACCAAACCCAACCAGAACCTATTTGAGAAAGAGCTGTTTGTTTAAATTGAATATTAAACTGATCAATAGAACCAAAATTGTCGTTTATGGCCATTAGAATCTCTTCTTTAGGAGTAGTTTGATGTATAGGATCAATACTTAACCAGTAGATGTTATGATTGTAATAGGCCCCGCTTAGATTTTTAACTTCGGGGTTATCCTGTTTCACTTTTTTTAGAATATCCACAATACTATCTTTTTCATAAATAGTATTGTGAATAGCTGTATTTAACGCATTTGCATATGCTAAATGATAGTTCTGATAATGAGTAAAGGCAGTCTTTGGATCTACAATCCTAAACTCCTCGAAGTCATAGCTTAGTCCAGGCATATCAAAGGGACCTTGATTGGTTTTGATATTTGCAGGGTCTGTGAATTCAGATTTCTTAATAACAAAGGATTCTCTTTCAGGGATTTCAATCTCTGTTGAGGTTTCTTTGGTATCACAGTTTATTGCAAGCCCACTTAATAATAATAAAACAAAAAAATGTTTTCTATTCATTACTTTGGTTTGGATCTAAGATTTGTTTTGCTAGTTTAATATATTCCTCTTTAGCCTGAGTTGTTGTTAAATGACTTACTTGAGTCCAAGCATTGAATTTAAAAGCTTTTTTCAGATTTCCTGACATATCTTCAAAATCTCTATGACTTAAACCGTTTGTAGCTTGTTTATAAAAAGCATAAATTCTTAACATTACATCTGGAGCAAGATTTACTGCTTCGTTAGAAATGCGAATATATGCTTCATGGAATTCTTTATCTAAAGTGTTCATCACTTATTTATGTACTATTTGTGTTATATTACCAATTGCCTTTTGATTCAATACGACTTCTACATTAGTACCTAAAGGTAAATATAGATCGACTCTTGATCCAAATTTAATAAAACCTGCATCTTGGCCTTGTTCAACTTGTTGTCCTACTTTTGCATAGTTTACAATCCTTCTTGCTAATGCTCCTGCTATTTGACGGTACATTACTTCTCCAAATACAGGGTTATCTATTACAACGGTAGTTCTTTCATTTTCTTCACTTGCTTTTGGATGCCAAGCTACTAAGTATTTACCTGGATGGTATTTACTATATTTTACCTCTCCGCTTAAAGCGTATCTAGTAACGTGAACGTTAATAGGAGACATAAAAATAGAAACCATTAATCGCTTATCCTTAAAGTACTCTGGTTCGAAAACTTCTTCAATAACTACTACCTTTCCATCTACAGGAGCTAATATAGTATTGTTATTAGGTTGTATGGATCTGTTTGGATTTCTAAAAAACTGTAAGACTAAGCATAAGAATACTAATACTATGGATTGAATAGTCATTCTTAGCCAAGGCATATTTATTAAAAAATCTGCTGCAATTATCAATACAACTGCTACTACTAAAGAGTAAAAAATAATTTTAGTTCCTTCTTTGTGAAACATGATTATAATATTTGAAAAATTATATACAAAAATGGGGCTACAAATATAACACTATCTAGACGATCTAAAATACCTCCGTGACCTGGCATAATGTTACCACTGTCCTTTACTTTAGCCATCCTTTTAAAGTGCGATTCCACTAAGTCTCCAATTGTGCCAAAAATTCCCACAAAAATAGCACTACTTATCCATATTGTAATAGAAAAAAAGCTAAAAAATTGACTAAGTATAATTGCGGCTATAATACTGAAGAAAATACCACCTAAAAAGCCCTCAATTGTCTTTTTAGGAGAAATTCTTTCTAGTAGTTTTCTTTTTCCAAAATTCTTACCTACGATATATGCAAAAGTATCATTTGTCCAAATTAGGATAAAGATGCCTATAATGACCTGTGGGGTATAACCCTCTTGGGTAAAAGGTAGGAAAAGTAAACAAAGAAAAGGAGCTATAATATAGCCCAGAAAAATAATAAGTTTAATAGGAAAAGTTCTATTAGGAGTAGCCTTTGAAAATAACTCAGCTACTAAAGCTAGCAGTATTAAGATAGAAACACTTGCTATGGCAAATATGGGTAAAATGGTTTTATCAAAAAAGTAAAGCCCAAGGCTCGCTAGAGTTAGTCCCAGGGAAATAACTTTAGAAAAATGTATTAGTTTTGAAAATTCATATGCTGCTACTAGCATAAAAAAACTAAAAAGTATTTCAAAAGAAATACTTGAAAATAAAGTGGCCCCAATAAGTAATGCTATATAGATAACACCTGATATGGCCCGTGTAAGAGTTTCTGACATTTTATAAATCTTCTAATAGTAATAAGTATAGATTTTTTGGAGTTCTACCGTAACTTAAAAAATCACTCTCTACAGCTGAAGGTTTAAAGCAATTAAAAGCGGTTATATTGCTAGGTAAGCAACTTCCATACTTCTTTTTAATTTCTCTTAAACCATCGCTTTTTGATCTAGTGATTTGACTTGTTTTTGCAATGACCACAATATTGCTAGGTAAGTGATTTGCTTTATTATCTTTTAACTGTCTATCGGAAAATAGAATTGCCCCATCATCTGCGATTAAGCTTTCACAGGAAGCAATAAAAAAGATAGGTTGATTAACATCTTGGAAATTAATATTGTTTTCCTTTAGTAAGGAAAAAATATTATTCTCATAAGTTAATGCCTCTTTTTCAAACCAGTCGTTTTCTACAAGAATGTTAATAAAAGTTTCCTCCAATTCATCGTTGGAGTCACAATACAAAAATTTTCCACCATTACTTTTGAAGTTAATAGTGAAGAGTTCGTCTACAGGTGTTTCTTTCGGAGGGAGGTATTGGCCTCTTTTCTCTTTTTCTGGTTCTGTATCAGATGGTGTATTTTGAAAAACTTTTAATAGCTTCTTAAAAAAACTCATACGAATATGATAGAGATATTTAAATAAAATTCATTTGGTAGTCAAAGATAAAAAAAAACTTAACTTAAAGCATTGTTTTAAGTTAAGTTTTTTCGTTTATCGATTAGTGCATGAATGTTTATTCCTGCACTGGAGTATCGCCTTGAGGTGTAATAGGTTTATCTGTTGGATTTTGTATTACTTCCTGTTCTTGATTCTGAGTTTGTTCAACCTGTTCTTGGTGAACAATGTCTTGAACATTACTAATTTCTTGTTCTACTTCTTTATCAAAAGGTCTTTTTCCAAATATACTTTCTAAATCTTTTTGAAAGATTACTTCTTTTTCACAAAGTAAATCAGCAAGCTGAATTAACTTATCGCGATGCGTAGTTAAGATTTCTTGTGCTCTTTGGTATTGACCTTCAATTAATTTAGAAATCTCTTGATCAATTAATAAAGCAGTATTTTCAGAATATGGTTTTGCAAAATTATATTCACTCTGACCAGAAGAATCATAATAAGTAATATTACCTAACTTTTCATTCAAACCATAAATGGTAACCATTGCCTTGGCTTGTTTAGTTACTTTTTCTAAATCGCTTAAGGCACCAGTTGAAATTTTGTCAAAGACAATTTTTTCTGCTGCACGACCTCCCATAGTTGCACACATTTCGTCCAACATTTGTTCTGTACGTACAATTTGACGTTCTGCAGGTAAATACCAAGCAGCCCCTAAACTTTGTCCTCTAGGCACAATGGTAACCTTTACTAAAGGTGCCGCATGTTCACACATCCAGCTCACTGTAGCATGTCCAGCTTCATGAATAGCAATTGCATACTTTTCCTCTGGAGTAATGATTTTGTTTTTCTTCTCTAAACCTCCGATAATTCTATCTACAGCGTCTAAGAAGTCTTGCATATCTACTTGTGTCTTGTTCTTTCTAGCTGCTGTTAAAGCTGCTTCGTTACAAACGTTAGCAATATCTGCTCCGGAGAATCCTGGAGTTTGTTTAGCTAAAAAGTCAATATCAAGGTTATCTACTTTTTTAATCTTTCTTAAGTGAACATTAAAAATAGCTTCTCTTTCTTTAACATCTGGTAAGTCCACATAGATTTGACGGTCGAATCTTCCAGCACGTAAAAGGGCTTTATCTAGAATTTCAGCTCTATTGGTTGCAGCAAGTACGATAACGTTAGTGTGAGAACCAAAACCATCCATTTCTGTTAATAGTTGGTTTAATGTATTCTCTCTTTCGTCATTCGAACCAGAGAAGTTACTCTTACCTCTTGCTCTACCAACAGCATCAATTTCATCAATGAAAATAATAGCAGGTGATTTTTCCTTAGCTTGTTTAAATAAGTCTCTTACTCTTGAAGCTCCAACCCCTACAAACATTTCTACGAAGTCTGATCCTGATAATGAAAAGAAAGGAACTTTAGCTTCTCCAGCAACTGCTTTAGCTAATAAAGTTTTACCTGTTCCCGGAGGTCCAACTAAAAGTGCTCCTTTAGGAATCTTTCCTCCAATGTTTGTATATTTTTCCGGGTTTTTTAAGAATTCAACGATTTCAACGATTTCTTCTTTTGCACCTTCTAATCCAGCTACATCTTTAAAAGTAACTTTTACATCATTTTTTTCATCGAAAAGTTTAGCTTTAGATTTTCCAATAGAGAAAATCTGACCACCTCCGCCACCGGCACCTCCTCCAGACATACGTCTCATCATAAATAGCCAGAAACCAATTAAGATTACAATTGGTAGGAAGCTAAATAGGATGTCACCCCAATTACTTTCAGGTTCAGAGTTAAATTCTGCCAGTTTGTCATCATTAACCGCTTGGTCTAGCTTTTCTTGTAGGATTTTTGGATCTCCAATGTCAGTAATGAATTGAGGACCATTATTATCTCTACCTAGCATAGATTTCTTTTGAAGTTTTTCAAATTCAGGTAATTGTAAAGCTTCTTTGTTTACATATACCTTAGCTACACTTCTATTAAAGTCTACTTTTTCTATATACCCTTTTTCAAGGTATTCATATAATTTAGACAAGCTTAATTGACGTGAATCGCCTAAGCCACTGCCGTTCGTTAAAAGTTGTATAACCAAAATAATCACAATTACACTTCCGTATAATACCCAAGGATTAAATTTTGACTTATTTGGTTTTGGTTTCATATTTCCTGCCATGAAAAATAGTTTTAATTAGTATTGGCTATCAATTCTGGTGATTTTAGCATCTCCCCATAAGTTTTCTATTTGGTAATAATCACGAATATGTTTTTGGAAAATATGAACAACTACATTCACATAGTCCATCAGTACCCATTCAGAGGTTACCTCTCCTTCAACATGCCATGGTTTATCATGTAATTCTTTCGAAACTACTCTTTGGATAGAATTAGAAATAGAATTTACTTGTGTACTAGAGTTACCTTCACAGATAATAAAATAATCGCAAGGGGTATTATCAATATCTTTTAAATCAATAATTGTAATATTCTCTCCTTTTACTGCTTCAATACCTTTTATAATATTAGCAATTAATTCGTCGTTGTTGATTTGTTTGTCTGCCATCTATTTTTTTCTGCGATTTTACGCGATTAATTATATTTGTTGTCTAATTTTGGCCTCAAATATAGTGAATCGCTTTAGATTTGTCTATAATAATTTTATATGAATATAATCAAACTCGATGCCATAGGTTCAACAAATACTTATTTGAAAGAACTTTTGATGGTCAGTAATTTATCGAATCTCACCGTAGTGACAGCCCAGAGGCAGCTAGAAGGCCGTGGTCAAAGAGGAACAAAATGGGTTTCGCAAGAGGGTAGTAGTCTAAGCTTTAGTGTATTAGTGAAAGATTCATTAAGCGATGTTAGTCAAATATTTGACCTAAATATTCTAGTAGCATTAAGTGTTTTACAAGGTATAAAGAAATGCTGTAATTTATCTTTAGCTATTAAATGGCCTAACGACATTTTGGCAGATAATAAGAAAATAGCTGGTATTTTAATAGAAAATAGTATAAAATCCTCTACAGAAATAGTTAGTATTGTAGGAATTGGTATAAATGTTAATCAGCAAAACTTTGATGATTTACCTCAGGCTAGTTCTTTGAAACTACTTTGTGGAAATCCTTTTGATAAAGAAATAGTGTTGCAAAGTGTATTAGAATGCTTAAGTGAGAATTTAGAGCAGCTAAAAAGTGGTAATGCTGCAGATTTATGGAAGTTATACCATGATTTTTTATATCAAAAGGACAAATTAGCCTATTTTGAGCTACCGGATAAAACCTTGATTCAAGGTTATATTCAAGGTGTTAGTCCAAATGGGTTATTGATAGTGGAATTGCCCCAAGGGAACATAGAGTACTTTGGATTAAAGGAAATAAAAATGATCTATTAAAAAAAAGGCTATATAAGAATTTTCTTATATAGCCTTTTTTTTATTTTTCACTTGGTTGAAATTTTAAAGAAACAGAGTTCATACAATATCTATTACCTGTTGTTTCTATAGGTCCATCTTCAAAGACATGTCCTAAGTGTCCTTTGCAATTAGCGCAAATTACCTCTACACGATTCATACCATGACTGAAGTCTTCTATATACTCTACAGAACCCTCTATGGCTTTATCAAAGGATGGCCAACCACAATGTGCGTCAAATTTAGTTTCAGAGTCAAAAAGTAGTGCATTACATCCTGCACAATGATAAGTACCTTTTTCATATAAATTATTATACTCTCCTGAAAAAGGTGGTTCTGTTCCTTTTTGTCTTAATACGTAAAATTGCTCTGGTGAGAGATCTTTCTTCCATTGCTCTTCTGAAGTGTTTTTATCTTTTTTCATTTGCTGTGAATTTTGAGTAGTACCTTTTTGTTGACATGCTAAACAAGATAGTCCAATTAACAGAAATAGTAAAAGTATTTTGCCTGTATGACTATTCATCTTTTATAAAATCCATTATTTTTTCAATCACTTTTCTGTCCCCAAGTATTTTGCGGTGACCAAGGCCTTCTGTGATTAAAAGTTTAGCGTCTGGTTTTTGTTTCTTAATTTGGTAAGCAGCCTTTACTGGAACATCATAATCATCTGTATCATGAACGATAAGTAAAGGGATGTCGATTTCTTTGGCTTTTAAGTGTACACAATAATCTTGCATTTTTTGATTGAATTGTTTTTCGAACTTATCTTTGATCAATTGTGCAATTTGTGGCTTTAATTCTACTTGTTTGACAAAGTCATCTATTACATCTTCTACTACATCTCCACTTCCAATGATAACTGCTTTTTTGGCTTTTAAGCCTCTTGCTAATGCATTAACTGTTGTCATTCCTCCTAAAGAATGCCCTACTACTAAATCAAAAGGTCCGAATTGTTCTTGAACCTCTAAAGCACTAGCGATAAATTCTGCTAGATTCGTTTTGGTATTAGGACTTTTTCCGTGACCAGGTGCATCGAAAGCTATAACGTCATAGCCTTGTTTGGTTAGCATATTAGCGATGGTAACCATTTGAGTTGCTCGGCCATTCCACCCATGTATAAGTAATGCTTTTTTATTCGCCTTTACATTACTACCATATTGGTAAACATATATATCTTTAGCTATTTCTAATACACTAATACGAGAAATGATACTTTTCTCAAGCATTTCTTTTTCTCTTTTTGGTGCTTTGAATTTAATAGGGGTAATAAAAAGATTTTGCGCAAATTTTGACGCTAACTTTTTAGAGAAAAACTGTATGATCTTTCCTGTCACTATTATGGTCTTAGGAACTTCTAAAGATTGCTTTGGTTTTTGGTTATTCATTAGTTAATTGATGTTTGATGTAAAATTACAAAATTTTATTGCGATGTAGCATTTAATTTTGTTAATGGGGCTTTTAAGTACTGTAAATGCTGAGTTGAGACCTATTTTTTAGAGTTGGTTATAGAGGTTAGTAGGTAGGGGAAAGCTAAGTTAAATGCAAAGGTGCATTTGAAATATAAAATATAAACTCTTTTTACTCATGGCTAAAAAAAGCAGATATGGGTAGTATTTGAACACCAAAGTAAGGGGATAATAGGCAGTCGAAAAATAGCAACTACTAAAGAGAGAAAACAATAAAAAAATGTTATAATTTTGAAAAAAAAGACACAATGAAGAAA
Organism: Myroides sp. LJL116; assembly: GCF_054871685.1. NCBI lineage: Bacteria > Pseudomonadati > Bacteroidota > Flavobacteriia > Flavobacteriales > Flavobacteriaceae > Myroides > Myroides sp. LJL116. The sequence continues at coordinate 38,942 of NZ_JBTXLR010000010.1, forward strand.
ATAAGTATTTTACTAGGTAGTATGTTTTTACTAATAGGATGTGCAACTAATCCATTTACAGGGAAGAAGACCATGGCTTTGACGCCGAATTCTTCTTTATTTCCAATGTCTTTCCAACAATACGACGACTTTTTAAAGGAACATAAAACTATAAGCGGTACTAAAGATGCTCAAAGAGTAGAGGAGGTCGGAAAGCGACTAAGTCAAGCAGCAGCTTTGTGGTTAGATGCAAACGGGTATAAAGATTACTTAAAGGACTATCGTTGGGAGTATAAATTAGTACAAGATGATCAAATTAATGCTTGGTGTATGCCAGGAGGAAAAATAGTATTTTTTACTGGTATTTTACCAGTTTGCCAAGATGATGCAGGTATTGCTACTGTTATGGGCCATGAGATTGCCCACGCACTAGCCAATCATGGGCAACAAAGGATGAGTGCGGCAATGCTTCAGCAAGGAGGTGCAGCTGCAGTTGGTTTGTTAACGCAAAACTCTAGTCCTTTGGCTCAACAAGTTTGGTCTACTGTATATGGAACAGGCACACAAGTTGGAGCAATGCTACCTTTTTCAAGAGCAAACGAGACTCAAGCAGATGAAATTGGTCTAACTCTAATGGCTATAGCAGGATATAATCCAAGTGAAGCAGTAGATTTTTGGGCTAGAATGGCAGAAAAAACGGGAGGAGATTCAGGTAGTTCATTTATGAGTACTCACCCAGGGAATCAACAAAGAATAGAAAACTTAAAGCGTCTTGTGCCAAAAGCAAAAGAACAAGCAGCTAAATTTGGAGTGTTTTATACTAAGTAGTCCTCTACCTTAAGTCTTAAAAATGTTTTTATGAAATCGAACTTTGTCAAAGGGGATAAGCGTTTATTGAAAGCTTGGGCTTTTTATGATTGGGCAAATTCTGTTTATTCTTTAGTTATTTCGTCCTCTATTTTTCCCTTGTTTTATGGAGTTTTGTTCAGAGAAATAAACCAAGATAGCCTAACTATATTGGGATATAGTATCAAAAGTGAGTCTGTAATAGGATATACAACTGCTTTGGGGTTTTTAATCATTGCAATATTATCTCCTATACTATCGGGAATTGCCGACTACTTAGGTACAAAGAAATTCTTTATGAAATTCTTTTGCTACTTAGGAAGCATAAGTTGTATGTCTTTGTACTTTTTCAATTTAAGTGATGCTCTACTAAGTCTTTTAGTTTACCTATTAGGATTAGTAGGTTTTTGGGGGAGTTTAGTTTTTTATAACTCCTATTTACCAGAAATAGCCTTTAAAAAACAGCAAGATAGTGTAAGTGCACTTGGGTTTGCTTATGGGTATATTGGAAGTGTTGTTTTACTGCTAATAAATTTGGCGTTAATAATGAACTCAGATGCTTTAGGTATTTCAAGTCCTACCCAAGCAATGCGATATAGTTTTGTATTAACTGGACTTTGGTGGCTGGGCTTTAGTTTTTATACTTTTAGGGTTTTACCTGATTTTAAAAACAATAATAAGCTTTCTTCTAAGATTGTTTTTAATGGTATTTCTGAACTGAAAAATGTTTGGAGACAGTTCTCTAATCAAATTGCGATAAAGAGATTCTTAGTGGCTTTTTTCGTTTATAGTATGGCAGTGCAGACTGTGATGATTATAGCAGCTTATTTTGGAGAAAAGGAAATTGCATGGCAAAGTGAATCCCAAAGAACAAGTGGTTTAATTATAAGTATTTTAGTTATTCAACTTGTGGCTATTGCTGGGGCATTTGTAACTAGTAAAATTTCAACGAAAATTGGCAATATATATACGCTTTGTATTTTAAATGCGTTATGGATAATAGTATGTGGCTATGCTTATACAATAAAGACACCTGATCAGTTTTATATTGCAGCGGCAAGTGTTGGATTAATTATGGGTGGTATTCAAGCCTTATCTAGGTCTACTTATTCAAAATTGCTTCCAACCACTAGTGATACTACTTCTTATTTTAGTTTTTACGATGTAACTGAAAAAATAGGTATTGTAATAGGTATGTTAATGTTTGCACTGATTAGTGACTTGACTGGAAAGATGCAAAATGCTATCCTTTTTTTAATTCTGTTTTTCGCCTTAGGACTTGTTCTACTGTGGAGGGTTCCGGGTAAATCTAAGATAATTTAAAAGGAAATAATTAGTAAATTATAATAATAAAAGATAACTTTAATAAAGTTTAGTAAACAAAAAATATGAACAAAATATATTCCATAGCTAAAGTATTTGTCTTTGCTCTTGTAGCATTAGGGATGAATGCTTGTCAAGATGAACCTGTAGATCCTTATTTAAAAGATAGTGATGTAGTAGGTAAGCCTGTTGTTAAAGTAGTTATAGAAGATACTGAGGAGATATTTCGCGAGGATATATTTGCTACAGTAAATAAAAAAGGAGAGTTTAAGTTAATCGTAAATGATTTAATGCAAAGACAAGATTCTTTACAACTATTTACAAGACTTTTTCAAGTTGGAATCTTTCCTGGAGCAAGTAACCCGTCGCTTTATTGGAACCAAGAATTGGACTTAACTTATAGTTCGGTTGATCCTAAACGTCCTGGTTATGTTACTGGATTTGTCAAAATGGAGTACATCAATAAACGCGCTCATGTAGTTAATGGAGATTTTGATTTAACGATGATTCCAATGGGTAATGAAAATGATTCTATTAATGGTGGAGTAAACCCTTCTATACAAAGTTTCAAAATATCTGGAAGCTTTGTAGATCTACCTTATAAAAGGGCTGAGCCTTATTATTTAGAAGCAGAAATTAATGAGGAGATTTTCAGAAATAACAATGCCAATCTAACTTTGAGCGAAAATAGCTTTATAATAAAAGCTATTGGAGTGGATAATCCAGAGATGGAAATCGAGATTACCCTTCCTTCGGACCAGATTAAACAAGGCCAAGTATATGATTTTTCCCAACCAGGTTTTTCTGCGGTGTATTTCTCTGAAAATGGAGTTGGATATGATTTAGGAAAGACCAATGGTACATTTACTGCTAACTCAAGGATTAGTATTGATTTATTGGAAAATACCCAAGAGGGTAATGGATTCTTAATGGAAGGTAAATTTACTTTAGAACTTCACCCTATAGAACAAGGTAAGGATCCTTTGTTAATAGAGTTTGGAAGATTTAAATTAAGTACACAAGAACAATAGTTTCTTATATGTATTGCATTATAGAAAATCCCTAAAGAAATTATAGGGATTTTTTTGTGGCATAAAGATTGACTTATTACTAAGTGAATAAGAACGGAATAAATGTATAATATTGTCTTTCAGTGTTTTGTGTAAGAATAATGTAAGAGTTATTGCGATAACACAAAGCAAGACTGACAAAATGACGCTAAAATAATTATGGGGAATCAAAAAATAATAACATTGGACAATTTGTCGTTGCAAGATATGGTTGAGGGAGATTCTGAATTTATTCCTCTTTTAAGCCATGAAGATGAACAGGAGATGAGTATGGAGAAATTACCAAAAGAGTTACCTATTTTACCTTTGAGAAACATGGTTTTGTTTCCTGGGGTTGTTATACCTATTACTGCTGGTAGAGATAAATCTATTGAATTGTTACATGCTGCCAATAAAGGAGATAAAACTATTGGGGTTGTAGCTCAAAAGAATGAAGATACAGAAGACCCTTCGATGGATGATATTTATCACGAAGGTACTGTTGCAAAGATATTAAAGCTATTAAAATTACCTGATGGAAACATTACAGTAATCTTACAAGGTAAAAAGAGGTTTAACTTAGAGCAATTAGTTCAAGAAGAACCTTATTTAAAAGCAACAGTTTCTGAGCGAACAGAAGTTAGACCAGAAAAAGAGGAAAAGGAATTTTTAGCTATAGTTGATTCTATTAAAGAAGTAGCTATTGAAATTATCAAGGAAAATCCAAATCTTCCTTCTGAGGCTAGCTTTGCAATCAAAAATATAGAGAGTAATTCTTTTTTAATCAATTTTGTTTCTTCTAATATGAACTTAACGGTAGAGGAAAAACAAAATTTATTGAGAATTAATGACTTGAAGCAACGTGCTTATGAGACTTTAAAACTAATGAATTTAGAGCTTCAAAAGCTAGAGTTAAAAAATACAATCCAAAATAAGGTACGTTTTGATTTAGACCAACAGCAAAAAGAATATTTTCTTCATCAACAAATGAGAACCATTCAAGAAGAATTAGGTGGATTCTCTAATGAAGAGGAGTTCGAAGAAATGAAGGCTAAGGCTAAGAAAAAGAAGTGGAACAAGCAAGTACAGGAAAGATTTGACAAGGAGATGTTGAAGTTCCAACGTATGAATCCACAAGTAGCTGAGTTTGGTATTCAACGTAATTATTTAGAATTAATGTTGGAGCTTCCTTGGGGAGAATATTCTAAGGATAACTTTGATTTAAAGCATGCTCAAAAGATTCTTGATAAGGAGCACTATGGGATAGAAGATGTGAAAAAACGTGTTCTAGAACATATGGCTGTTCTAAAATTAAGAAACGATTTAAAATCGCCTATTTTATGTTTATATGGACCTCCGGGGGTTGGTAAAACTTCTATTGGAAAATCCATTGCAAATGCTTTAGGAAGAGAATATGTTAGAATCTCTTTAGGAGGATTAAGAGACGAGGCGGAAATTAGAGGACATAGAAAAACTTATATTGGGGCAATGCCAGGGCGTATTATCCAAAGTATAAAGAAGGCAAAAACTTCTAATCCAGTTTTCTTATTAGATGAAATCGATAAGTTATCTACAAGTCATAATGGCGATCCTTCTTCTGCTTTATTAGAAGTATTAGATCCAGAACAAAATTCAGATTTCTATGATAACTTCTTAGAAATGGGATATGACTTATCTAAAGTTATGTTCATAGCCACTTCTAATAGTTTATCTACTATACAGCCTGCATTAAGAGACCGTATGGAGATTATTGAGATGAATGGGTATACTATAGAGGAAAAAGTAGAAATTGGTAAACAGCATTTGCTTCCAAAACAAATTGGCTTACATGGTTTAACTACTAAAGAGCTACAAGTTGGAAAAAAACAAATGGAGTTTATTATCAGTAATTATACTAGAGAATCTGGGGTACGTGGTTTAGATAAGCAATTGGCACATGTTGCTAGAGGTATTGCAAAACGTATTGTTATGGAAGAACCTTATAATGTTAAGGTAACCGAGCAAGACATCATTGATATTTTAGGTACTCCTCGTTTTGATCGTGATAAATACGAAAATAACGATGTAGCCGGTGTGGTAACTGGACTTGCTTGGACAAGTGTAGGAGGAGATATTTTATATATTGAATCTCTTGTAAGTAAAGGTAAGAGTGGATTATCCATTACAGGTAACTTAGGTAATGTGATGAAAGAGTCAGCTACTATTGCTTTAGAGTACATCAAAGCACATGCAAAGGAGTTGAATATTTCTCAAGATGTCTTAGATAATTATAAGATCCACATTCACGTTCCTGAAGGAGCAACACCTAAAGATGGACCTAGCGCAGGAATTACTATGTTAACCTCAATGGTTTCTTCTTTTACTCAACGAAAAGTTAGAAAGAACCTTGCAATGACAGGGGAGATTACTTTAAGAGGAAAGGTTTTACCTGTGGGTGGAATAAAAGAGAAGATACTTGCAGCTAAGAGAGCTAATATAAAAGAGATTATTCTTTGCAAGGACAATAAAAAAGATATCGATGAAATCAAAGAAGACTATTTAAAAGGACTTACTTTTCACTTTGTTGAAAAGATGCAAGAAGTTTTAGATATTGCATTATTGGATCAGAAAGTGAAAAATGCAATTGTTTTCGATATACCTAAGAAAGAATCGAATACCAAAAAAAATTAAAACCAAGGTTTTTATAAATAACATTAAACAAGGGATTGTCAGAAATTGACAGTCCCTTTTTTTAATTTACTACTTTTAAAGTAGAAAACCACATCCAAATTTAGTTTTGAGCTATTTTTAGCCGAAATAAGTATAATGGTTTCTTTTTTTAAGTACATATTAGTCTAAAAGTATTCTTAAAAAAGCTTTTTTTATTTGTAAATTCAACCTCTAAATAATTAGTAAATAAGTAGTTAGTTAAAAGTGTATATTAGTTGATTTAATTTTGTAGCAAAAGAATTAGAAAATGTACCTTTGCTAGGTTGTAGAGTTTATAGTGAAAAGTGGTTATAGTGAGAGATATCTTGTTTTGTAATGGGCTTACAAAAAAGGCGCAGGCTTTTTTTTTAAGCAATCAACAAGATTGAAATTCTAAATTACTACAAAATAGAAATCGTTTTTTAAAAAGATTAATTTCACTTGGCTTATCCTCTACAAGGAACAATTTTCTTTCTTTAATTGGAAAGAGAATTATTTTTAACTTTTTAAAATCAATTAGTTTTGAAAAAGATTACAATAGCAATTGATGGATTTTCATCTACTGGAAAAAGTACTCTAGCTAAGTCCCTTGCTAAAACATTAGGGTATGTATATATTGATACAGGTGCCATGTATAGAGCGGTAACTTTATTTGCCATGCGAAAAGGCTTTATTGATGCAAATGGATTTGACCAAAGTAAATTAATAGATGCTTTAGATCAAGTAGAACTTCATTTTGAATACAATCCTGAAAAAGGTTTTGCTGAAATCTATTTAAATAACCAAAACGTAGAGCAAATAATTCGTTCATTAGAAGTATCTGGCTTTGTAAGTCAAATTGCTGCAGTTAGTCAGGTTAGAAAAAAACTAGTAGAACAACAACAGAATTTCGGTACTTCAAAAGGAGTAGTGATGGATGGAAGAGATATAGGAACAGTTGTGTTTCCAGATGCTGAGCTTAAGATATTCATGACTGCCTCACCGGAGATTCGCGCCAAACGTCGCTTTGATGAGTTGATTGAAAAAGACCCTTCTATTACTTATGAACAAGTTTACAATAATGTAGTACAAAGGGACCAAATTGATACAAGTAGAGAGGATTCTCCTTTAGTAAAAGCTAAGGATGCTATTGAAGTAGATAACTCTAATTTGAGTATAGAAGAACAGTTTAACTTAATACTAGATCTTGTAGCTAAATGCCAACAAGATTAAAAAATAACTTTTAAAATTTTATAAACGATATAGTGTAGAAATTTATGGGATCAAGTAAAAATGTAAAAACCAGATTAACTATCATGAGCTTTATGCAGTTTTTTGTATGGGGCGCCTGGTTGATAACAATAGCAAACTATTGGTTCAATACTAAAGGATGGAGTGGAAGCCAGTTTGGATTAATCTTTGCTACTATGGGGATTGCCTCTGTGTTTATGCCTACTATCGCAGGAATTATTGCCGATAAGTGGATTAATACAGAACGATTATATGGAATATTACACATTCTTTATGGTTGTAGTTTATTTTATTTAAGTAGTGTTACTACTCCTGATCAGTTTTTCTGGGTAATGCTTTTTGCAATGTTTTGTTATATGCCTACTATTGCTTTGAGTAACTCTATTTCCTATGATATTTTAAAAAGTAACAATTATGATGTTGTAAAAGATTTCCCTCCAATTAGAGTTTTTGGAACTATTGGTTTTATTGTAGCTATGATTGTTACCAATTTAAGTGGTAATAAAGCAACTGATATTCAGTTTCTTATTGCAGGAGTTGGGGCTATTTTATTAGGAATTTATTCCTTTACTATGCCTGCCTGTAAACCAAAAGGAGAAAGAAAAGGAAATACTTGGTTAGAAATACTTGGACTAGATGCTTTTAAGCTTTTTGCTAATTACAAAATGGCTTTGTTTTTTGGTTTCTCTATGTGTCTTGGTGCAGCTTTACAATTAACTAATGCATATGGAGATGTATTTTTAGATGAGTTTAAATTCTTTCCTAAATATGCGGATTCTTTAATAGTAAAATACTCTACTATTATCCTTGCAGTTTCTCAAGTTTCTGAAACATTATTTATCCTAGCTATTCCTTATTTCTTGAAGCGTTTTGGGATAAAGACTGTAATGCTTATTTCTATGCTTGCATGGGTACTTCGTTTTGCTTTCTTAGGACTAGGTGACCCTGGAACCGGACTTTGGATGATCATCGTTTCTTGTATTGTATACGGTATGGCTTTTGATTTCTTTAATGTCTCTGGATCCTTATTTGTGGAAACTTCCACAGAACCTTCTATGCGTTCTTCTGCCCAAGGATTGTTTATGATGATGACAAATGGTTTTGGAGCAATTTTAGGTAATCTAATCGCAGGTAATCTAATTGATGTATATTTTACCAAGAGCTTTACAAAAATAGGGGATTTAGCCACTTATTTAGATACTACGGCGGATAATCCTACTTTACTTGGGATGATCAGTAGTAAAGGATCTGAATTGCTTGACAATGGTGTTTTAAGTATTCCTATTAATATAAAAGAATGGAATTTTATATGGATGACATTCGCAGGGTATGCTTTAGTGGTAGCAATTTTATTTGCAATTTTCTTTAAGCATAAGCACAAACCAGGTGATGATATTAATTTATAAGATATAATAAATGAAAAATGGGTTTCAATTAATTGAATCCCATTTTTTATTATTCCAACACTACCATAGGATGGCGGTTGTAAGCAAAAAGGCCTTAGGAGTTATCCTAAGGCCTTTTTGTATGTGTTATCTTTCTCCTCTACGCTTTGCAGCTCTTTTTGCTTCTACTGCTCTGTTACGAGGTTTATTCTTACGAGGTGTTCTCTTTCCAGGACCTCCTAAGTTAACTTTTTTGTTTTTATCTTTTTTCTCGTGGAATGCTTCTCCTTTTTCGATTGGCTTTTTAACCTTGGTAAGTTGTTTTGACTTAAGTTTTGACTTCTCAAACTCCATCAATGATTCAGAGATTACTACCTCTGAAGGTATGTCAATCACTCTTAGTTCTTTTTCCATTAAAGTCTCCGCATTAAGAAGTAGTTCTTCTTCTTTAGGGTCAATTAAAGAGATAGCTATACCTTCTTTATCTTGGCGCCCTGTACGTCCAATACGGTGGATATACTGCTCTGGCTCTTCTGTGAATTGTAAGTTGATTACGTGAGAAATATCCGAGATATCTAATCCTCTTGCCATAATATCCGTGGTAAGTAACCCTCTTAATTCACTTGCTTGGAATTCAGCCATAGATCTCATACGGAAGTTTTGGGATTTATTAGAGTGAATAACAGTAAATTCATCTGGGAATTCTTTCTCTAATTTTTCCATTACTACATCAGCTAAACGCTTACTGTTAATGAAAACAAGTACTCTGTTGAAAGTCTCTTTATCCTTTAATAAATGCATTAGAACATTCATTTTAGTATTAAAGTTCGGCACGTGATATACTTGCTGATCAATTTTCTCTAAAGGTGTACCTGAGTTAGCTAAAGAAACTTCTTCAGGAAAATCAAAGTATTCATCTAGAACTTCATCTACTTCTTCGGTCATGGTAGCACTAAACAAAATATTTTGTTTTTTGTTTTTCATCATGGCTAAGATAGAAGTAAGCTGGGTTCTAAATCCAAGATTTAGAATTTCATCAAATTCATCAATGACTAACTTCTGTAGATTATCAAAACGCAATACTCCGTCTAAAGCAAGGTCCATCATTCTTCCAGGAGTCCCTACAAGAATATCTACCCCTTGGTAAACAGCTTTACGTTGTGTATTAATATTTGTACCTCCATATACACCTAAAGTACGAATAGACATATATTGGGTTAATTTCTCTACTTCTTCTACAACTTGCACTACAAGTTCTCTAGTTGGTACAATAATTACCACTCTAGGAGTTTCTGTATTTGCAAATTTCCATTGTTTTAAAATAGGTAGTAAGTAAGCATAGGTTTTACCAGTTCCTGTTTGAGCAATTCCCATTACGTCTCTTCCGGATAAAATCACTGGAAAAGATTTAACTTGAATTGGAGTAGGAGTAGTAATATTTAGCTCATTAAGGGCTTTATCTAAAGCTTTCGGTAGATTAAATTGCTCGAAAGTATTCATAGTATCTAGATTTTGTTCAAATATACGTTTTTATTTTTTTGCTTTTAAATAATGGAGGTAACGATTGTTAAAAAACTCTATATTTATGAAAAATAAGTGTATTTTTTTACTAGTTAGTAAATTTTAAACAATTTTCTTTATAACTCTTAATTTGTGGGTATGTCGACCAGTATCTATGTTATAAATACCGAATTGGTCTAAACGGTCTATCCTAACTTTACCATGGGCATGAATAATATAGTTGTTATCCATAATGATTCCTACATGGGTAATATGACCTTCTTCGTTGTCAAAAAAAGCTAAATCGCCCACTTCACTTTCTTCTATAAAACTAAGAACTTCTCCAACGGTTGCTTGAACAGATGCATCTCTTGGTATTTGGTGTCCATTTATGCGGTAGACCATTTGGGTAAATCCTGAGCAGTCTATCCCAAAAGGTGTCTTTCCTCCCCAAAGATAAGGGGCGTTTAAGTACATAAAAGCAGTCTTTAAGAAAAGGGATTTATCAAATGTGCCTGTTATACAATTGCCCTTATAGCTGAAATTCTCTGTATTAATAGAAGCTATAGAAAGTCCTGTTAAACAACTACCAATAGGAATACTCATTAAATGTTTAGCATCATTGGTAATGAAGTCTACTAATTCACCAGAATAGATAGTAGATTTTGTTTCCAGTAAATTATAATCTGCTTGGGAAATAATTTGAAATTGCTTGTTATCTACCCAACCTTGGTATTTGTCAAGAGCCAATTCTACTTTAGACCATTTTGGGGTTTGTTCTAAAATTGTGAAGTGTTCTCCAAATAGGATTTGTGTTACCATTTCGCTTCTATCGCTTGGTTCAAAACGAACAGGAACTATGGGAAGATTGCAGTATGCAAACATAATGATGATTTGAATTAGGATGCAAAAATAAAGGATGAGTTTGAACTTATCAAACCCATCCTTATAAATATTTATAATTTAGCTAAATTAAGCCTTTTCTATCACTATTGCAGAAGCTCCTCCACCTCCGTTACAAATAGCTGCTGCTCCGATTTTAGAATTTGTCTGTTCTAGTACATTTAATAATGTTACTATAATTCTAGCTCCAGAACAACCAAGAGGGTGACCTAAAGCTACAGCACCTCCATTGATATTAACTTTTTCAGGATCTATTTGAAGAAGTTTAGTATTTGCAATACCAACTACAGAGAAAGCCTCATTGAATTCAAAACAATCTACTTGGTCTAAAGCGATATTTGCTTTTTTAAGTGCTTTTGGAAGCGCTTTAGCAGGAGCTGTAGTAAACCATTCTGGCTCTTGTGCAGCATCTGCATAACCTGCAATATAAGCTAGAGGTTTAATCCCTAATTCTAATGCTTTTTCTTCACTCATTAAAACTAGCGCTGCAGCTCCGTCATTAATAGTAGAAGCATTTGCAGCAGTTACACTACCTTCTTTTGTGAATGCTGGACGTAGAGAAGGAATTCTATCTAGAGAAACATTTGTGAACTCTTGGTCTTTATCTACTATAATAGGATCTCCTTTTCGTTGAGGTACACTTACTGGAACGATTTCATTGTTGAATTTTCCTTCTTCCCAAGCTTTAGCTACTTTAGCATAAGAGTTGATAGCGAAAGCATCTTGCTCTTCTCTAGATATATTATGAGTTGTAGCACATAAGTCCGCTGCTACTCCCATTGCATTATTATCGTATGCATCTACAAGTCCATCTTTTTGCAGTCCATCGATTAAGGTAGCTGGTCCGAACTTAGTTCCTTCGCGCATATAAACATAGTGTGGAATCTGGCTCATGTTCTCCATTCCTCCAGCAACTACAATTTGAGCATCTCCAGCAAGGATAGCTTGTGCACCGAACATTACTGTTTTCATTCCTGAAGCACATACTTTATTAACTGTTGTACAAGGAACTTCTTTAGATAAACCTGCTTTTAATGCAGCTTGTCTAGCAGGAGCTTGTCCTTCGCCAGCTTGAACTACATTCCCCATATATACTTCATCTACTAAATTTGGGTCTAAATTTATCTTTTCAAGAGCACCTTTAATTGCTGTTGCTCCTAATGTTGTTGCAGGTACGCTTGATAATGCTCCTAAGAAGCTTCCGATAGGTGTTCTTGCCGCTGAGACAATAACTACTTTTTTATTCATAATTGTAACTTTAATTAATTTTGTGGTTGATTTAGTAAGATGATTGTTTTTTTAAATAACCTTACCGATGGGGAAATTACATAAAAAATCTTGATTTTACCAAAGTTAAAAATAGGATTGAAAAAAAGTTTAAAATATTATTAATACTAGGGTATTGATAATTAAGTAGTTCCTATTTTTTACGCTTTTTTTTTATTTTTTTTGTTGTAAAAGCTTGCATAGTCTCAAAAGTAGTGCTAAGTTTGCATCGCAATACAGGGGAAATCCCTAAGCAAAAGGAGAGGTGCCGGAGTGGTAACGGAGCAGATTGCTAATCTGTCATCGGGTAACCGATGCCAGGGTTCGAGTCCCTGTCTCTCCGCAACTCGGGGTGTAGCGTAGCCCGGTCATCGCGCCTGGTTTGGGACCAGGAGGTCGCAGGTTCGAATCCTGCCACCCCGACAAAAAAGACCAAAAGTTTTTTCAGGTTAGGTCCAATAGCTCAGCTGGATAGAGCAACTGCCTTCTAAGCAGTAGGTCTCAGGTTCGAATCCTGATTGGATCACAAAAGCTTCAACATTATGTTGAAGCTTTTTTGTTTTATATAACTTTCTAGTGTTGGATTACTTAGTAAAAGCAGTGGTCATCTAAAAGTTAGAAAAAACTTTTCTTTTATTAAAGAGAAAGCTTAAGGAGGATTTGCTCATAAAGTTTTTCTGTTATGATGGGTAAAAAAGATTGAAAGTATAATAGCTACCAGGAAGCTAGTAGCTATCTAAAAAAAAAGACTACGTATAAACATAGTCTTTCTCTTGATTAATGTATGATTGGATATAATACTAAATTTTATAATCTAATAGCTAAAAGTTCTTCACCCAATTGATGAAGTCCTGTCTCTATTTCTTTTGCTCTTTTTTCAGAAATATATACTTCTCTTTTATCCGAAGTATAAGATCTAAATAATGAAGGATTTATATTTAATCTTTTTGCAACTGCAGATTTATTCAAAAACTCATATTTTTTAAATAAATCAGTTAGTTCTGTTTCAAATTCAAATTCAAAACCTTCTCTTAATTGATTGTACACTTGAATGCCTTCTTCATCAGCGATTTCAATAGTTTCTTCAATTGCTTGTGTTAAGTTCTTTTTGAGTTCATCTAAAGAACTACCTTCTGAAACGATTATACCAGGAATATTTATTGTACTTCCCCAGTAGGTGCCATCTTCGGAACGTTCTACTCTTACTCTCAACTTTTTCATCTAAATATTAAATAAGTTAATTGTATTCCCTGATCTACAATTAATGAATGTTATGTTACTTTATCTACTTGTCAATATTGTAATCTAATTAATTTTATTGTATTTATCAAATTTGTTTTTTAACAAAACAAATACATTCTTTATACAGGGTAAAGAATTTTATAATTATATAATGTATCACTTTTTAAAGAAGGGAGTTATAATACCCCGGCCTTCTTTAAAATGCTTTTCACAGTACCTTCTGGGAGATCTTTCTTTGGGGGAGGAACCGTTACAAGGTAATCAACTCCTTCCTTCTTAAATGTGAAATGACTTCCAGCGTTTTTTTTAGGTCTTAGAACCCAACCTTGGGACTCTAAGAATTTAATTAATTTAGTACTATTTCTAAGCTCAGATACATTAATCATTTTATTTGAACTTTAAATTAGTATTGCAAATATATAACAAATATGTTATATAACAAATATGTTATATGTTTTTTTGTATAAGTTTAAATTTTTGTTTTATAGTAGATTAGTATCCATTCTTATAATGTTGGTTGTAATAATTAGAATAGTGTAAGCTTATTTTATTAAAGATTTGCGTTTAGAATACCTCTTGTGAATTTTAGATGTATATTATTAGGTTTTAGCGTTCATATTAATATACTGATTCTAGATCAAATGAGAATTCACTGTTTTTGTGTCAGAAGACCGAATTGGACGTTTATATTATTTGGAATATGACAATACTTCAGTATGCGACACTATTCTGTAGTGTTTAAGTATTAGCTGTTTTATAGTTCTAAAAGAAATGTAGTAACAAGGCTGTATTAAATTATGGTTTTGAATTTTGTTTCCCTAATATTGTTTTTAAATGTAGAAGTATGTTAGATATAATAGAGGATAAGGTTCTTGTTGAAAATCAACAAGTGTATTATAAGCTTTTTAAACCATCAAAAGCCCTTAAAGGGGCTGAAACTATTGTTTTACTACATGATTCGTTAGGCTGTACAGCTCTGTGGAGGGATTTGCCTAAGGAATTAGCTCTAGAGTTAGAATGTAATGTTCTTGTCTATGATAGAATTGGGTATGGTCAATCTCAAGGCTTACAAAGTAGTGTTCGAACAAAGGCTTATTTACAGAATGAAGCTGTTTTTTTAAAACATCTTCTAGAGCAATTAACTATTGATAAAGTCAGTTTAGTAGGTTATAGTGACGGAGGTTCAATAGCTTTGTTATTTGGTGCGTTATTCCAAGAAAATTGCGAATCACTTGTGTGTATTGCAGGGCATATTTATGTAGAAGAGATTACCTTAGAGGGGATTGAAAAAATGAAGCAATACTTTTATAATAGTACTTTGAGTGAGCGCTTAGAAAAATACCATGGAGATAAAGTAGAAACTTTGTTTAAGGCTTGGGTAGATACTTGGACTAGCCCAGGGTATAGAGATTGGAGTATTGAGCACTTGATGCAAGATATAGTTTGTCCAGTTCTGTTTATGCAAGGAGATAAAGACGAGTATGGGTCTCTTGAGCAATTAACTAGAACTTTGGATAAAGTAAAAGGAATTAGTCAATCAAAAATACTAAAAGGAGCGTCTCACGCAGTTTTCAAGGAAGAACCGGAACTAGCAAAAGAAAATATTGTTTCTTTTTTACAAAAATACAAGCATTAGAATAGCTATTAAAGCTGTATTAATTGCTCTATTTTATCTTTGAATAAAGTGTTTAATCTTGGGTCTTTAGTAGATAAGTATGCTTTTTCTAAGCTTCTTAGATATAGTTCTAAATCCGTTACAGTACTACCTTGATCAAGAGAGAAGGGAACTTGTAAGTTTTTATTTTTTATTTGTTCTATTGCGTTAGATATAAATAGTTGTTTTTCCATAAAAGCCAGACTTTATTTAGGTTTATTATTGAGTGAATAGTAACACAGGTGAGTTTACTAAAGCAAACTCACCTGTGTTAGTATATTATACAGGGATATTTATTTGATAGGTTTTCCCATTAGGTTTGAACGATGTGTTTACAAGCCAAGGGTTGTAAAGTTTTAATAATTTATAATTAATACCTTGTTGTTTTGCCCAGTAAGCAAGGTCGTCAATTGGATAATCTACCTCTATTTGTTTTAGTTTTACAGGTTGATATTTAGAGCTATAAGGGATGGTAAAACCATATTTATCTGTGTTGCTCATAATTTCTTTTAACGCTAGAATTCTAAATACATATCTAGATGTTTCTTGATTTAAGAAAAGATCGTAATAATTATCTACTTGTTGGGCATCCATTGCTCTAGTAATTCCTGCCATTCCACGATTATAAGCTGCTGCTACAAGAGTCCATGAACCAAACTTAGCTTTAGCATCTTTAAAATATTCACAGGCCTTGTGGGTTGCTTTTTCTAAATCATAACGCTCATCTACAGTATCATCAACCACTAAGCCATAATCTTTAGCTGTACCTTTCATAAATTGCCAAAAACCACTTGCTCCAGCTGATGAAACAGCGTTGCTTAAGCTACTTTCAATTACACAAAGGTATTTGAAGTCATCTGGTATACCATGCTGCTTTAATATAGGCTCAATCACTGGGAAATAGCGCTCGGCTCTTTTTATTATTAAAATAGTTGAACCATGTAAGTTGGTATTGGAAATCATTTCTCTGTCAAACCTTTCCTTTACATCTAAAATATCTAAAGGTACCTCTTCTTTTGCAAAATTAGCTGAAGTGGGTGTTGGGTGGAAGTGAGGACTCTGTTGTATTTTTAAATTCTCTAGTAATTCCGTGTCTGGATCATTGTGTAAAGGTGTACTACTTGAATAGATTAAAGTAGAAGAAATAGCTACTATAGCAATAATAGAAAGCAGGGTTTTAATATTTTGTTTCATCTTTTTTATTTGAGATTAAAAGGGGGATGTTTTTATTGAACCATTTGTGTTTGGTTAAAATCATTGCATGTGTCCCACCTGGTAAAATTATAGCATTTTTTATATTTTTGATAGGGAACAGCTCGTCTTTTTCACCGTGAATATGAATTATATTTTCTAAAGTTTGTATTTGTTGCCAATTGATGATTTTATCAATGGACCAATCTAAATACAAAGGATCTAAGATGGTTAAGTATCTTTCATATAGAACTTTTCTTTTTGCGTTTTTATTGCCTAACCAACGAGTATATGCTCCAAGTATTTTACTAGCTAGTGAAGTAGGTAGTAGTTTATATAGTTTGGTTTGTCTGGCAAACTTATATAAATACGGATATTCTAAAGTATTCTTAACACTAGATATAATAATAGTGGTTTCTACTTTTATTTTTTTTGCTAGTTCTTGCGCAATTATTCCACCAAAAGAAACACCTATTAATACAGGAGTAGATTTGTTTATTTGTTTTTCGAATAAATCCACATATTTATCCAAAGACATTGTTTTGTCCACTTGTGGCCATGTTAAAAAATGAGATTCATACTTAGTAGGGTCTAATTTTATATGCTCAAAAATTAGAGGGTTCGATGCCATGCCTGGAATGAAATAAACTGGTATTTTACTCATTACAAATAAATTAACTAATAAAATGATGGGGTTTTGAAAAAAAATCACGAACTTTGCTAAAGTTAGTTCTTTTCATGAGAAACTAAAATAATACTACGTTAAAGTTTAATTAATGTAAACCAAAGGTCAAAAACTCCCTTGATCAAGTAAAAATATACCTAAACCAACAACTAAAATAAGAATAATGGAAATTAAAGACAATGAACTACTTCGTCAGTTTGAAATAGAGACGGACAAAGGACTTCTAAGCGTGGAGTATTCTTTACAAGAAAGAAGAATTTTTTTAACGCGTTTAAACAATGAACAAGAAATCACCCAAATTGACAGTAATGATTTTATAAAAGGGATCTTAGAAATGGTTCGCGAAAGAAAATTAAGAGTCGTACCTACTCATCCTAAGATTGTTTCTTTTTTTAGAAAAAACCCTAGTTACAAAGAGATGTTGCCTCCGGGGATTCGCATCTAATTGTAAAGAGCTTTACAACATTAATTAGTTTAAAATGTAGGTGGAATTTATTCTATTGTACATTATAAAGCTGCAAAAAAAAACAACGCTTGTAAATAGATTTTAAAATCTTTTACAAGCGTTGTTTTTTTATAGACTTACTTTGTAAGTCCTTTTATCTTCTAGGCTTTATTTTATAAGAAATTAAAGCGAACTATACCATCTTGGTCAATAGTGGTTAATTCTACCTTGTGTAGTGTATTGACAAGTTCTGGGTTCCAAGGTGTTTTTACTTTAACGTAGTTTTCAGTAAATCCATGAATATACCCTTGTTTGTTTTCACTTTCAAATAAAACAGTTTTTACTTTACCAAGCTGACTTTCGTAAAAGGCTCTACGTTTTTTCACTGAAAGACCTCTTAGCATTTTACTTCTTTTATTTCTAACCTCTGGAGCAACTACCATGGGCATATCTACTGCTTCTGTATTGTCTCTTTCTGAATAAGTGAAAACATGTAAATAAGAGATGTCCATTTGGCTTAAAAAGTTATATGTTTCTAAGAACGTTTCATCGGTCTCTCCTGGGAATCCAACAATTACATCTACTCCAATACAACAATCAGGCATGATTGACTTAATCTTACTTACTCTCTCTGTATAAAGATCCGTTAAGTAACGACGTTTCATTTTCTTTAAAATGTCATCGCTTCCCGATTGTAGAGGAATGTGAAAGTGAGGAACAAAAGTTCTACTTTGTGCCACAAAATCAATAGTTTCATTTTTAAGTAAGTTAGGCTCAATAGAGGAAATTCGAAGTCTTTCAATACCTGGAACTTCATCTAAAGCTTTTACTAACTCTAAAAAAGTATGTTCGTGTTTTTTATTTCCAAATTCTCCCTTACCATAGTCTCCAATGTTTACTCCAGTAAGAACGATTTCTTTTATGTTTTGAGCGGATATTTCTGCTGCATTTTTCAACACATTTTCCATCGTATCACTTCTAGAGATACCACGTGCTAAAGGAATAGTACAATAGGTACACTTATAGTCACAACCGTCTTGAACCTTTAAAAAAGCTCTTGTTCTATCTCCAATGGAATAACTTCCAACATAGAAATCAGCTTCTGATATTTCGCAAGAATGCACTTGGCCCATATCATTTTTTGAAAGGTCATTGATATAATCCGTTATTTTAAACTTCTCTGTCGCTCCTAGTACTAAATCCACACCATCTACTTGTGCTAATTCCTCTGGTTTTAATTGAGCATAACATCCAACTGCAGCAACAAAAGCTTTATTATTTTTCTTTTGTGCCTTTTTTACTATTTGCTTAAACTGTTTATCGGCATTTTCTGTAACCGAACAAGTATTAATTACATAAATATCTGCTACTTCTTCAAAATCAACGCGATCAAAACCTTCTTGCTCAAAACTTCTGGCAATAGTGGAGGTCTCTGAGAAGTTAAGTTTACAACCTAAAGTATAAAAGGCTACTTTTTTTCTATTTTCCATAATGATTACCTACTATAGTAGTAACTTTGACTATATTTCTTTTTTGCTTTTAAAAAGAATGCAAATTTACGTACAAAAATCGGTTTGATGAAATCAATAATACATTATATATCAATTATTTGGGTAGTTTTAACTATACAAGGGTGCCAAAAAAAAACCAATAAAGACATTGATCACCTTGTTTTTAGATACAATGAAGCCTCTAGTGTAAGTAGTTTAGATCCTGCTTTTGCAAAGAGCATGTCTATTATTTGGCCTTGTAACCAACTTTTTAATTCTTTAGTGCAGTTAAATGATAGTCTTGTGGTTGAGCCAGATATCGCTAAAGACTGGTTTATTTCACCCGATGGCTTAGAATATGAGTTTGTTTTACGTCAAGATGTGTATTTTCATAAACATAAAAATTTTGGACAAGACAGCACGAGAAATGTTGTAGCCTCTGATGTAGTTTATAGTTTAAATCGTCTAAGGGATCCTAATTTACTTTCTCCAGGAGTTTGGGTAATGCAGAATGTGGATCAAATAAGGGCTATTAATGATAGTGTGTTAAATATTCGCCTACATAAAGCATTTCCTGGATTTTTGGCTTTAATGTCTACCCGTTATACCTCTATTGTACCTAAGGAAGTAGTAGAAGATCCTAGTATTGACTTTAGAGTAAGTCCAATAGGAACAGGACCTTTTTATTTTAAATATTGGCAGGAAAATGTCAAGCTAATATTGCGTAAAAATCCATTGTATTTTGAGAAGGATAGCTCCGGGGTAGCTTTGCCTTATTTGGAGTCTGTTGCTATTACGTTTTTACCAGATAAACAAAGCGCTTTTTTGCAATTTTTACAAGGAAATATAGACTTTGTTTCAGGAATAGACCCTTCCTATAAGGATGATATTATCGATGCTAAAGGAGAGTTGCAATCCAAATATACCTCTAAAATACGTATGCAAAAGGGACCCTATCTAAATACAGAGTATTTAGGATTTAATCTTTCTGATACTGTTCAATCTAAGATCGATCACAATTTAAGACAAGCGCTACATATAGGATTTGATAGGGAAAAGATGTTATTATACTTAAGAAATAATCTTGGGATTTCTTCCATAGGAGGCATGATTCCAAAGGGATTAGCAGGTGGTTTTGAAATGCAAAATAATTTTGATCCAATCCAAGCAAGACAACTAGTAGAGAAATATAAGAAGCAACATAATGTATCTAAGGTTAGTTTAACTCTTTCTATGGATGCATCTTATGTAGATATTGGACAGTATTTACAAAGACAGTGGGCTGAAATAGGAGTAGATGTATCCATAGATATACTTCCTGCTTCTACTTTAAGACAAGGCCTTTCTAGTGGGAAATTAGATTTTTTTAGAGCAAGTTGGATTGCGGATTACCCAGATGCTCAAAATTACTTATCCTTGTTTTATAGTAAGAATTGGGCTCCTAATGGGCCTAATTATACCAGATTTTCTAATAAACAATACGATGAGCTTTATCTAAAGTCCCTAGAGGCAACCGATACAAAGCTGCGAGAACAATATTATTATAAAATGGATTCTATCCTAAGGAGGCAAGTTCCAGTAATTGTACTTTATTATGATCAAGCAGTGCGATTTTCCCATCAAAATGTACATAATTTGTCCATTAATCCTATGAATAATTTATTTTTAAAGACGGTCTATAAAACAAGAACAGACCCAAGGAACTAAAAAGGATTAAAAAGCTTAAACTAGCTTTAGGATTAGGATATTTTTACAAGTAAGGTCAAGGTATTTTTTTATCTTTGTGAGGGATTTTATAGGATATAATTTTCCGTTTAACTACTACAACAACAAACAACACTTTAAATAATGATAAATGACCTAGTGGTTCTGATTGTGGATGACGAACCAAAAGTGGCCGATGTTTTAAAAACTATTATAGAAACAAAGGTTACTACGGAAGAAAAAATATTAATTACGTGTGTGCACTCTGTTAAGGACGCTGTGAAATTTATTGACAGCTACCTACCTGATCTAGTTTTTTTAGATATTCATATGCCAGAAGAAAATGGCCTTCAACTTTTAAATCAAGTAGATAGTAAGAGTTTTGAGGTAGTATTTACTACAGCTTATGACCAATATGCAATTCAGGCCATTAATGAATACGATTGTTTAAAGTATTTATTAAAGCCTTTAAGTATAAAGGATGTTCAAAGTGTATTTGATAAATACAAAGACAAAGCCGGTTACCAATATTACTATAAGATTGTAAAGAACAATGCTAAACGCTATTTAATTAGAATTGAAGATGTAGTGTTTTGCAAAGCTGCCGATAATTATTGTGAAATTTATTTGTTAGAAAACAAACATTTGGTTTCTAGGACTTTAAAGTCTGTGACGGAACGTATTTTACATAAGAATTTTCGCAGGGTAAATCGCTCTTTTTTCGTCAATATGGATTATGTACAACATATTGATAGAGATAATAGGATTCATTTTAAATCTGTATTAAAGCACAATAATCAACCCGTAGATCCTCAAATCGTTATTGCTCAAAATACCATGAAAGATTTTAGCTCATGGACGCTATAAGGAAAATTTTTATGGTTTTAGCACTTTTGGTCTGTTCTGTTTTTTATGGACAGTACCGAGTGCTCAGTAAGAAATACGATGTAACTAGTGGATTAATCGCTAATGATGTACAAGCACTATGTTTAGACTCACAGGGTGTTTTATGGGTAGGGTCTACCGTTGGGGTTTCTAAAATTATCAACGGTGTAGTGGAGCTAGATCAAGAAATTAATGAGCATAGCTTTACTAATATCACTAGTATAGTGGAAGATCCCACACAGGGAATCTGGATATCTAGTTATGGACAAGGTGTACTTTATAAAGTAGATGATAAAATTATCACTTTTGGTCTGCTAGAAAATTTAATTTCAGACAGGGTAAAAACCCTTGAGGTCTTTCAAGATAAACTTTATGTAGGGACTACTAATGGGATTTCTATCATTGATTTAAAAACCCATCAAGTCTACAATCCCAAAGTGGAATTACAGAAGAACTTCCCTTATGAAGTAAGTGATTTCTTTGTATATGATGACCAGATTTATGCTACTACCATAAATAATGGTGTATGTGTAATAGAAGACTCTCAAGCTAAATGTATTAATCCTCTAAAAGGAGTTTTTACTGGTATTCCATACCAAGGCATGATGTTTTATGCCACCCAAGAGGGATTAATTGTACAGGATTTTTTAACCCAAGAAACAATTTATCAAAAAAACATTCCAAATATTAAGTCTTTTGAAATAATCAATGGGGAACTTTTTATCATTAGTTCTGGATTTTTTGACAATCAAGGAGGAGTTTATAAATGGGATAACGCTGAGGTGGAACAGATAAACCAAAGTGTTAAACTTCCAACTAATAGTTTTCTATCTATGACCTATGATAATAATCATGAGTTTTTGTACATAGGAAGTACCAGTAGTGGTTTGTTTCAAATAGATATGTTTTCTGCTTTGACTTTAGATACTACTAAGGAACATGTCATGGCCTTAGGTGGGGTAAAGGATACTGTGTTTTTATTTTCTAATAAAGGACTAGATCTCTTTAAGGAAGGAAAGCAAATCAAACATGTAGATATACAGGTTTTTAAAGATTTTCAACAAAAAAACTTCGAACGACTTAAGGATATTACTACAAAAGAGAATTACTTTTTAGAAATAGATTATTCCATCGATGTAGATCATATCTTATTTTATAAAGCAGTAGAACATAAAAACTCCATGTGGGTGAGTAGTAATATTGGATTGTTTGAATTAGATAGCAAAGGGGAGCTAATCCATTATTACAATATTTTCACTGTTCACTTTGAGTTTTACAAAGGACAATTAATTGAAGTGATGCCTTTTCAAGGAGTAAGAATTTATTCTGATTTGAAAAACTTTAAATATACCAATTACCTACGCTTTGATTCCCAGGACATTCCCACGGAAATTGTAAGTATGGTAAAAATGGAGGACACTCTTTATTTTGGAAGTGCCTTTGACGGGCTATTTTCTTATAATGAAGAGCAAGGTTTTGTGAGTTTGTTTGAAAAAGGTTGGTTTAAGCCCAAGCGTATCAAACGCTTATCTGCAGGGCCCAAAGGAATTCTTTATGTAGCTACGGATACCAATGAAATTTATGCCTTACAAACTAATTCTCCTATTTACTATGATCAAAAAGTAATAGATAGAGATCAAATAATGGGATCGGATATTAGCTTTATTTCTTGGAACTTGGACAAGGTAACAATTGGAACCAATAAAGGGCTTACTGTTTTTAAAGAGGATGGCGTTTTTTATTTTGATCAAGAACAGGGTTTTGATCCCACTAAAATAACTACGTATTACAAAAAAGGAAATATACTTTATTTAGGAACTTTAAATGGCCTTTATACCATTGATACTTATTATTTTCAAACCAAGTCTAGGCAGTTAGAGGTGAAAATTTCTCAAATTTTGGTAAATGGTAAGAAGACTACCTTATCTCAGGAGTCCTTTAAAACACACCAAGGTTTAATCCTACCTTATAATATGAATTCTTTGCAAATCAATTTTAGTGTAGATGGGGCAAAGTTTCCTAAAAAGTTACATTATCAATACCGTCTTAAGCCAGATGGGAATTGGCGAAAGGTTAGAGAAAGTAGGGTAGAGTTACACTATTTAGAATCGGGTACTTACCCCATAGAATTGAAAATTCGAGATTACGATTCTGGCTATGAAATATTACGTCCACTTTTATTTGTAAAAATAAGAGTACCTTATTATCGCACCGTTTGGTTTATTGCAGGTTGTATTGTAGGAGTGAGTTTTCTAACCTTTATTTTTTATAGAAATCAAATTCTTCAATTAAAAAGAAAACAGAGCGTAAGGGCTAGAAAACTTGTTTATGATAAGAGGTTAGCTGAGGTAAAGCTTTTAGCTATTCGAAGTCAAATGAATGCCCACTTTATTTTTAATGTTCTTAGTAGTATACAATTTTACATTCTAAAAGATAGTCAGGACCAAGCTTTTGAATATTTAGGGAAGTTCGCTCATTTAATACGAGAGAGTTTGAATCTATCTACTAAAGAAAGAATAAGCCTAGCTAGAGAAATAGAGTACTTAACCCATTATGTGGAAATTGAAAACATGCGCCTTGATGGAAGAGTTGTCTTTGAGGTTAATGTTTTAGATGATATTGATATTGAGCAGATTTTCTTACCCCCAATGCTCTTACAACCCTTTGTTGAAAATGCTATGGTACATGCATTTCCACTTAGTATTGAAAACCCTAAGTTGGAGATTTGTATATATAAGCTTAATCAGGAAGATTTGTGTATTGTCATTCAGGACAATGGTATTGGAGGAGTGAGTAAAGTCAAGAAAAAGCACAACTATAAATCCAAAGGGATGAGTATAGTTCGTCAACGAATGTCCTTGATTCAAAAATACCTTGAACAGGATATAAAAACTTACACCAGTGATAAAGGTTCTAGGGTGGAGTTAATTTTAAAAAAGGTGATTAAATAATGAAAAAATACGTATTTACACTTGTATTTCTACTTTACCTACTGGGTAATTCCTATGTTTTTTACCGCTTTTTTGCCATTGTTTCGGGCCAAGATAATTGGTTAGTTAATTTGTTTTTGACCTTGGCTATAGCAATAAGTTCTAGTATTTTTATATTCTATGGTTTTAGAAATAAGCTATGGGTACCATTAGGTAGTGTTTTATATAAAATAGGAACCGGATGGCTGATGCTATTAATCTATGCTTTTATCCTTTGTGTAATTGCCGACATTGTTTCCTTTGTTGGTATTTACCTTCTGAAAGCAGACTACCATATTTTAGCTTTTGATCATCCAATAAGAGGGTTTATATTAATTGTGTGTACGGTTGTTTTTGCGGCTTTAGGTTTTGCTTCCTACTGGAGTAAAGCAAAAGTGCAACTTTTTTTAACCACAGATAAAAAACTTAGCAAAGACACTAAAATAGTCTTTGTATCGGACTTACATCTTGGGTATGCTATTCAAAATAAAGAATTAGATAGCTGGGTTAAATTAATCAATGAGCAAGAAGCTGATTTGGTTTTAATTGGTGGTGATGTTATCGATTGTGATGTTAGACCTTTAGAGTACCATCAATTGGAGGATTCTTTAAGGCAAATTAAAACCAATTATGGCACATTTACTTGCCTAGGTAATCACGAATATTTAGCTGGAGTGGACCAAAGTATTGCTTTTTTAGAAAAAGCCAATATTACTGTTTTACGCGACAAAGCTGTTTTTATTCCAGGTTTAGATCTATATCTTATAGGTAGAGATGATAAGACAAATACTAAAAGAGAGACTTTGTCTAGTTTAACCAAACCATTAGATCCAAGTAAAATGAGCATCTTATTAGATCATCAGCCTTATCACTTAAAACAAGCTGCTAAAGCTGGTATAGATTTACAGCTCTCTGGACATACTCATAAAGGGCAAGTATGGCCAATTTCTTGGATAACCGATTATTTATTTGAGAAGAGTCATGGTTATTTGAAAAAAGACAACACACAATATTATGTAAGTTCTGGACTTGGTATTTGGGGAGGTAGATATCGAATTGGAACCACAAGTGAATATGTAGTAATAGAGCTTAGCTCTAGGAAAGAGGCCTTTAAAAAGTAGAAGTTTTATTATAGCCGAATAAAAGGCTATTTTTGTAAAAAATAAGTATTGTGAATTATCTATCAGTAGAAAATATAGCCAAGTCTTTTGGTGCTCGCACCCTTTTTGAAGACATTAGTTTTGGAATAAACAAAGACCAAAAAATTGCCTTTGTTGCAAAAAATGGTACAGGGAAAACCACTATTTTAAAAATCTTGATGGGGGAGGACTACCCTGATCAAGGACAGGTGGTTATTAGAAAAGGTATTCGAGTAGCTTTTTTAGCCCAAGAACCACTTTTACAAGACGAATTAAGCATTGAGGAAAGTATTTTTGCCTCAGATAATGATATTTTAAAGATTATCGAGCAATATGAAAAGGCTTTAGAAAATCCAGAAGATCAAGATGCTTACCAAGCAGCTTTTGAGAAAATGGATGCTTTTAATGCATGGGATTTTGAAACCCAATACAAACAAATCTTATCCAAGCTTAAATTAGATGATTTAAAAATCAAAGTAAAAAGCTTGTCTGGAGGACAAAAAAAGCGTTTGGCCTTAGCCATTATCTTAATTAATCGTCCGGATCTTCTTATTTTAGATGAGCCTACCAACCACTTAGACTTAGAAATGATTGAGTGGTTAGAGAATTACTTTGCCAAAGAGAACATAACTCTTTTTATGGTAACGCACGATCGTTTCTTCTTGGAAAGAGTATGTAATGAAATCATTGAATTAGATAATGGTAAGATTTACCAATATAAAGGTAATTACTCTTATTACTTAGAAAAGAAAGAGGAGCGTATTGCCATGGAGAATGCTAGTATTGATAAGGCTCAAAACCTATTGGTAAAAGAGCTTTCTTGGATGCGTAGACAACCTAAGGCAAGAACTACAAAGAGTAAGAGTAGAATAGATGATTTTTACATTATAAAAGAAAAAGCGCAATCTCGACGTACCGAACATCAAGTGGAATTAGAGATCAATATGGAGCGTATGGGAAGTAAGATTGTAGAGATGCATAAGCTTTATAAATCTTACCCGGATAAAACGATTTTAGACAACTTTTCTTACACCTTTAATAAAGGAGAGAGAATTGGTATTATTGGTAAAAATGGAAGTGGAAAATCCACTTTCCTAAATATCTTAACCCAAAGCGATAAACCAGATGCAGGTAAGGTTGTTGTAGGAGAAACCATCAAAATTGGTTATTATACCCAAGGTGGAATTAATATTAAACCAGAGCAAAAGGTAATTGATGTTATTAAAGAATTTGGAGAACAAATACCTTTGGCAAAAGGACGATCCATTTCAGCAGCTCAATTATTGGAAAGGTTTTTATTTGACCGTAAAAAGCAACACGATTATGTTGAGAAATTAAGTGGAGGGGAGTTAAAACGACTGTATTTATGTACTGTTTTAATTCAAAATCCAAATTTCCTTATTTTGGATGAGCCTACCAATGATTTAGATATTGTTACTTTGAATGTTTTAGAGAGCTTCTTATTGGATTTCCCTGGATGTTTAGTAGTTGTTTCCCACGACCGTTATTTCATGGATAAAATCGTAGATCACTTATTTGTCTTTAGAGGAGAAGGGGTGATTGAAGATTTTCCTGGTAACTATTCTGACTTTAGACAATATGAAGATAGCATCGAGCCAGAGAAAGAAGAACCAAAAGAAAAAGTAAATTGGAAACAAAAGCAAGAAAAACAAGGTTTGAACTTCCAAGAACAAAAAGAGTTTCAAAAAATAGAAAGAGACATTAGTAAGCTTCAAAAAAGCAAAGAGGATATAGAAAAGATCTTTGAGGACCTTTCCTTAACAGAAGAAGAAATTCAGAAGAAATCTTTAGAGCTGGAAAAAATTCTAGAAGAATTAGATGAAAAAGAAATGCGTTGGTTTGAGCTTAGTGAAAAAATGGAGCAATAAAACTTAGTAGGGAATTAAAAAGCCCTTGTCAAAATATAAATTTAAATCCCTACCGCCTTGAAAAAGGAGTAGGGATTTTTTATTGGTATAAAAGGCACTTTTTACCCTAGAATATTTTAGACTTTTTAGCGGTTTTATTTTGTCTTTTCTCTCTAGAATTAAAGTTTGGAAAATGGGGATTTAATACAAGAATAGAAGTGTAATAAAAGATGGGGAAAAGGTTGCTTTTTTGGACAAATTGAGGATATATTGTTCCTTGGCATGCTTATGGATGCCTAGTAAAACTGTAAAATGGCTTTTTTTTGATTGTTAAAAAGTTATTTTGTATGTAGCTGATAATTAATAAGTTGTAATTATTTTCTTGTTAAAGTAGGCTTTAAAATGAGGTGTTGTGATACGGAATTGAAAAAAGGCAGTAACTTTGCAAACAGAAATTTCAAGTGGTGACAGGGCTTGAGAAATTAAATTTAATGAGAAAAAAATGTTCTTTTTTTATCGGATCTTTACTACTAGTAGCTATGTTAATTTCCAGTTTTAAACAGTATGAATTACTAGTTACACCGGAGCTAAATATAGCTGCACCAGAGAATCTTTTTTACGCTAATCCACAAGAGTTTAGTGTGACAGAGGTTGCTAAAAGTAGTACAATTCCGTTCACAGGAAAGACCTATATGGGCTTTAAGCAAGCCTTAGGTGTGCGAGAGTCAAATGGATTATACGACATAGTTAATTCATATGGGTACTTGGGGAAATACCAATTTGGTAAATTAGCATTGCGTTCTATTGGAATAGTAGATGCCTCCAAGTTTTTACAAAATCCATTATTACAAGAAAAAGCATTTGATGCATTAGTATCAAAGAACAAATGGATTTTACGTAAAGAAATAAAGGAATTCCACGGTAAGCGCATCGCTGGGATACATATTACAGAGTCAGGTTTAATTGCTGCAGCTCACTTAGGTGGTGCAGGTTCTGTAAAGAAATTTTTAAAGAGTAATGGTGCTTATGGATTCAAAGATGGCTATGGTACTTCCATTAAATCGTATTTAAAACGTTTTAGTGGATACGACATCTCTCAGATACAAGCAGATAAAAACGCTGTGGTTTCCATATAAACCGGTATAATACAATCATTTAGGGCTAAAATACGCAATGTATTTTAGCCCTTTTTGTTTTTAAAGCCATTTTAAGCTTTTAAAAATATTTTACTAGAATAAGTCTTTGGATTGGGTACGGGTGCTTTAAAAGGTGTTTAAAATCGATTCTAAAGCTATTTGGTTCTGGTTTTTAAATAGTTAGAAGTAAGCTATGAAAGATAAGAAAAATTTTAAAGAGTAAAAAAGCGGAGTTTTTTGTTTGCTATTTCGACCTAGCTTTGGGGTGCGTTTTACTTTTTTTTTACTTTTTTTTTGTTTGGTATTGCTTTTTTTATACTTTTGTCCCTCAACAAAGAAAGAAAATGAATTTAATTCTTACAAATACTTGGTGGTGGAATTCTCTTACGTCGAACGTCGTGAGCGCTCCTTGCTATGTGTATATGTAATAATAAAAATATACGTAATTAATGCAAAAAGGCTTGTCACACGACAAGCCTTTTTTTTTGTTTAAAATTTAAAAAATATAGATAGAATGAACTTTCAAATAGACGCAAACGGATTTTATGGAAATTATGGTGGAGCTTATATACCAGAGCAGTTACAACCTGTAATTCAAGAATTACAAGAAAAATATTTACACTACTTAGAACAGGAGGATTTCAAGCAAGAAATGCAAGAATTACTTCAAGACTATGTTGGGCGTCCTACGCCACTTTATTTTGCAAAGAATTTATCCCAGAAGTATGGAGCAAAAATTTATTTAAAAAGAGAGGACTTATGCCATACGGGTGCTCATAAAATCAACAACACTATTGGTCAAATTTTATTGGCCAAGCGCATGGGTAAAAAGAAAATCGTTGCTGAAACTGGTGCAGGACAGCATGGTGTAGCAACTGCTACGGTTTGTGCTTTAATGGGGATGGAGTGTATTGTATATATGGGAGCTCTAGATATGGAAAGACAAGCACCTAATGTTGCTAGAATGAAAATGCTAGGAGCGACAATTGTTGCAGCAAAAAGCGGAGCGATGACCTTAAAGGAGGCAGTCGATGAGGCATTAATGTACTGGATTGATAACGCACATGATACCTTTTACTTACTTGGATCTGTAGTAGGACCTCACCCTTATCCAGATATGGTAGCTAAATTTCAATCGGTGATTTCCAAAGAAATCAAATCCCAATTATTGGAAAAGGAGCAAAGAGAAAATCCAGATTATATCATTGCTTGTGTTGGTGGAGGAAGTAATGCTGCTGGGGCATTTTATCATTTCTTAGAGCAAGATAGTGTTAAGTTACTTATTGCAGAAGGGGGAGGTAAAAATATAAATACTCTAGAAACTGCGGCTACTTCTTTTGTTGGGAAACCTGGTGTATTACACGGAAGTAAGACATTGTATATGCAGGATGAAAATGGAGAGCCTTTAGAGGCATATTCTATTTCAGCAGGTTTAGACTACCCTGGTTTTGGACCTTTATATGCACATATGAAAGAATTAAACCGCGCTGAGTTTTTTGCCATATTAGATCATCAAGCCATGCAAAGCGGTTTAGACTTATGTAAGATGGAAGGAATTATCCCAGCAATTGAGAGCTCTCATGCTTTAGCGGTTTTAGATCAAAAGAAATTTAACCCAGAGGATATCGTTGTGGTGAATCTTTCGGGAAGAGGAGATAAAGACTTAGGGAATTATCGTTCTTACTTTAATTTCTAAATCTTAAGAAGATAGGTTATAAAATTAAGAGGCCTTGCTTTAAGGAGCAAGGCTTTTTTACTTTATTTCTCTGGTGAATTTCTAACCATTTTACTAGGTACTACTAATTGATCAAAATCTTGTTCACTAACATGACCTAAATCCAGGGCAGCTTGTTTTAGAGTTGTATTGTTAGCATGTGCATATTGAGCAATTTCTGCGGACTTATAATATCCAATATGAGGATTTAAGGCAGTAACCAGCATAAGAGAGTTTTGTACTAATTCCTCTATTTTGTTCAAGTTAGGTTGCATCTCTTTTATGGCGTGTATATCAAAAGAAACACAAGCCTGTCCTAACAAAGTGGCAGATTCTAAGAAATTAGCAGCCATTACTGGCTTAAAAACATTTAATTCAAATTGGCCTTGGGTACCACTAAAGGTAATGGTTACATCATTACCTATAACTTGGGCAGCTACCATAGTTAAAGCCTCACATTGAGTAGGATTCACTTTTCCAGGCATAATGGAAGAACCAGGTTCATTTGCTGGAAGTATAATTTCTCCTATTCCAGATCTTGGCCCTGAGGCTAATAAACGAATGTCGTTGGCAATCTTGTATAAAGAAACGGCTAATTGTTTTAATGCTCCATGGGATTCTACTATGGCATCGTGAGCTGCTAAAGCTTCAAATTTATTCTTAGCAGTAACAAAAGGGTATCCAGTAAAACTAGCAATGTATTTTGCTACCAACTTATCATACCCCTTAGGAGTATTTAAACCTGTACCCACTGCAGTACCTCCAAGGGCTAATTCTGCTAGATGAGGTAGAGTATTTTTTAAAGCTGCCAATCCGTGATCTAATTGGGCAACATATCCAGAAATTTCTTGTCCTAGTGTTAAAGGAGTAGCATCCATTAAGTGGGTTCTACCTATTTTAACGATGTCTTTATATTCATGGGCCTTATGGTCTAAGGTATCTCTTAATTGCGTAATACCTGGTATGGTGATATCCATGATTGTTTTATAGGCAGCTATATGCATAGCAGTAGGGAAGGTGTCATTGGAGGATTGGGATTTATTGACATCATCATTGGCTAGTAATACTAAAGGCTCCTCACCAATTTGTCTGTTAGCAAGTACTTGTGCTCTATTGGCAATAACTTCGTTAACATTCATATTGGATTGTGTCCCTGAACCTGTTTGCCAAATTACAAGTGGAAATTGATCCTCTAATTTGTTATTTAAAATTTCATCACATACTTGTGCAATGGCTTGTTTTTTCTCTAAAGAGAGTACGCCAAGGTCATAGTTGGCATATGCAGCAGCTTTTTTTAAGTAAGCAAAAGCTTCAATGATTTCCTTGGGCATAGAGCCACTAGGACCAATTTTGAAATTATGGATAGAGCGTTGTGTTTGAGCTCCCCAATATTTGTCTGCGGGCACTTCAACTTTACCTAAAGTGTCCTTTTCAATTCTATAGTTCATAATAGCAATGTTTTGGATGATACTTCTAAAGTTACTCAAAATTATCTAGTTTGATTCTAAATGATTTGAAAATTTATTTAGGTTTTTAGGTTACAAAAAATAAAGTTCTTATATTTGGCAGGTATATACAAAAATTCCGGAAAAAATGTTTGAATTTCAACAGTATTTAGCTTTTATCGTTGGCATGACCGTTATTACAATGGCATTTTGGCTTTTGATATTCTTGATAGGTTTTGCTTGTTATTGGGCAACTGGAGGAGCTATCGAATTGCTTAAAGAGAAAAAAGCTAAAAAACAGCAATTAGAAGAAAGTCGAGTATAATTTTATACTTAGACAAAAAATAAAAGAGCTATATACTCAGTATGTAGCTCTTTTTTTATGGGTAAAAGTTTCCTTTAACTTTTAAACGATCTGTTTTTTTAAAAAGGACTACTTTACTCTTTACACCTTGGTATCTTAGATAGTAGCATTGTTAGTCTTAGTTAAGGCAGAGGTAGTATTACTACCAATAAAAAATCCCTATACTTTAAAGTATAGGGATTTTTTATTAAGAATCGTATTTATTAAATTAACTCCATATCTGAATCATCTGATGATCTTTCAGAAGAAGATTTTTGTCTGTCATTTTTCTTTTGGTTGAAACGGTAAGTAAAGGAAACATTCATTTGTCTACCTCTCCATTGCATTTCACTAAAAGAGTGAGATTGTGCTAAGAAAGTATCCATCTTTCTTTTTCTACTATTGAATAAGTCACTAATATTAACTGTAATAGTAGCTTGGTCTTTTAATACATCTTTACTTAAAGAGATATTAGCCGATAAAGAAGATTTAATTTTTCCTTGAGCTGTTGTAGTAGGAGCCATGTACATCCCATTTAATTGCCAATCAATTTTGTACGGCAAAGTAATTTTAGAAGAAATTCTAGTAAACCAAGCGTAGGCATTATTGTCGAAATTTTGGATTTGCTTGCTTCCGTCTATATCAATAAAGGTATAATCTCCTTTTGTTTGATTTTTGAAGAAGTTAAAGTTTCCATTTAATCTCCACCATTTAAATGGGTTATAGTTAAGAGTAAGATCTAATCCATAACGATATTCTGTAGCTAAGTTAATAGGAGAACTTACCGTAATTGGCGTACCATCTGGTGTTTGTCCAGCGATATATCTTACAAATTGGAAGGTATCTTCTGTTTTATTCAAATATACTGACCCTGTGAAAGTAAAGGTTGTCCATCTTTTCATAAATCCTAAATCAAATGCATTGGTTTTTGCAGGATTTAAATCTGGGTTACCTTTGAAGTAGTTAATATCACTTGTGTAATTAGAGAAAGGATTTAAAAATCTTCCTCTAGGACGCATGATTCTTCTACTATAACTTACCGATAAGTTAGTAGATTCGTTTAATTCGTAATTTAAGAAAGCACTTGGGAAAAAGTCATTATACTTTTTATTGTTGTAATCGTCTGTTCTTAATTGGTTTACGTCAATGTTGCTAGTTTCCCATCTTAAACCTAACATATAGTTTAATTTATCGGTAATCTTACTTCCAAATTGAGCGTATAATGCATTTACACTTTCTTTGTATTCTAATGTATTAGAAATAGCTGGGTCACTGATCCACTGTTGTTGGTTATTTTGGTTATACAAATCATAATCATTAGTGGTTTTCTTGAAAGTACCTAAGTAACCTGCTTCAAAATTAGAAGACTCTCCAATAGGTAAAGTATAGTCTAACTTCACTAATCCACTTAAATAATCATTATCCGAGGTGTTTTTTTGATAACCAATTGTAGTTACCTTTTGATTGATATCTGTTACATAAGTAGTATCATCATTG
This sequence comes from Myroides sp. LJL116, assembly GCF_054871685.1. NCBI lineage: Bacteria > Pseudomonadati > Bacteroidota > Flavobacteriia > Flavobacteriales > Flavobacteriaceae > Myroides > Myroides sp. LJL116. Next base: position 72,518 of record NZ_JBTXLR010000010.1, read on the forward strand.
GTATCTTGAGATATAGATGCTTCCAAGTTTAATTTGTGATCCGAGTTATCTTTGAACACTTTTTCAAAAGAAGTAGTATAATCTACACTATTCCAAGTACTCTTCGCGTCTTCTTGTCTTTGTCTATTATGAGAAAAATCTCCTTGTGCATTAAAGTAGCTATAATCTACATTATTAGGAGCAGTTCTATTATTTCTTCTAACACTAACGACATTAGACCAAGTTAAGCTTGGGGTTAAGAAATAATCTAAACCAAACATAGCATTATACCCCTCTCTTTTATTATCATTGGTTTTGTACTCATTGATAAATTGAGTAGTGTTTCCATCAGCATCAAAGTACTGACTATCGTTTTTGCTATAGCCTTTGGATTTGCTATCTCTATAACCAATTGTAGTGTAAAAGTTGAAATTTTCACTTCTTAGGTTGAAGTTTCCACTAAGATTATAGTTCTCTGGATTTCCAATTGTTCCAGAAATATTACCATTAATACCTTGGGATTTACCTTTCTTTAAGATTATGTTGATAATACCAGCTCCTCCTTCTGCTTCATAACGAGCAGATGGGTTGGTAATTACTTCTATTTTTTCAATGGATTCAGCAGATAAAATACGCATAGCCTCTTCAATGTTACTAGCTAAACCATTTGGTTTTCCATCGATTAATACTTTTACGTTTTCACTTCCTCTTAAACTAACAGTTCCTTCGCTATCTACTGTAACAGAAGGTACATTATCAAGTACATCAGCAGCAGTTCCACCTTTAACAAGCATGTCTTGGCCAACACTATATACTTTTTTATCCAGTTTAATTTCTACACTAGAGGATTGGGCAATAACTACCACGTCATCTAAAAGCTGGGAATCGTCCTCTACTTTTAAAGTTCCAACGTTAGTATTTTGATCTACGAGAATATCTCTTTTTTCTAAAGGAGTGAATCCTAAGAAATCGATACGTATAAAGTAAGTTCCAGGGGGTACTTGAAAAGAGAAGTTTCCTTTTTCATCGGTCATACCGCCTGAAATAATATTTTCTCTGTCTTGATTTTGAGCATAAATACTAGCAAACTCTAAGGGTTGACTAGTACTATTTTCAATTACTTTCCCACTCAGGGTAAAGAGTTTTGGATTTTGAGCTAATGCTGTAACACTATAACATATAGTCAACAGCATTAGTAGAATGGTGTAAACCTGCTTATTTTTCATTGTAATCGTTAGTTTTTATATAAGTTTAGACGCTAAAGATTTACAATGGTTTAATATAAGGGTTGTTAATAAAGTGTTAAAATTATTTATCTACAATATTTCATGTATTTTTTCAGTGGGTCTTGCAATTACTGCGCGAGGTCCATTGACAACAATTGGTCTTTCTATGAATTTAGGATTTTCCACCATTGCTTGAATTATTTGTTCGTCTGTTAACTCTTTTTGTCCAAAAGTTTCCTGCCAAAGACTATCTTTGGTACGAACAAGCTGAATAGGGGAGTAGTTCAATTTCTGTAAAATTGTTTTAACATCCGTTTCGGTAAGTTCGGCATCTAAATATTTTATAATTTTGTAAGCAACGCCTTGTTGCTCCATAAATGCGATACTCTCTCGAGATTTACTGCAACGAGGATTGTGATAAATTGTGATCATAATTAGGTGATTTTCTATCAAATATAGTACATTTTTTGAAATATGAAATATATTGAACAGTTATTAAAGAAAAAACATAAAGTCAACTTATGGCTTTATTTACCATTTTCTCTACTTTTTTTTGGCATAATGGCCTTGAATGCAGTTGTCTTAAAGCTCACTGATGCTTCCACAAATGACATTATACGCCAAAATATTGCCTTGTATGGAAAGAATATAAACTTTCTACTGACCATAGGACCTTTAGTAGGATTACTCTTTGTATTGCTACTTTGGGTAAAACTTATACAAAAACAAAGTATTTTGACCTTGACTACTTCTAGGGATAAAATAGATTGGAACCGAATAGGTTTTGCCTTTATGTTGTGGTCAGCAATCTGTATATTTCTATTTGTAATTTCTTATATAGCCAATCCTCAAGATTTTCAATGGAATTTTAAGCCAGCTAGCTTTTTTACTTTTCTTGTTTTGGCTGTAGCTCTAGTGCCATTACAAACTAGTTTTGAAGAATATTTTTTAAGGGGATATTTATTACAAGGACTTGGATTGGCTACTAAAAGTAGAGGGGTTGCTTTTATATTGACTTCCTTTATTTTTGGATTGATGCACTTTGCTAATCCTGAGGTAGATCAAAATGGTATGTCTATTATGATCTACTATATTGGTACAGGAGTATTTTTGGGTATGATTACCTTAATAGATGAAGGATTGGAACTTGCCTTAGGTTTTCATGCTGCCAACAATTTAGTTGGGGTATTATTAGTAACCTCTAGCTGGACTGCTTTTCAGACGGATTCTCTTTTTATTAATACAGATAACGATTCTGTTGTAGGAGTATGGGAGTATTTGGCTCAAGTGGGTATAATTCTACCTTTAGTCTTTTTCATTTTTGCCAAAAAATATAAATGGCGTAATTATTCCAAACATTTATTTGGAGCGGTTAAATAGAATGTAATTTATGAAACAATATACTAATGATTTTGTACATGAGGATTTTTGCTTGAACGCAATCCCTTATACAAAAGAAGAACTTATCGATTTTGCACAGCATTCTTTAAGAGTTAGTGGACAAAAACACCTGGTTGAATTAGGGGATTTTATAGTTGAGTGGTTGGATGACAACCCTTATATTGTGGTACAAACCTCTGGAACTACTGGAGTTCCGAAGAAAATTCACCTCGATAAACAAGCTGTGATTTATTCGGCTAGAGCTACAGGGGAATTTTTTAATATACCCAATAAAAGTAAAGCCCTACTGTGTATGTCTACCAACTTTATAGCCGGTAAGCTTATGCTAGTAAGAGCCCTAATATTAGGTTGGGATTTACACCATGTTGCTCCAAGTTCTAATGTAATGCAACAAGTGGAAGGAGATTTTGATTTTGTAGCTATGGTACCTATGCAGGTGCAGGCTAGTTTACAGGAATTACATAGAGTAAAATGTTTAATTATTGGCGGGGCAAAAGTTTCGGCTTCTTTAAGTGAACAATTACTATCCCTTGATACAAGAGTATATGAAACCTATGGGATGAGTGAAACCATTACTCATATTGCAGCAAAGCAGATTAATAAGGAGTACTTTACTATTCTATCCCATGTTAGTATTAAGCAAGATGACCGAGGCTGCTTGGTTATTAATGCTCCAAAGATTACAAGTGAGCCTATTATTACCAATGATGTAGTGACTTTACTTAATGAGAAAGATTTTATATGGAAAGGTAGAATAGACAATGTGATAAATAGTGGGGGGATTAAGTTGTATCCAGAAGAAATAGAACAACTTCTTAGCCCTAAAATACCCTATCCTTTTTTTATTGGCAGTAAAAATGATCCTATTTTAGGAAACAAGGTAGTTTTAGTGATACAAGCCAAGGCTTATATGCTAGAAGATACTATCTTTGAGACCTTACACAGGTACCAAAGGCCTAAAGAGATTCAGTTCTGCGATACCTTTATTACCACCGAGTCTGGAAAGGTGATAAGAAGTAAAAATATTAAATAAAAAACTAATTATGATTAAAAGAACATTTGGGCACTTAGCTTTAGCTCTTTTTGCCTTACATAGCATGTCTATTTTTGCTACTACTAATGAAGTTATTGTTGAAACAAAGAAAAATAGGGATCCTGTTTTAAATACAAAGGTAGCTCAGGCTATTTTAGATAAAAATAGAGATTTCGCTGAGCAAGGTGCTGTTGCGGATTATATTCCAGAGCTTGCAAAAATGCGTAAGGATGCTATTGCTTTGAGTGTAGTTAAGCCAAATGGAGAAATTGTAAGTGTTGGAGATGTAGATCAAAAATTTACTATTCAAAGTGTATCTAAGATTATTTCTTTATTTATTGCTGTTCAAGAATTAGGAGAAGAAGCTGTTTTTAGTAAAGTAGGTTATTATGGAACTAATATGCCTTTTAATTATTCAGCTAATTTAGATTTTAATGGAAAACCATTAAATCCAATGATGAACGCAGGAGCTATTTTAACTACTTCGTTGATCCCTGGAGATAAAGATGTAGCTTACCAAAAGATTTTGGAGATGATTCGCTTTATTACCAACAATCCTAGTATTGATATTAATCAAGCGGTTTATCTATCAGAGAAAGAAACAGGTCATAGAAATAGAGCAATGTTCTATATGATGGTTAACAGTGGCTTTATCGACTATTCTCAAGAAAATGAAGATAAGTTAGATAATTACTTTAAGCAGTGTTCTATTGAAATCACGGCCCAGGACTTGGCTAAAATGGGATATTTCTTCGCAAATGACTGCGTGCGTTACGATGGAAATACTAAATACCAAAGTACAGATATGGCAAGATTAATTCAATCGGTTATGTTCACTGGTGGTATGTATGAGTTTAGTGGAGAATATGCTAGAAAAGTTGGTTTACCTAGTAAATCTGGTGTAGGAGGTGGTATCTTAGTTAGTGCTAACAAAGGATATGGTTTAGGTGTATTTAGCCCTAGCTTAGATAAACAAGGTAACTCTATTGCAGGTTATCATATGATTAAAGACATTGCAGACTTATTGGATTTAAATGTATTCTAATAAGAACAGAATAAGGATAAAATAATAAAAGCCTCAAAAGTTAACTTTTGAGGCTTTTATTATTTTATATATCCCAGCTTTTTATGGAGCTATGGTAGTAAATAAATAGGTTGCAAATAACACCAGTAGTACAATTCCCTGTTGAATGTTTGTTCTTCCAGATGAAATAGAAAGATAAACAGTGGCAATACTTGTTAATAGTAATACAGTTGATTTAGCGTCTATTCCCAAGGCAACAGTTAATCCTGTAAAGTAAGAAACAATTGCTACTGCAGGAATAGTAAGTCCGATGGAAGCTAGGGCAGAACCAATAGCTAGGTTTAAGCTAGTTTGTAATCTATCTTGTCTAGCTGCTTTATAGGCAGCTAAGCCTTCTGGAAGTAAAATAACCGTTGCAATGATAATACCAACCAAAGATTTAGGTGCGCCAGCTTGAGCAACTGCACTTTCAATGGTAGGGGATAATAACTTAGATAATAATACAACTGCTGCCAAAGCTACAAGTAGCATAATAAAGGCTACAACGGTAGTAGGAATATTCACAGGTATATGATCTATGTTATTATCTGCATCTTGATCCATACTATTCTCTGCATCTTGATCCGTGGTCTGCTTTGTAGCTGTAGTATTACTATTAGATGTTTTTAAGTCTTCTTCTAACACAAAGTAATTACGGTGACGAATGGTTTGTACCGCTAAAAACCCTCCATAAAGAATTAAAGAAACAATAGCTACAAAGAATAATTGATTACTTGTATAACTATTACCTGGCTGACTAGTAGTGTGATTTGGTAGTATTAAAGTTAAGGTTGCAATAGCTAGTAGGGTAATTAACCCAGTACTAATACCTTGTTTTATAAAGTTTTGTTCTTTAAAGCGATATCCACCACTTAGAAAACAGATTCCGATTATTCCGGTAAGAATAATCATTATTGCGGCAAATACAGTATCTCTTGCTAAGAAAGAAGGTTCTGAGTTACCTTCACTTAGCATTATAGACACAATTAAAGAAACTTCAATTACCGTTATTGCCAAGGCAAGGATGATAGTTCCATAAGGTTCTCCAACGCGATGTGCAACAGTTTCAGCATGGCTAACCGATGCTAGTACTGATCCAATTAGAAAAGCTCCTAAAAGCAGGTCAGTATATAAATTATTAGGTAGAGAGCCTTGTACAAATAAAAGTAGTACGGATACTAAAGGGATAAGAATAGACCAAATAGGTACTTTTATTGATTTTAATGCTTCTTTCATGAGCTTTATATCGAATTTATTTATTTTGTGTGAAAATAATATTTTTTTCGATAAAAAAAGTATATAAAAGTAATAATATGGGAATATTTATATTAATTGTTAAAATAATACCATAACTAAAGTAAAAAGGCCATTTTTATATATAAAAATGGCCTTTGGTATGATAAAGAAGGGTTTCTTCTTAGAATTGTTCTCTTCCTGCGAAATGGAAAGCTGATTCAATAGCAGCGTTTTCGTCGCTATCTGATCCGTGAACTGCATTTTCTCCAATAGATTTAGCATATTTCTTACGGATAGTTCCTTCTGCTGCGTCCGCTGGGTTTGTAGCTCCAATTAATGTTCTGAAGTCTTCTACTGCGTTATCTTTTTCTAAGATAGCTGCAACGATTGGACCTCTAGACATAAATTCAACTAATTCACCGTAAAAAGGTCTTTCACTGTGTACTTCGTAGAATTTTTGAGCATCTCTAACTGTTAATTGAGTTAACTTCATAGAAACAATTTTAAATCCTGCCTCTGTAATCATGTTGATGATACCACCGATGTTCCCTGCCTCAACAGCATCTGGCTTAATCATTGTAAAAGTTCTGTTAGTTGCCATTATATTGTATTTAAATTTTACACAAAAGTAAACTATTAAAGCTTAATTTTCCAATTTGTTAATTAAAAAAAATTGCTTTCTTTATTTTATAAGTGGAATATCTAATAAGCGTTGTGCTAGTTCGATCATTTCTGGTGTACCAGTATGCTTTTTAGGCTCATCCGATAGTTTTACCACATCTGTCCAATTGCCCTTTTCAGGTAATGCTTGTGACATTTTTATCACAATATTCATTGCAGGTAAACCTACATCATTGGTGAAATCCGTCCCAATTCCAAAAGACATACCTATTTTTCCTCTACAAAAATGGGTGATATGCTGTACTTTTTCAGGATTCAAACCATCACTAAAAATAATTGTTTTTGAGCGAGGATCAATATTCAAACTCTTATAGTGATTAATGGTCATTTGCGCAAATTCAATTGGATCTCCACTATCATGTCTAACACCATCAAATAGCTTAGCAAATTTTTTATCAAAGTGTTCAAAGAAGACTTCACTTGTGTAAGTATCTGTTAGGGCTATTCCTAAATCTCCTCTATAAGTATCCACCCAATGCTCTAAGCCCATGGAATTTGCCATTTTAAAGCCATATTTAGCAGCGTGGAACATAAACCATTCATGGGCATGTGTACCAATTGGTTTAATGTTATTGACCATTGCCAGGTGAACGTTACTTGTTCCAATAAAGCATGCCGAGCCATATTTCTTAAGGGTTTCAACTACTATGCTATGTACTTTATAAGAGTATCTTCTTCTTGTACCAAATTCAGCGATAGTAATACCAAGTTTTTTATAGTTTTCAATCTTGTTTTTGGTAGTTTCTATAATTTGCTGCTCTACCATAGGTTGAGCCCCCGTTAGTATATAATACAATTCGCAAATCAAAGACATTAATGGAACCTCCCATAAAATAGATCTATACCAATATCCTTGGATATTAACCGTTAACTGGTCTTTATCTTGTGTTATTTCTACTTCATTTGGATTATAGCTATATCCTTCTAAAAAGTCTAAATAAGTAGGGTCTAAATAAGGGCAAGTTTTTGCTAAAAAGTCTTTCTCAGCCTTAGTTAAACGTAAATCTGCCATCTTATTTACCTGATCTTGCAAGGCCTCAGCAAATCCATCGGGATACTTATGGTCTCCTCTGTTGATAAATACGTAAGATGCCTTTGCGTAGGGAAATTGTTTAATGGCAGCGTGTTGCATCGTAAATTTATAAAAATCGTTATCTAAAATAGAAGTGATTATGGGGTGTTGTATATTACTTTGCATAAATGTTAATTTTAAAAGTATAGAATATCTTTAGTCCAATAAGCAAAAGCTGAGTGGTTTTAGCTAAAGATACTAAAAAGGTTAAATTTTTTTACTGTGTTTTTTATAGAGGTAATAAAAAAATCCAGATAGGCATAAGTAATGCATCTGGATTTAATATTATTCTAAGGATTGTAGCGTTACTAATTTGGAATAAGCTCCATTTTTAAGTAATAGTTGCTCGTGAGATCCTTGTTCGATTATCTTACCTTTTTGCATTACTACAATTAAATCTGCGTTTTGAATAGTAGATAAACGGTGAGCAATTACAATAGAAGTTCGATTTTTCATCATATTCTCTAAAGCTTGTTGTACTATTTGTTCGCTTTCTGTATCTAGTGCTGAGGTAGCCTCGTCTAAAATCATTATAGGAGGATTCTTTAAAACTGCTCTAGCTATAGATAGACGCTGTTTTTGTCCACCAGAAAGTTTATTACCTGAATCTCCAATATTGGTATCTAAGCCCTGAGGTAAATCTTTCACAAATTCATAGGCATTAGCAATTTTTAGAGCATTGATAATTTCCTGGTCACTAGCATTTGGGTTACCTAATTTTAGGTTGTTTTTAATGGAGTCATTAAATAAAATACTGTCTTGGCTAACTAGACCAATCAGATCTCTTAAATCATCTAATTTGATGTCTCTAATATCTACATTGTCGATAAGTATCTTACCTTTATTGATATCCCAGAATCTTGTAAGAAGGTTGGATATAGTACTTTTTCCACTTCCACTTTGTCCTACTAAAGCTATTGTTTTTCCCTTTGGAATCTCTAAGTTGAAGTCTTTTAGTACTTCTTCTTTGTCGTATTTAAAGCCAACATGTTCTAAGGTAATAGCTGTAGTAAAGTCTTTTTTATCAATAGCGTTCTCTTTACTTGTTATGCTATTTTCTTGTTCTAGTATATCTAAGACTCTTTCTGCTGCTGCATATCCTCTTTTTAAACTGTAAGAGGCTTTACTCATAGCTTTAGCAGGAGTTAAGATATTATAAGCCATACCGATATAAGCAATAAAGGAAGCTCCTGACAAGCTTTGTTCGGTTAAAACCATATGTCCTCCAAATACTAATAAAACAGCAATAGTTACAATACCTAAAAACTCACTTAAAGGAGAGGAAAGGTTTTGACGATTTAAAATTTTATTGTTTAGCTCATAAAAGCTTTGGGTAGATTCTTGGAAACGAGCATTAAAATTAGCTTCTGAATTAAAACTTTTTATAATACGCATACCCTGTAAAGACTCTTCAATCAAAGAAAGAAAATAACCTTGCTCTTGGGATGCTTTTTGAGAACTTTTCTTTAGGGACTTACCAACCTTAGAGATTATTACCCCTGCAATAGGAATGAAAATAAATACAAACAAAGTAAGTTTAACACTTATTCCAAACATTGCAATAATGGTAAATACAATGGTTAGAGGTTCTCTAACAATAACTTCTAAAATAGATAAGAAGGAATGTTGGATCTCAAGAACATCGGCTGTAATTCTGGAAATAACATCTCCTTTTCTTTTCTCAGAAAAGAAAGATAGAGGTAGCTCTAATGATTTTTTATACATGGCATTACGCAAATCCTTTAAAACACCGTTGCGTAAGAAAGTACCAAAATACATTCCCCAATAATTGAAAAGGTTCTTAAGTAAAAACAAGGTTATAATAACCCCTGCCATTACCATTAAAGTCTTTTCTGCACCATGGGCTTGAGAAAAAGAATTAATAAAGTAAGACATATAGTCTTCTAAATAATTCTTTAAACTACCGATACCTTGGTAAACTGGTTTTTGCACTATAGGTTTGGCTTCATCAAATAATACTGTCATCATTGGGATCAAAGCCACAAAAGACAAAGCACTAAATAGGGCATATAGTATATTAAAAAATACGTTTAAATAGGCGTATTTTTTATAAGGAAAGGCATATCGAATAATTTTTTTAAAGTATTCGTTCATAGGTAAAGTATATGGTTTTTAGTAAAAGCAAAGTAGACTAGTATAAATACTAGTCTATTTTATATTAGTTTAGATTCATTTCTTGGATGATACTTTGAATTTTATCCTCTAAATGTTGTTCTACTTCTTTTATTTGTGATAAATCATCTACTGGGTGGTTTACACTAAAATAGAATTTAATTTTAGGTTCTGTACCACTTGGACGAGCAGCAATCTTACTTCCGTCTTCTAGGTAATAAATTAATACATTCGAACTTGGAACTTGGATTTCTTCCACTTCGTTTGTAATTAAGTTAAGGGCTTTTTGGGTTTTGTAATCCTCTACACAAACCACTCTTTGTCCAATAATATGAGAAAGTGGATTTTGTCTTAAATCAGACATAATTTGGTTGATTTGAGCAGCTCCATCCATTCCTTTTTTTACCAAAGAGATTAGGTGCTCTTTGTAGTAACTATGGTCAATGTATAGATTTAAAAGTTCTGTGTAAAAAGAACTCTTTCCAGCTTTTGCTAATGCAGCAATTTCACATACTAAAAGGGCAGAAGCAACAGCATCTTTATCTCTTACTTGATCGCCAATCATATAACCGAAGCTTTCTTCTCCACCTCCGATGAATTTTTGATCTGGGCAATCGTTGATGAATTTAGCAATCCATTTGAATCCAGTTAATCCAACTTTACACTCTACCCCATAACTTTGAGCTAAATCTAACATCATAGGTGTAGATACAATTGTAGAACCAATGAATTCATTGCCTTTAAAACCTTGGTTTCTCTTGTATTGTTCTAATAAGAAAGCAGTCATAACTACCATGGCTTGGTTACCATTTAAAAGCGTCATTTTTCCTTCTAAATCACGTACTGCAATTCCAATTCTATCTGAGTCAGGATCCGTACCAATAACAATATCAGCACCAACTTTTTCAGCTAGTTCCATTGCCATTTCTAGAGCTTCTGGCTCTTCTGGGTTAGGGGATTTTACTGTAGGGAAGTCTCCATTAGGTTCTTCTTGCTCTTTTACAATAAAGACATTTTTATAACCTGCCTTTTCTAAAGTTTGAGGGATTAACTTAATAGAAGTTCCATGTAAAGATGTGAAAACAATTTTCAGATCATCTTTAGCCCAAGCTGGAGTATTAAAGCTCGCATGCTCTATAGTAGAATTAATAAAGGCTTGGTCTAATTCCTTACCTACATAAGTAATAAGGTCATCTTGGCCTTTAAAGTTGATATCTTGGTAGTTTAAGCTATTAATAATATCAATAACTGCTTGGTCATTTGGAGGAACAATTTGGCCTCCATCTTGCCAATATACTTTATAACCGTTGTATTCCGGTGGGTTATGTGAAGCAGTTAAAACAATACCTGCTTGACAGTTGTAGTATTTTACTGCAAAGGAAAGCTCAGGAGTAGGACGCATATCTTCAAATAAGTATACTTTGATACCATTTGCAGTAAATACATCTGCTACCACTTTAGCTAATTCTTTACTATTATGTCTACAGTCATAGTTAATGGCAACACTAGATTGTTTGTTTGGAAAACACTCTTTAATGTATTGAGATAAACCTTGGGTGTTTTTTCCTAAAGTGTATTTGTTGATTCGGTTCGTACCTATTCCCATTACACCACGCATACCTCCAGTTCCAAACTCTAAGTTTTTGTAAAAACTATCCTTCAGTAACTCACTGTCCTCTTGGATCATTCTCTCTACTTCTTGTTTAGTTTCTGTATCAAAAGGATCTTGTAACCACTGGTTAGCTATTTGTAAAATATCTTGTTCTGTTTGCATAATTATATTTTTTTAAAACCGACTTTTTGGGCGATTTTGTATCTCTTATTTTTTGTATTTGTCTTTAGTATTATTTCCCCTATAAAGCCTGCTAAAAACAATTGGCTACCTATGATCATTGTAGTTAAAGCAATGTAAAACCACGGATCTCTAGTGACCAAGATAGAGGGTAGGCCATAGTAAAGTTTGTAGAGTTTACTACCTCCTATAAATAAGGAAGCACAGAACCCTATACAAAGCATTAAAAGGCCAAGAGCACCAAAGAAGTGCATTGGACGTTTACCAAATTTAGTTAAAAACCAAATGGTGATTAAATCTAAAAATCCATTTATAAATCGATTCATCCCAAATTTAGTAACTCCGTATTTTCTGGCTTGGTGGATTACTACCTTTTCTCCAATTTTAGAAAACCCTTCGTTTTTGGCTAAAACAGGTATGTATCGGTGCATCTCCCCTGAAACTTCTATGTTTTTTACCACCTCTAGACGGTAAGCTTTTAGTCCGCAATTAAAATCGTTAAGCTGTACCCCTGAAGTTTTTCTTGCAGCCCAATTAAATAGTTTGGAGGGGATGTTTTTAGCCCATAGAGAATCATATCTTTTCTTTTTCCAACCAGAGACTAAATCGAAATTTTGCTCTGTTATCATTTTATATAGGCTTGGAATTTCCTCTGGACTGTCTTGTAAGTCTGCATCCATGGTAATAACCACTTGTCCTTGGGCTCTTTTAAAACCTGCATGTAAAGCCTGAGACTTACCAAAGTTTCTGGCAAAACGGATTGCTTTACAAGCTGGATTTTGTGCTATTAAACCTTGGATAATATTCCATGAATCATCCGTACTACCATCATCAATAAAGATAATCTCATAACTAAAGTTATTTTCCTGCATAACTTTAGAGATCCATTGGTGTAATTCGGGTAAAGATTCTGCCTCGTTTAATAAAGGTATAACAATAGAAAGATTCATGAAAAAAGCTTTAGTTGAGTCGAAGGATTATTTTTTCGAAGGTTGTTCTTTATTTTTCTTAGGCTGTTTTTTAGACACAGAAGATTGTTTATCCTCAGATACATCCTTTACTTGTAGGTTGTCAGTGTGTTTGTCTGGGCTATCTTGTGTTGGTTTTTCTACAGGTATAAATTCTGATTTGTTTCTGAAAATAGCCGCTAATAAGAAACCTAGGATACAATATTTTAATATACTTCCAGCCCATGCAAATACTTGGGTTTGGAAGGTAAAAGGATTGCTTTCTTCAGCTTGTTTGATTTTAGCTAACCTATCGGCTTCAGGCATACCAAGGGCATTGATTTTGTCAATAGCCATTTGGTACAGAGTGTCTCTAAGGGGCTCTTGTGCATTTGGATTAACAAAGTTAAATAGGATATAGTATACTACCATATTCACCGTAACACCTATTAATACATAAAGTAGGTAAGGAGTAAAGGCCTCTTTAAAAGTAATATAGCCTCCTATTTGTTTCTTAGCCATTAATATACAACCTATAGCTAGAGCTATAGTTACGAAAATATTCAAAAAACCTAAAGGGATGTTTGTGAATAAATTTTGGTCAGTAAAAAAAACTATACAATCAAAAAGGGTATAGTAGGCAGCTAGAATTAAACCAAATTTAATTCCAATTTTATTAATTGGGTCTTTCATTATTTGCTAGTAAGTAAACTTTAAAAAAACAAATATACTAAAATAACCCTTTACCTTAATTGTGAATTGTGATATATATAGGTTTTGTAGTAGACAAACCAACCTAGCTTTCAAGCTCAGAAGCTTGCTTTTATTTAGTAAACAATTGGTTTTTATAAGGCAAAAAAAAAGCAAGTACTTCATCAGGTAAGATAAAGTACTTGCTTTAAAGCCAGTAAGGGATAAACTACTAAGTGAAAGTTAATCCAAGATTGGCTTTAATTGAGTGAATTTTTCAAATGTGTCGAAAAAATCTTGTTGCATTTGCGGATTCATATTACCAACTCTAGCCTTATAATGATCGGCATCTTCTACCATATAAGCCTTAGAGTTAACTTTATCACTTGGAATAACTCTTGTAGCACTCCAAGTATCAATATCTCCGTAAACATATAGGATTCCATTAGCATCATTATCCAACCAATTTTGAACCTTAATTAGAAGGCTATTGTCAAAACTATCCGTTGATGTACCTTCTGGCATATGAATAGCAGATGGGTTTTCTTTGAAAGAAACGTATTTTTTAAAAGGAGTAATATCGTATCCATAATATCCCATTTGACTTCCTGCTTGATAGTAGTGTGAAGCAAATTTTTTAATCATTGCATCTCCAAAAAAGTCAATATTACTGATTTTTAGAAAATCATCTGTTAATTGGTCAATGTTTTTGATGTTAGGTAAAGTAGCGCAATCATTTCCTCCTTGCCAAAAAGCAAAGTCATATTCTAATACAGCTAAATCATAAGCAGTATCTAAACCACCAATATAATCGAATTTTAATCGAGCTCCTTTAGCATACCAACGCAATTTTTCTATAATCTGTTTTTTATTCTCAAATAAAGCTGTTTGTACTTTTTGAATAGCTTCGCGACATTTCTTAGAACCAACGGTATCTAAAAAGGTATAGATTCTTTGGTCCTCTAGAGATTTATTAAATGGAGCAACATAAGGTACTGCTACATCTACGTCCTCTGGGTAGAAATATTTGTAAAAGATAGTAGTTTGACCTCCCTTACTGATTCCTGTTGAAATCCATTTACCTTTGTATAATTCTCTAAATAATTGATTTACCTGGTGAAGGTCAGCTGTGGCTTGCTCTAAAGTTAAGTATTCATAAGGAGTATCCTTAGGGGTAGAATCTCCAAAATAGCGGTGCTCTACACTAAGGTAGTTAGTTTGAAAATACTTAGGCAATTCAGTTTGTCCATGTGAAAGGGTATAACCATTGGTTTCCATCACTGTTGGACGATCAAATCCTCTATGTATATAATACACACTTTGATCAAAGTAACCTTTTGACTCATCATTATGGTCGATTGGTTGTCTTACTTTAAGTTTATACTTTAAAACAGAGTCATCCTCAGAATCCATCTGTGTAAAGGTTACATTCTTTAGGTTGTATAAAGCCTTTTCTACTTGTTTTTGGTCGGGATGTGCCCATATAGCAACAAAAAATAGTAAAAACAGGAAGGTGATAATGTTTTTTTTCATTTGAATAGGTTTGTTTAGGTCGGTTATATGTTATGTGAAATTTTATTTAAAATAAAATATGGGTCAAATATGATAAAACTTTTATTACAAACAAAGTCGTGTATATAAACATTTTATTTGTATATAGATGTTTTTTAGTGATTAAAATTCAATAGAATTGAAGGGTGAAGAAGAGATAAAGGCGTAGGTGGTTTTTAGAATCCTAGACGTAGGTTTGGAAATAAAATAGTTTTGTAGCAAAAAAAGCAAATAAAAGTACATTAGTTATTTGTTATTTCAATTTTAGTTGTAAATTTGCGGTCTGAAAAGTAAATAAATGTAACAAAAAAGTTATTGGACGTTTACACCTTTCTTGAAAAACAGAAAGCTTCGGGACGAAAAGTAACTCATAATTTAAAACAGATTTATCATGAAAAAAGGTATTCACCCAGAAAATTACAGATTAGTAGCGTTTAAAGATATGTCAAATGATGACGTATTCATCACAAAATCAACAGTAGATACAAAAGAAACTATCGAAGTTGATGGTGTAGAGTACCCAGTGTTTAAAATGGAGATTTCTCGTACATCTCACCCATTCTATACAGGTAAATCTAAACTTATCGATACTGCAGGACGTATTGATAAATTCAAAACTAAATATGCTAAATTCAAAAAATAATTTGAATTTTAAATTATACGAAAGAGCTTCTAATTTTATTAGAGGCTCTTTTTTTTTTGTCATATAGGTGGTACTTCTTACAACTTTAGTTAACTTTGATAAAATGTTATACTAAAGAACAAGTGCTATGAATTATATATTATTTGATGGGGACCTAAGGGATAATTTTTTACCTTTTACCTCTACTCGTCCCGTTGCAGATATGCGAATTGGTATATTAACTATTCGTGAAAAATGGGAGAAATACTTAGGTTATACAACTACTACTTTGACCCAAGAGTATTTGTCTTTAAAATACCCTATGGTAGAGCTTGAAAACAATGTAATGATCAACTCTTGTTTTCTTCCTACTCAAGCCTTAGTAGATAAGGTTAAAGCTCTTCAAGTTAATCAAGCTATCGTTTATAAGGACGATATTATTGCCTTTTTCACCCAAGATAATCAAGAGGAGGTAGATTTTGATTCCTATCAAATTATTCCATATGATGGAGCATTGGAAAAGCTGGAAAATAAATGGGATATTTTTCAGAAAAACCATTTAGCTATAGAGCAAGATTTTGCATTACTAACTGAAGGCGAAATATCAGAACCTATTTCCAAAACAGTTAATATTATTGGTCCTAGAGAAAATGTTTTCTTAGAGCAAGGAGCAATAGTGGAGTGTGTTACTTTAAATACAACACAAGGACCTATATACATTGGTCGAGATGCTGTGATTATGGAAGGATCTTTAATTAGAGGCCCTTTTGCACTTTGTCAGGGAGCCCAAGTAAAGATGGGAGCTAAAATATATGGAGCAACTACTATTGGACCGGAGTCTCGTGTAGGTGGAGAAATTAGCAATAGTGTCATCTTTGGTTACTCTAACAAAGGACATGATGGATTTTTAGGTAATGCAGTGCTTGGGGAGTGGTGTAATATCGGTGCCGACTCTAATAACTCCAATTTAAAGAATAACTATGCTAATGTGAAGGTATGGAATATGGCCCAGCAAAAGTATGAAGACACTAAGTTACAGTTTTGTGGCTTGTTAATGGGAGACCATAGTAAATGTGGAATCAATACCATGTTCAATACCGGAAGTGTAGTTGGGGTTAGTTGTAGTATTTATGGAGGAGGATTTCCTAAAACTTTTTTAAACAACTTCACATGGGGTGGTGTTGATCAAGAGGAGTTATATGACTTTAAAAAAGCAGTGCAAACCATGAAGGTGGTGATGCAAAGAAGAAATGTAGAGTTAACTCAACTTGACATAGATATCTTGGAATATATTTATGAGCAAACTAATTTAGAGCGCTATGAATTGTCTTTAAAGCAATCTGAATTATAACCAATATAGAACTTAAAAAAAGCTATTATCTTTAAAAGATAATAGCTTTTTTTTTAATAGTAATTTACTGTTTGCGGTTTACCGTAATTAAAATCAGGTAATTCCATATCGTATTTTCTACCATTGGCATAGAATATTGCTCTTTGAGAATCTGGCATAGTAGGGTAGTAAACTAAAGAAATTGCTATACTGCTAAAAACCAAATATTCATTACTTGCTACAAAGCCTATACTTAAACGAGAATATAATTTACCGTCCAAAAAGGCATGGTTTTTATATCCTACAAAAGCCCCTTCTATATTTACATAGGGACTAATATGAAACCCTTTCCAACTATAAGGCGCATAAGCTTGCCATTGATAGGACAGAGAAACTCTTCTTGCCGCTCTAATTTTGGAGGCGCGTATCCCGGCAATTACCTGTTCTAAACGCAATTGATCCTCCATGTGGTCATAGCGATTATAGCCCATTATAAAGCTAGGATTTATAAAGTGTCTAAATTTCCAATTACCACGAAAAAGTAATTTAGTAAAGTAGGTGACATCTAGGCGCAAGGCTCCTTGCTCTGATTTTTTTCCTAAAAAATAGCTTCCCCATTCTATATTAGTGGCTAAATAACCAAAATTGGTGTATTTTCCCATGGCAAATTTTGCTCCAAAATAACTTCTAGTTTTATGGAATTGGTTATTAAAACCACCTGTAATAGAGAAGATTTTCCCAACAGCTACATCTTCAATTCTATCATGAGTGAAGATAAAATGGTCTTGTATATAATTAATAGAGCTAATTCCAAGTGTTGCTAAATAGGTTTTAGAGTTGGAAAAATAGCCTATTGTATCATATTTTTGATCTGGTCTATCAATGTAATCTCTTTGGTAATAACGAACAGCAGCTCTTAAGTTAGTGATTACTGTGTTGTCTTTAACTCTTTGGTAAAGAGGGATAGAGCGTCCCACCCAAGCATCATATTGATTATATTTTCTAGCCTCAAAGCTATATTTATCATCTACACCAATTAAGGAGTCTCTAGAGAATCTTTGGGTGTAATTAAAACCTCCTGCCCATTTGGTGTAAGGAGAGTAGAAAGGACGGTCTACTAAGGCAAATTTTCGATAATTACCCCATACATCAGAGTCATATAATAATTCACTTCTTATAAAGGTTCTTTGAATATTATTGATTCTATAGTTGAAATAGTAACCTTGCTTATCTTGGTCGATACGCCTTCTGTATTGCATACTTAATTCATGACCTAAACCAGCAAAGTTCTTATCGGTAAGGCGAATTCGCATCGAGCTCGTAGAGATAGATCCACTTGGATAAATGGTCCAATAATCAAGCTCCCTTACCATAATATCGACTGAATCTGGGGAAGAAGTAGGAATAGGGTAAATAAGCACTCTTTTTACATAGCGTTGAGAACGGATTAAACGCTCACTTTCTTTAATCATTAAAGAATCAAAAGGCTTGCCTTTTTCAAATAGTAAAAAATTGCGGATCGTAAATTTTTTGGTTTTCAAATGTAGGCGATTTCCCAAGTTTTCTGCTTTAGTAGTGGGAACTTGTAGGGTATCTATTTCAGAAAATCCAAAAGGATCAAGGGTTACAATGTCTATATTTCGTATAATTTTCCCCTCTCCAAGAGCCAGATCTCTATCAAAACTAATAGTAGGAGCTTTTCCTTGACTAGAACTTTTACTCTTGACAAACATTCTTTTGATTAATTTACCTACTTGTGTCTTTGGTTGGTTTGTCACAATGGTATGATTATGAATAGTATCAGTAAGAAAATCAAAATCAGGGGTGTCACCTTGCATTTGGCTTCTTAGGGTATCTAGTTCTATGCTTTTTTGTGTAGATTGACTATAGGTTAAAAAGCAAAAGAAAAAGATAAGTAATAAAGAAAGTTTAAAATGCATGAGTGTGTATTATATTAAGCAACTGAAATATACAACTAAATTAGGTGTTTATTTCTAAATCTCTTAAATAGTCTTCGTATTCGTAAAAAAATAATTCAAAAGCTGCCATGTTTTTCTCAAAGAAATCGAAAATCTCAGGCCATGAATTTCTATTATTAATGGATATACCTGTTAATTCTACCCATATTCTTGAAATTAGTTTGCCATTTTCTAAATAGAACTCTCTTTCAAAAATAGCCTCTGGGATATAATCCTCGGTAAGGATTGTTTTTAAAGATTCCATTTTTTCAAAATAGATTTTTCTTTTCTCTGCATCTCTTGGTTCTATATCTAATAGAACAAAAGCTTTTTTGTTATCGCAATAAAATTTAAAGGCAAAATCTTTTATTTTAGTTTTGTGCAGTAGCCATTTTCTAGGATAAGCCTGGGCAAATTCTATCCAAAACTCTTTTTTAATTCTTTGTGCTTCTTCTTTGCTAAACATGGATATAAAGTTGTATTTTTAATTAAGTGAAATTATAATGTACAAACTTATGACATTTGATTCTTTTTTGCATAAGATCCCTGAAATTAAACGTCTAAAACCTCTGGGATTTCCCGCACAAGCTATAATGATGCCTGCAAACCGTCAAAAACTATCTTATATAGACGAACAGTTGCATAGAAATGCTAAGCAATCTGCTGTAATGATGTTATTGTATCCTAAAGATAAACAAATGTCTATCTTACTAATACAAAGAGCACTTTCTACAGGAGTACATTCTGGTCAAATCGGATTTCCTGGTGGAGCTATGGATAAAGAAGATAAGGATTTACAGTACACAGCATTAAGAGAAACTTATGAAGAAATAGGGGTACATCCCACTAGTATACAAGATATAAAAGCTTTCACAAAGCTGTATATTCCTGCTAGTAACTATATAGTACAGCCTTATTTAGGGGTCTTAACCCAATCTCCTAATATT
Source organism: Myroides sp. LJL116 (assembly GCF_054871685.1). Classification (NCBI taxonomy): domain Bacteria; kingdom Pseudomonadati; phylum Bacteroidota; class Flavobacteriia; order Flavobacteriales; family Flavobacteriaceae; genus Myroides; species Myroides sp. LJL116. Next base: position 92,179 of record NZ_JBTXLR010000010.1, read on the forward strand.
GTATGTAATTATGATGAAGTTGCAGGGATTATAGAATTGCCAGTAAAGGATTTATTATCCCCTAGTATCATTCAACATGTAGGGCGTACAACAAGTTATGGAACCTATTTAGATGTGCCTGCTTTTGTATATAAGAATTCTATTATATGGGGTGCCACTGCTATGATGTTAAGTGAATTAAGAGAAGCCTTAAAAAGCCTTTATGGTTTAAGTTGATTGTATAGGTTTACCTAAATAGAGAATAAGGTTAGTTAAAGGTCTTCTATTAAAGGAATTAGCATATAAAGTGATAAATATTTATTAAACAATCGAATATAACTCTAGTAATGTAGTAAATTTGCTTTTTGTATTAATCTACATCTATTATGGGATTGTTTAAAAGAAATCCGTTTGGTCATTTGCTTTTTATAAAGCGTTGGATTATTAGGATATTCGGTTTTGCTACACATCAACGCTTTAGAGGCTTCAATGACTTACAAATTGAAGGATCGGAAATTCTTAGAAATTTACCCGATAAGAATGTTTTGTTTATATCCAATCACCAAACCTATTTTGCAGATGTTGTTGCTATGTTTCACGTTTTTAATGCTAGTTTAAAAGGTAGAAGCGACACCATTAAGAATGTGATGTACATTTGGAATCCTAAATTAAACATTTATTACGTAGCGGCTAAAGAGACGATGAACTCTGGTATCTTACCTAGGATCCTATCTTATGTAGGAGCTATTACTGTAGACCGTACATGGAGAAGTAAAGGAAAGGAATTAACAACGAAAAAAAAGGTAAATAAAGCTCAAGTAGAAAATATCAAAATTGCTCTGCAAGATGGATGGGTAATTACTTTTCCACAAGGGACAACCAAGAGTTTTAAGCCAATTCGAAAAGGGACAGCACATATAATTAAAGATTATAAACCTATTGTTGTACCTATTGTAATTGATGGATTTAGACGTTCTTTTGATAAAAAAGGACTTCATTTAAAGAAAAAAGGTATACTACAATCCTTTGTGGTAAAACCTCCATTGGATATCGACTATGAAAACGATACCATTGAACAAATTGTGGAAAAAGTAGAACTTGCAATAGAACAACACCCTTCTTTTTTGAAAGTTATACCACAAGAATTTTTGCAAGAAGAAAAGTTACTCAATGAAAAGAGAACATACGATTATATTGAAAATGAAAAAAAACATTAACCCCTAATTAGTGTTTTTTATCTTACCTTATACTAGCCAAGTAGATTTTATTTACTTGGCTTTTTTTTTATAAAAAGAACAATAGCTCCATTGTAGGACTACTTTAGCCTAGTTTTTTTTGTTTTAGGTTAGGTTACAACTTTAAAACAAGCCATTTTAGTTTATTAACGCAATAAATAATACTAACTTTACTTTTGTAATGGAAAACTTCTACTTCTTTAGAAGATAGCCTAGGTGTTTATATGGCTAAATAGAAAAGCAGTAAAGAAAATAATAGGAGTTAGGTATAGTATTTATAAGAAAATGAACGATAATCAAGCGCTATTAGAGCAAATTAAAGACCTTTATAATCAAATAGATTTTAACCTAATTGCCATAGGTTCTGAGCAAGAACAAGATCCCCAAGGCTATGTAAGAAACAAAGAATTATCTCACGAGATTATTGGCTTGATTCAACAAGTATTACAAAATGATGCATATAATAAAGAAGCTTTGTTTTGGAAGATAAAGATATATGACGGCCCAGTTTTATTTGATACTTCTATAATGTTAGAAACGGCTGATTTTATTATCGAGAACTTAAAAGAAGATTTAGAAGCTGTCTTACAAGCTTACCATTATCAGGCATGGATTTATGAGTACAAGTTACACTTACCTCAGAAAGCGATTCAAAGTCTAGAAGATCGCTTGATTGTATTATCCTTAGCTAAGGAAAACTATAGTTTGGTGGATCATAAATTTGCCGAAACCTATTATATGCTGGCTCTTTTGTATAAAGATATGGATAAGGTAGATAGCTCAATGGATTATTATTCCTTGTGTTTAGAACATTATCCAGACCATAACTTGGCTCTTTTTGAAGCTGGCCTTTTATACTTAGAACAAAGAAATTATCCAAAGGCATATGATTATTTGGAACGTTTTTGCACTTATTTCTCAGAAGATCGCAATGTGGAGATTGGTAGAGAATTAGAAAAACATTTTCATAAGGGGGATTTAGATCTAAGTGTAGATTTAATTGGTTTATTATACCGTATAGAAATAAGAAATTATAAAGATTTTAGGGCAGTCACTAGTAAACAAATTTCCAATCGTTTTTCAAAATGGTTGAAAATGGATGCTAAAACGAGTTCTGAGGCTGTTTTGCGTATGCAAATAGAGCACTTTATCTCCTGTGAAAAAAACTATCCAAAACTCTGGAATCTTTTAGAGATCTATTTTCAAAATCATCCTGTGATTCAAAATGAGTATTACTTTTACTATTTTGAAACTTGCCTTGCCTTAGAGATTACGCCAAAGCACTTTAGCTTTCAGTTAGATGGTTTTTCAGGATGTATGCTAGCTCTGGCTTTTATAGAAAGGGCAGAATATTTTTTGAATAATGACCAAAGGGATTTAGCCTTATCTTACTTTAAAGAAACCCTGAAAATATCCCAATATACTTTAGAAGTGATTCACACTTATTTTGAATTTGGTACAGGAAGTAAAGTAAGTAATAATAAAAAGGGTTATTCTTGGGTATGTAATGCTTTTGGAACTTGTGTTTATAATATTGCTTTATTAGAAGAACAAACAAATAAAGAAGATCCTATTTTTAATAAAGCCGTTGAGATGCACAAAAAAGGATTTGAGCTTGAACCCCTAAGAGAAAATCTTCACAACGGGTTTTTGTTGAGTTCTTTTATAGGCGATATGGTCTCTTGTGAGTGGTTCTTAAGAGAATTATTAGACTATTATCCTTTCTTTACTTTAGAATGGTTAAGAGTACAGTCTAGTATTGTAAATTGCTATATTGAAATGGATAACCAAGAAAAAGTACTTAGTCATTTCGAGCTTCTTACAAAAGACTTCTTAAACCAAGAGATACAAGACCAAGATCTTGTAGAGCAAATGATTTATATAGCAGCGGAGGTCTTTTCTTATATAAGGTATCAAAAGCACCAATATGAACTGTGTATTACACTGACTAATAATTTTTTCGAGCACGCTACTTTTTTAGAAAATGCACCTATTGTGGGGAAAGTAAATTATTGGTTTTCTCTTGGATGGAGTTATCATGGCTTAAAGAAGGAAGTATTAGCACTACAATACTTTACTTTAATTCGAGAGAACTTTTCCGATAACCCTCATTATGCTTCTACGATAGAGGATATACCTAAAGAGTACGTAGTGGGAGTTACGGAAAGACAAGCAATGCATCGATTAAAAGATTGGATGGATCACAAGGAAGTACATCAGCAGAAAGAATATAGTCTTTTTGACCAGCGAATAGACCATAGTCTTTATTTGGAGCACAGTTTAGAATTAGTTTTAAGGGATTGGAAACAACCTTTAAGTATGTGGATAGATGATCAAATGCATATTAGTGTATCGCCAAAGCATTTAGCAAGTGAACAAACCAATAGTGGTTATCAAACTTATATCTCTGTCTATTTGAATGATCAGCAGATTACTATTCAGTTTCTTATTGAAGAAATTTCCTATAATAAGAAGAGCTTTTTTGGTTTGCTTAACTCTCCTGGATGGCATAAAAGTTTTAACGTGTGGATTTATCACCATAAAAATAATGAAATACAAGCTAGCCATTTTACTAGTTTTAAGGATAGTAATACACAAATACAACAAACAGTTCAAAAGATTTGGAATACTTGGCTTACTAAAAGTATTATTTAGTAATAAAAGCAAGAATGTTTTGAAACATTAATTAAGAAATGTAGAGGTGTAAGTATCTTGTTTTTAACTTTTTATAGATTTTTTTAGGGCGAAATGTACTTTTTTCAGTTTTATTTTAGAAATAATTGTGACTTTTTGTGAATTATTAGGTCTTAATAGAGAAGTAATTTTCAAAAGGTGCATATTGTGCGATTTAAGTAGAAAATAATGGTTCATTTTATTAGGACTTGTGGCAAGCGTTTTTTATATATGCAGAGGAATATCTCTTTAATATTTACTTGTGTTAAATGATTTTAAGATTTTTTATTCCTTTTATATACCTATAACTGCTTTGTATCTGTTAATGTAGTGAAAAATCATTTAAAAAACATAGTGTTTTTGGCAAATGATTTGTATTAATTACTTAATATGTCTAAAAAAAATAGAAAAGAGTTATCTTCTTTATTTAAAGATTTGCTTTTTTATAAATCGAATTTAACAAATCGTCAATTGCGTACTTTTTAAAATATAAATAATAATTTTGTACAACTTTAGAAAAACATCTCACTATATAAGTTTCTTAGTGTAATGTTTGTCCCCACTTTAAAGTGTTTTATTGATTTATAATACTCTCCTTTTGAAAAAGATAGGAGTAAAAAAGTGTGTTCTAAAGTGAGTTTAAAAAACCTTACTTACCATGAATGCGATTAATTATTTAAAAACAAGACAACAAAATCACAAGGGTTTCCCCTTGTTACTTTGTATTGTAATTTTGAGCTGTAGCTTACAATGTGTTTTAAGTTTATTGCACAGCTCTATTACTGTTATTTACTTAGCAGCTCCAGTAGTGTATCTTTACTCTGAATCTGTTATTAAATCTAAAAGACTACCTAATATTCTGGTTTTAGTCCATTTATTAGGGGCTGTTGTTCTTATTACAGCCCAGTTCTTCTATCATCAACTAATTTTTTTACTTGTTCAGATTTGTTATTTAATGGCTTATTGCTTTTTGATTTCTGCTAATAGTCTACTAGTTAATAAGGATACTAATAAAAAATCCCAAGTTAACCTGATTATTATTTACAGTAATTTTATGGGAGCTTTCGCTATTGTGCAAGGACTTTACTTTTTGTTGTATTATTTTGAGGTCCCACATGTAATAGAGAATTCTTTTATGAGTTTTAGTCTTTCTTTGATTTGTCTGTTATTTTTGGTTATTACTTCCTACTACATGGATAAAATTACTTTAGTAAATTCTTTAGAAAAAGGAGTTGTAGGAAAAGAGCCTAATTGGCAAACAGCCCAGAAAAAGGTTGAATTATCTCCTGAAGCATCCGTTATTCTTGCTTTTCTACAAACCAATAAGCAAGTTTTGCACCCTAGTTTTAACTTAGAAGATTTAGCTTTTTTCGTTCAATTAACCAAAATGCAAGTCTATGAGGTTATTCACAAAGAGTTGGCCATTAACTTTAGTCAACTAGTGGCAAAGTACCGCATTGATTATGCTAAGGTACTATTGCAAGAGAATCAAAATTTAACCATCGAGGCAATCATGGAGGAATCCGGATTTAACTCTAAGAGTACATTTAATAAGTATTTTAAATTATTTGTTGGACTGACCCCTTCGGTATATAGAAGTAATGCTTTAGTAATATAATGTAGTATGATGGAAAACTATATTTTTATAATTATTCTAAGCTTAACGATTATTTTCAGTTCTATATCGTATTTTATTAATAGCTATTTAGTTCGTTCTAGCTTCGCACAAAAAGCTTTAAAACACTTTTTAATTTTCTTCATCGTTGACAGTTGTTTTTTAATAATAAGTAAAGTGTTTTTTAAGTCAATTGTTTTCGTTGGACTTGGTGCGCCTTTTATTATTTACTATGGTCCTTTCTTTTTTTATTTTATAACGGGCTTATGTAAAGACACTCAAGGGTGTGATCCTACCAATAATAGGATACGTTATCACTTTATCTTGCCAGTATTAATAAGTGTTTTATACTTAGGCGCACTTTTCTTTGTAAATAGTTTAAGTGTGAAGTTTTTAGTATACTATTATTTGTGGCTATATCTTCTAACAGGTTTCTTATTGATTGGTTACGGTATATATGGGTATGTGTTTTTAATGCAAGCTACTTTTAAAATTAAATTTAGATTGTTTTTATTGGGAATCATATGGTTTATGCTTTTTATGGCTATTATTATTATAGGTATTGGGGTATATAATGCAATTCCTAATAATGATATGGATAAGGTGATTTATGGCATGTTATTATTATCCTTCTTAATTTTTAATTATTGTCGTAAAAGGATCAGTATTCCTTCTTCCAAAGAAGAGCAAAGTGAAATAAAACAAGTAAAAGATTATCAGAGCAAAGCAAGTGACAATGTAGTTAACACTCTGCAAGAGAGTTCAGCGGAGACTCAAGTAGCTACAAAATATATTAAAAGCCAACTTTCTCAGGAATACCTTCAAGCTTGTCAAAGCAAAATTGAATATTATACCATCGAGAAGCAATATTATAAACAAGTGGATTTTAATGTAGATATGCTACGTTCTTTATCAGGTATTCCAAAATACCACATTGCTCAAGCCTTTAGTGTATTGTATGGAATGAACTTCAATAGTTTTGTAAATGAGAAGCGAATAGAGTATGCCCTTTTGATCATGGACCAGGAAAACTACAATATTCCTATCTCAGAGTTAACTGAGCGATGTGGATTTAATTCAAGGACTTCCTTTTTTAGAGCATTTAAAAAGCAAACGAATCTATCTCCTTCCCAATATATGGATGAACAAAGGTCTTCACACTATAAATCTTAGTAGTATTTTATTAATAGATTAAAATAGGTTTTTCTATTGTTTTGTGCTATAAATGTCACTAAACATACAAATGGTACCTAAATATGGTTTCAGTTTCTAGGAAAAGACGTGCAGACTAAAGATTTGCACCTTGATTTTAACATGTCAATAGGATATTTGTAGGTAGATAATATAATGGTAGTTTATTTAAAAGTAAAATTCTTAAATTGTATTTCTACAAGATAATGTAGATTGACAAGAAATAATTTTCTAGTTAATTTTCTTTTATGATAACCTTGAGCAAGCATAATTTCTTAAGGCATTTTAGCGCTTTATAAACTTTATTATAGCTTAAGTGTAAACAGGAAAGAGGGTAATATTTTTGTAAATTAAAAGGTGTCAACCTTTATTTTATAGCTTATGCCTGCTGTTTTTTAGGGGTATAAATGTGCTCGCATTCAAATACTATTTGTAAGCTTTTAAACAGTGAATAGTAAGAGCAACAATCTTTTTTTTTTCAAATATCTTTGCGTTAGATGTAAAATAACTCAGAAACTAGCTTAAATAGAGGTTCTTTTTAAAAAAGGCCTCTATTTTTTTTTATCCGTTTTTTAAGTAAAAAAGACAATAGCCCTAAACCGCTTTGAATTGCTTTTTTTACCTTTCATTTACTATATATGGCATCGTGTTATAGCTATTAAATAAGTAAAAACTCTTCCCAAATATAAGCTTTACACCACCTTGTGGCGATGCCAAGGCGCAACCTTATGCAGTCATAGTATAATTTAGCAGAGATTGCTGTTGAAATTTATCTAAGTATTTTATAGACTAAGAACTGACGTTATTTTTATCTGATTTTTTTGGTTGAATACCAAAATGAGTAAAAAGGTAAAATTGAAATAAATTTATGTTTGTAATTCATTTTAACTAATATAATATGTTGGTTTTTAATCAGTTGCGATGTTTGAATACTTTATATATTGGTTTTAGTAAGGGTAATCGAATGTAATTTAATAATATATGTTAAAATATATTTTTAATTTTGTTTTAATTTGTTAAATTTACATTTAAAAAGGTTTTATTCTTAATTGTAGTTGTTTTAAGTATATAAAGTGAAAACTTTTAAATGTTTAGTAAGTTAGAAATCATAAGAAAAATGCAATATGAAAATTGAACGTGTCTTTAGTGGTTTGGTTTTATTAGGAGTGTGCTTGTCGGCAATAAGTAGTTTTGCACAAGAAACGAATAATAATAATGTTTTTTCCAATAGTGGAGTCTTTTATATTAGTCCTGGGACAGAAGTAGGGGTAGAGTCTGAATTCTTAAATGAAGCGGTCAAACCTGGCGATATGTTCATAAATAATGGATCGATCCATTTTTTTAATGATTTTCAAAATCTAGGGATTTTTGATTTTGATTCTACTTTGAAATCAGGGAGAGTTAATTTTGCAAAGACTGGGGATAGACAATTGATTTTAGGAGGTGTCAATCCTACTTCTTTTTATGAGGTTTCTTTTGACTCGGATAGTGATATTTCCATTGAAAATGCTTTAAGTGTTGCTTCTAAAGCTTATTTTGTAAATGGTATCTTATATGTTAATCCATATGAAGGAAGTCTTACTTTTTTAGAAAACTCCTCTCATGAAGGAGCAAGAGACGGGGCCCATGTGGTTGGAAAGGTAGAAAAAGAAGGGAAATTCTTTTTTGAAATGCCCGTAGGAGATTCTCAATATTACAGAGGAATGGCTTTAGGAGAAAGTGGGAGTAGCAAGGATGTCTTTACGGTTCAGTATGTGAGAGAAAACCCAGTGAGCGCTTCCCGACCTTTTGACGCCAAGGAAGATGAACAGATTGATATCATTGACGAAGAAGAATACTGGGAAATAGATACCACTTCTGTAGATGGAAGGGTTATTATCTCTTTGACCTGGAATGAGGCTACAACGCCAAAAGAAATTATTGCCAGAGGAGGTGAGGATAAACTTAGGATTATGTGGTGGGATGAAGTGCTAAAGAAATGGGTAAACGAATCAGGGGTATCTGATGTGCAAACTAAAACGGTAACTACAACCATAGAAGTACGCGCTAAGGGAATCTTTACCTTAGGGGTTGCTTCGGAGAAAGAGGCGGATAATGATACCGATGTTATTATTTATAACGGGGTGAGTCCAAATGGGGATGGAATTAATGATTACTTTACTATTAAAAATATTCATAAATACCCTAACAATAGTGTAGAAATTATTAATAGATGGGGTAATACAGTGTTTAGTACAACCAATTATGATAAAAATGGAGATGGAAGTGAAAATGTGTTTACTGGAATGGCTGAAGGTCGTGGAGTTAGGTCAAGTGGTAAATTGCCTTCCGGTACCTACTTCTATGTCGTAAAATATGAATTTACCGATGCTAATGGTACAAGATGGATTAAGAAAGCGGGTTATTTGAACTTAGAAAACAACTAAATGCATGATGGAAGTAAAAATTGCTATTAAAAAGATAAAGGGACTAGTATTGCTAGGTTTCTTCATGTGTATATCAGCACAGGGATTGGCCCAACAAGATCCACAGTATACACAATATATGTATAATACAACTAACATTAACCCTGCTTATACAGGTTCGAGAGGAAACCTAAGTGTCTTTGGTCTCTATAGAACCCAATGGGTGGGAATGGATGGTGCTCCAAAAACCGTGAATGCATCGGTTGACTCTCCAATTGGGGATACTAATTTATCGGTAGGGGTAAACTTTATCAATGATAAAATTGGTGTTACCACCGAGAATACTTTTTCGGTAAACCTTGCTTATACGGTGTCTTTAAACTATGACTTAAAACTTGCTTTTGGTTTAAAGGGAACCGGAAATTTATTTAGTGTAGAATATTCTCGATTAAATTTAGAAAATCCAGATGATCCAAACATGAATGGAGGACAAGATCTGAAAAATAAGTTTAATCCCAATATTGGAGCTGGTTTATTCTTATATTCTGATAAGGGATATGTCGGGTTCTCTATTCCTCATCTTCTAGATACGGATGTTAAGGGAGAGGAAGGTACAAAACTTATAAAGCAAAGGGCACATTATTACTTAACAGCAGGTTATGTATTTGATGTATCTCCAACGGTGAAATTTAAACCTGCTTTATTAGCAAAAGCCGTTAGTGGTGCCCCTGTACAGGTGGATATTACAGCTAATGCTATGTTTGTAGAAAAGTTCACTTTAGGAGTTGCCTATAGATGGGATGCTTCTGTGAGTGCTTTAGCTGGTTTTCAGGTAAATGACAATGTGTTTGTAGGTTATTCTTATGATGCAGATACATCCAAGCTTAAGAACTACAACAGTGGTTCACATGAAATTTTCTTGAGGTTTGATTTATTTAATCGTTACAATAGGGTGAGTAGTTCTCGCTTCTTCTAAATGAAATTATCTTATGAAAAAATATTTATACAAAGGTTTGGTCGTTATTGGTTTGCTATGTCTTCCTATAACAGGAGTAGCTCAAAACAAAGCTGCTACCAAAGGGGATAGGGAGTTTAATCAAATGGGATTTGCCGAGGCGATTTTAGACTATGAGAGAGCCATTGCTAAAGGAGATAGATCCATTGGAGTACTAAGTAATTTAGCGGAGTCCTATTTTGTAAATGGCCAGTATGCAGATGCAAAAAAATGGTATGATGAATTATTTATAACAGGTGGATTTGATCCAACGGCTGATCAATATTACAATTATGTACAAACCCTGAAGAATGCTGGGGATTATAAAAAAGCAGATGCTTTATTGGATAAAATGAGCCAAGTTTACCCAAGTGATAATAGGGTTATTCTTTACAATAAGGATAAACATTATATGCAGACTTTAAGGAGTAATCCTTATGCTTATGGGGTTAGACATATGCCAAGTGTAAATACTCCTTATGCAGAATTTGGTTCTGCAATGTATAAAGGAAGTATGATTTTCTCTTCCTCTCAAGAACGTACCAATTATTACCAAAGAATACATTCTTGGACCAATGATCCTTTTACGAAAATTTATTCCGTTGAGGTATTTATAGATGGTAGAATTGGAAAAACAAAACCCTTTTCTAAGCAAATAGATAGCAAATTTAACCAATCTACTCCTGCTTTTACTAAGGATGAAAAAACCATGTATTTTTCTAGTAATGACAGGGATCAAAAGTATGGTTCCTCTACCAATTATATGAATCTTTATAGAGCTACTTATAATGGGAAAGTATGGACTAATATTGTAAAGTTGCCCTTTAATGTAGAGGGAGCAAGTACTGCGCATCCTGCTCTTACTAATGATGAGAAGTGGCTTTATTTTGTATCTGATAGGGATGGAGGGTTTGGTCATAGTGACTTATATAGAGTGGAGATTTTGCCTTCAGGGGCTTATGGGGAGCCACAGAACTTAGGCTCGCAGATTAATACAGAATCAAGAGAAAGCTTTCCATATATAAGCAAGGAGAATGTATTGTATTTTGCCTCAGATGGTCATCCAGGGATGGGTGGTTTAGATGTTTATGGCGTACAGCTTTATCCAGATGGAAGTTTTGGGTCTGTTGTGAATTTAGGACCATCTGTGAATACAGCGTACGATGATTTCGCCTTCTATTTAGACAGTGAAGGAAAGTATGGTTTTATGAGTTCGAATCGCCCTGGCGGTTTGGGGAAAGATGATTTATATTTCGTTAGAGAAGCGGAAGGGATTGATTTAAGCCAACACCAAACTATTTATGGAAAAGTGTATGACTTAGCTACTTTAGAACCAATTATGAATGCTCAAGTTTCTTTGCATGATGCCAATAATACTATTGTAGGTAGTGTGACAAGCAATCAAAATGGAGATTACTCCATGGAAGGGGTTACCACTTTTATTGGATACTCTATTAGTGTTCAAGCTCCAGATTATAATTATATTCAAATAGGATTTGATCCTTTTCAACAAGGAAATAAATTTTTCTTTGATTTTGGATTACAACGCAGTGTGCCAGAAGCTCCTGCTTTGAAGATTGAAGAAGGACAAGATTTGATGAAGGTACTTAACTTAGAACCTATTTATTTTGAGTTCGATAGTGCTAAGATAACTAGTAGAGCAGAAATTGAGTTACAATATATTTATAAGATTATGGTGGAAAATCCTACCATGACTATTTTAATTCGCTCTCATACAGATAATAGAGGTGCTGCGGCATATAACCTTGCTTTATCTCAAAGAAGAGCAGATTCAACCAAAGCATGGTTGGTTAAACAGGGAATAAATTCAAGTAGAATAAAAACTATTGGAGTGGGATCTACAGAGCCAATTAATGAGTGTAGTAAAGCCCAACCTTGTACAGAGTTACAATATTTAGAAAATAGAAGAAGTGAGTTTATAATAACTAAATTATAGGGAATATTTTTTGTTTTAAATTCGATATTTTATTCATTAAAAGCATCCTTTTATACTTGTATAAAAGGGTGCTTTTTAGCTTTTTTAATGTTTTGTTTTTAGTCTATTTACTCTAAAAAAGTGGGAAATATTTCTTTTATTGGCTTTTAAAACACGCTGTTTTACTCCCAATAATAGGGGGAAAGCAAAAATATGGTCTAGAGCGATGGTTTGTTGAGAGAAAATGCTTAATTTGCACGATAGAATTAATTTCAAAAGTAGAAAAATATTTATAATGATAATACAACCTAGAACAAGAGGATTTATTTGCTTAACTTCTCATCCACAAGGATGTGCGAAAAATGTTGAAACGCAAATTGAGTATGTAAAATCAAAAGGACTTATTGAAAATGGTCCTAAAAAAGTATTAGTAATTGGAGCTTCTACCGGTTTTGGTTTAGCTTCTCGTATTTCTGCTGCCTTTGGATCCAACGCAGCTACAATAGGAGTGTTTTTTGAGAAACCAGCTGCTCCAGGTAAACCAGGTACGGCAGGTTGGTATAATTCTGCTGCATTTGAGACATTTGCACATGAGCAAGGGTTATATGCAAAGAGTATCAATGGAGATGCTTTTTCTGATGATATTAAAAAACAAACTATTGATTTAATTAAACAAGATTTAGGACAAGTAGATCTTGTGGTATATAGTTTAGCTTCTCCTAGAAGAACTCACCCTAAAACAGGAGTGGCACATTCTTCGGTTTTAAAACCAATAGGACAGCCTTTTACTAACAAAACAGTTGATTTCCATACAGGAGTTGTTTCTCAGATCAGTATTGATCCAATCCAAAATGAGGAGGATATCGATAACACTATTGCTGTTATGGGTGGAGAAGACTGGAAATTCTGGATGGAAGAATTAAAGCAAGCTGGAGTACTAGCTCAAGGATGTAAAACAGTTGCTTATTCTTATATTGGACCTGAGTTGACTTTCCCTATTTACCGTAATGGTACAATTGGTATGGCTAAGAATGACTTAGAGAAAACTGTAGAATACTTAAATGATTATTTAAAAGATCTTAATGGTGTTTCTTATGTTTCTGTAAACAAAGCTTTAGTTACTCAATCTAGTTCTGCTATTCCAGTAGTTCCTTTATATATTTCTTTACTATATAAAGTAATGAAAGAAAAAGGAATTCACGAAGGATGTATTGAGCAAATGCAACGTTTATTTGCAGAGAGACTTTATAGTTCCACTACACAATTAGATGAGCAAGGAAGAATCCGTGTGGATGATTTAGAAATGAGAGAAGATGTTCAACAAGAAGTAGCTAAGTTATGGGATGAGGTAACAAGTGAAAATATTGCTGAAATTTCTGATATTGAAGGATACAGAAAAGATTTCTTCAACTTATTTGGTTTCGAATTTGACGCTATAGATTATGATAAAGATACAGATGAGCTTGTAATGGTTCAAAGTATTGGATAATCTATCTTAGATACATAAAAAAAGAGTTCACTTTTAGTGAACTCTTTTTTTTTATCTGCCAGTTACAATACCAAATTGTTTATTTTAAAAGTAATCTGTTTTGATTTGCTTTATCAATAGGGCTATGCTCTTATTGAGATGTTGTATATGGGATTGTAATTTGTTTTGCTTTTCAAGGTCGCTAGGTCGCTGTTCTAAATCCTCTAAGTATGGTATAACCTCTATGACTTTAAGTTGTTTAAACATAGGTAGCATTTTATGGGCAATATTGGAAACCATTGTCAAGTCTAATTCTTGCTCGGCATAACTTAAATCCAATAAATTCTCACTAGTACTTTCCATAAAAATAAGAAGTATTTTTTGTATTGCCTCTAGATCTTGACCTATGAATTTTTGTAAATCTTCTACACTATACATGGTAGAAGATGTGCTATTTGGTAGTATTTGTGTTTCTTTTTTATCCTCTATTTCCTGTAGTTGCGCTTCTATTTTTAAAGCTTTTGCAATAATAAGTAGTAAAATATTTAAATGCAGAGGTTTATTGTGGGAAGCAGTAAAGCCAGCTGAAGTAAAGTCCAAAGGATTTAAATCTCTCTTACCTGAAAGGGCTATAATAGGTATGTCACAAAAAGCCGTAGTGGATCTTATTTTTTGTACAAGCTCAAAACCATCTAATTGCGGCATCTGTATATCACTTAGAATAATATCTACTTTTTGTTTTTCTAAAGCAGGAATCACCTTTGTAGAGTCATTTATTAATATGGTCTCTTTAAATAATGGAGTAAAGATTTCCTGCATTAATTGTAGCTGTATTTTATCATCATCTACAATTAGTACTCGGTGATTTTTAAAAAGATCTTTAGCTAAAAGATTTAATTCAAGATCTTTTGGTTTTGCATCTATTTTTTCTTGTAAAGGTAAACTTATTGTAAAGGTAGATCCTTTAGAAAGGATGCTTTCTACTTTGATGCTTCCTTTTAGAAGTTCTACTAAACGTTTAGAAATATTTAAACCTAATCCTGTACCTCCAAATTTCTTTTCAATACCTGCATTGGCTTGGGTGAATTCTTTGAAAATTTGGTCTAACTGATCTTGCTCAATACCTATTCCTGTATCTTTCACTTCAATGATTAGATCCATATCTTTTTTACTTGCCTTGATTTGCACAGATCCCTGTTGAGTGAATTTTACAGCATTGGAGATAAGATTGGTAAGTATTTGTTTAATACGGTAGCCATCTACATAGAATTCTTGATCTAAGTCTGGCTCAATATCCCAAGTTAGTTCTATGCTTTTGTTATTAGCCATTACCAGTAAAGGAAAGCAAGAGCTTTGTAAAAGGTCTTTTATATTGGTATTGGTATAGCTAATAGTAATTTTATTATTTTCTAATTTAGAAAAGTCCGTTAAGTCTTGAATTAAGTTTGCAATGTATTTTCCCGAAGATTTTATGTTCGCGATATATTGGGTTTGCTTTTGATTTAAAAGACTTTGCTCTAGTAGATCACTAAAGCCAAGTAAGCTTCCTAAAGGAGTCTGTAAATCATGGGTCACTGTTGCAAATAACATTGTTTTACTTCTTAAAAGCTCTTCTTTTTCAATGTTTAATCTTTCTAGGGCTAGACGATTTTCTTGGGTTTGATTAATGTCTTTTATGATAATAAAGCCAAGTATGATAATAACAAATAAGGCAGACCCACCTATATAGGCAATGTTTGTTGAAGCTGTGCTTATATGGGATTTTGATTCGTTTATTTTTTGGAAGGAAAGGGCAATAATATTTTTCTCAACTCCTAGTAGAATGTCATTTAGTTGATCGGTTATGATTTTATTTTGGTCAATTAACTGTAGTTCTCTTTGGTATAAAATATTTTGTTGGCCTTTGATTTTATCCTGTGTACTTAGGATAATTTTTTGCATAGATGAAATTAAAGAGTCTGCTATACTAGGGTAGTTTACCGTTGTTTTTATAGTATCGGTATGATCTCCTTTAAATAGTCTTGCAAGAGCTCCTCTTTTTTCTTTTTGCGTAGTTTGTACAATGATAGGTTCGATGTTCTTTTCTATTTCCTGTCTAATGTCATAGATTTCTAAGAATGCTGCATCGTAATTATTTTGATCCTCAATAGCTGCTCTAGCAACTAATAGTTCCTGAAAGCTCGTTTTCTTTTTTAAAAGTAAATCTTTTACTGTATCGAGTTTATCTAGTACTACTTTATCTGAAATTCCTTGTTGTAATAGTTCAATTTGTCCAACGATTGTATCTAGCTCTGCATAATAAAGATGAATGTCCTTTTTATTATTAGTAAGGATGGCATTTCTGGCGTAAGACTCCGAATTGAATATATTATTCATCATAGTACTTACAAGAAAAGCTTTGTTGTTTTCCTGTTGAATTGCCGTCTCTGGCTCAGTAAAAGTTTTAGCTTCTCTATATATATATGCACCCGATAAAATAACGGTGGTCAATAGAATCAGATATAAGGTAAATATTTTGAGCTTAATGGATAAACTATTCTTCATTATAAGGGACTTGATAAGTTAGTCAACTGCAAAAGTACAAAACAACTTCATAGCTTATACTCCTATAAGGAAGATTCTTACCCTAGAGTAAAACAAAATCTAAGAATATATTGGAAAGCAAAAAAAAATGGAGACACATTACGTATCTCCATCTTACTTTATTTTTTTAGAGGGATTATTTTGCAATACCTCTTGAAATAACGATTTTTTGGATCTCTGAAGTACCTTCATAGATTTGAGTGATCTTAGCATCTCTCATCATTCTCTCTACGTGGTATTCTCTTACATATCCATTTCCACCGTGGATTTGTACCGCTTCTATAGTGGTATCCATAGCTGTTTTTGAAGCAAATAACTTAGCCATAGCACCAGAGATAGAGATATCTTGTCCTTGGTCTTTTTCTGCAGCTGCTTTCATACATAATAAACGTGCAGCAGAGATATTAGTAGCCATATCTGCTAATTTAAATGCAATAGCTTGGTGGTTGATAATCTCTGTTCCGAAAGCTTTACGCTCCTTAGCATATTGTAAAGAAAGCTCATAAGCTCCTTGTGCAATACCTAATGCTTGAGATGCAATACCAATTCTTCCTCCGTTTAAAACATTCATTGCAAATGCAAAACCAAAACCATCTTCTCCAATTCTGTTAGCTTTAGGAACTTTCACATCTGTGAACATTAAAGAGTGTGTGTCAGAACCTCTAATTCCCATTTTTTGTTCTTTTGCACCAATTTCAAAACCAGGAGTACCTTTTTCAATAATTAAGGCATTGATTCCTTTGTGTTTTTTATCTGCATCGGTTTGAGCAATTACGATAAAAGTATCTGCTGTTCCTCCGTTTGTAATCCAGTTTTTTGTACCATTAACAAGGTAGTAATCTCCCATGTCAATTGCTGTAGTTTTTTGAGAAGTAGCATCTGAACCTGCTTCAGGCTCTGATAAACAAAATGCTCCGATTACTTGACCAGAAGCTAGTGGAACTAAGAATTTTTCTTTTTGTTCTTCACTTGCGTACTTTTCAAGACCTGCACAAACTAAAGAGTTGTTTACAGACATAACCACTGCAGCAGAAGCATCCACTTTAGCGATTTCTTCCATAGCTAATACATAAGATACGCTATCTAAACCACTACCTCCATATTTTGGATCTACCATCATTCCTAAAAATCCTAACTCCCCAAGTTTTTTAACTTGTTCTGTAGGGAAGATGGAATGTTCATCTCTTTCTATAACTCCAGGTAATAGCTCTGTTTGAGCAAAATCGCGCGCAGCTTGTTGAATCATCAACTGCTCTTCCGTTAAATTGAAATCCATTTATTTTTCTTAATTTATATTTATTTAGTTTTTTGTAGTGCTCAAATATATATGAATTTAATTAATAATTCAACCAAGTTTCTGTATTTTTATAGCCATGGGAAGATATTGTTATAGTATTGTCGGTGTTATGAGTGGTACCTCTTTGGATGGAATTGATTTAGCATATGTTAAATTTAGCTATGATTCAGACAAAGAAAAGGGATGGAGTTTCTCGCTTAAAGAAGCTCAAACGATACCCTATAAGCAAAAGTGGCGTACTACTTTAAAACAAGCTTTGCATTATAGCAAAGAAGAGTTAGAACAGTTAAATCACGATTATACCGTCTATTTAGCAGGAGTAATTCAGGATTTTATTACCCAACACAATCTAGAGGATATTGATGCGGTTTGCTCTCATGGGCATACCATTTTACATCAGCCAGATTTAGGGTATACCTTGCAAATTGGCAATTTGCCAATTTTAGCGGATCTTATTAATCAAACGGTGGTATGTGATTTTCGTACCCAAGATGTAGCTTTAAAAGGACAAGGTGCTCCACTAGTTCCATTAGGGGATGCTTTACTTTTTTCCCAATACCAGGCTTGTGTGAATTTAGGAGGTTTTGCTAACATTTCCTTTACTGATGCATACAACAAGCGCATTGCCTTTGATATTTGTCCAGTGAACATTGTTCTAAATGCTTTTGTAGCTGGGCAAGGATTATTGTATGATAAGGACGGAGATCTGAGTAAACTAGGTAAGGTTAATGTTGATTTGTTAGAGGAGTTAAATGCCTTAGATTACTATAAAGAACCTGGGCCAAAGTCTTTAGGTGTAGAATTTGTGCAGGAGTATATACAACCTGTTTTACAGAAGTATACTTTATCTACGTCTGATTATTTATGTACTTATACGGCTCATATTGTGAAGCAAATAAAACTGGTTTTAGAACACAATGCCTTGCAAAATGTTCTCTTAAGTGGTGGTGGAAGTCACAATGCTTTTTTAGTAGAACAATTAAAATCTTCGAGTGATAAATTCACCCTAGTGGTTCCAACAAAAGATATCGTGGATTTTAAAGAGGCTATTATTTTTGGTTTTTTAGGAGTTTTACGACTTTTAGGGCAAAATAACATTTTAAGCAGTGTTACAGGAGCAACCAAAGATCATTGTGGCGGAATGGTTTATCAACCCTTTACCCAATTCAAATAAGGGCTGTTTCTTTGTATAGCCTCCGATTTTACGCACAGCTATTCTTATAGTTGAGAAAATCTTATATTTAGCTAGCTATTTGGGAGATAAAAAAACGTGTATTTGATTCGTTTGTGACTAAAAACATTTTATATTTGACTAATAATAACTAAAGGATAAAATTTCTAGGTTTTTACAGGTGGAATACCTCTTAATTTGACTGAAAGCAAAGTAATAGAGTAACTTATCGGCATGACTCTTGCAGTTGTTGTGTCAAGCAAAAAAAATACGTACAAAATTTAAACAAAATTATTTATGATTCATTTCTTACAAGTGGATACAGTGGGAGTTGCAAATGCTGCTTTGCAGGGTATAGAACAAGGTGAACAAGCCATTAAAAAGGAGCTTGCTATTAGTGAAATAATTTTTAGCGGTGGAATAATTGGTCAGACTATTATGGCTATTTTATTTATAATGCTTTTTATGACGATCTACCTTTACTTTGAACGTTTTTTTGCTATTAAAAAAGCAGCTCAAATTGATCAAAATTTCATGACGCAGATCAAAGTATTCTTAGCTCAAGGTAAAATTGATAAAGCAAAAGAACTTTGTGCCTCTACTAATGCCCCTGTTGCTCGATTAATTAATAAAGGTATCTCTAGAATTGGTAAACCACTTCAAGATATTAATACAGCTATAGAGAATACAGGTAAAATTGAAATTTACAAATTAGAAAAAAACTTGAACTTATTAGCAACTCTTTCAGGTGCTGGTCCTATGACTGGATTTTTAGGAACAGTTGTAGGAATGGTAATGGCCTTTCATGAAATGTCTGCTCAAAGTTCAGCTAGAATTGATATGAGTGTTTTAGCCGAAGGTATTTATACTGCGATGATGACAACTGTTGCTGGTTTAATTGTTGGAATTATTGCCTATGTAGGTTATAACCACTTGGTTTCTAAAATTGATAAAGTAATACATCATTTAGAGGCAAGTGCTATCGAATTTTTAGATCTTTTAAATGAGCCTGCATAATGAATATTAGAGGAAGAAATAAAGTATCAGCAGAATTCAATATGTCTTCAATGACAGATATTGTTTTTTTACTATTGATTTTCTTTATGGTAGCCATTACAACGATGACAACTACTAATGCTTTAGATTTGGTTTTACCTAATTCAGAGGGTAAAAGCGATGCGGTGGAAACCCTTGCAGTTAGTATTGATCCTCAAAGTAATTATTTTGTCAACCAAAAGAAAGTAGACCCATCTGTTTTGGAAGTAGAATTACAAGAGGCTTTGAAGGACGAACAAGAACCTAACCTTGTTTTACATGTATCTAAAGGTGTTCCTGTGGAAGATGCAGTGCTTGTTATGGATATAGCTTATAGAAATAATTATAAAATTGTATTGGCCGTGCAGCCAAAATAATATGAAGATACTCCAAGAAGATAGCCAAAGACGATCCTTTGCGATAACCTCTACTATTTTTGTAGTCTTATTGCTTTTGATTTTTTTCTGGAAGTTACCCAAGGTAGAAGAACAACCTATTTTAACAGGAGGGGAGATAGCTATTAGTTTTGGTAATAGTAAAACAGGAAGTGGAAAGGTACAGCCTAAGGAAATTATAGAAACAACTCCTGAGGTTGCTAAACCAGAACCTAAGAAGACCCAAGAAGTACAAGAGGTTTTAACGCAAAATACAGTGGAGACTCCTGTGGTGAAACCACCTACAACTAAACCTGTAGAGAAAATAGTACAGCCAGAACCTGTGGTTAAGCCCGAACCAAAGCCTGATCCAAAGCCAAGCCAAAGTACTACAGATGCTTTAGCCTCACTTATCAATGGACCTAAGCAAACAGGCAAGCCTGAACAAGGTCAAGGCCAAAGTAGTACTGCAGGAGATCAAGGTGCTTTACATGGAGATATGTATTCCAATTCTACCTATGGTAGTGGACAAGGCCAAACAAGTGGAGGAGGAGCTAGTTGGGGGTTAAATGGACGTTCTTTATCTAGTAGAGGACAAGTAATCCCAGATTGTAATGAAGTGGGGACTGTAGTGGTGGAAATTCGAGTAGATCAGTCCGGAAGGGTAATTTCTGCTCAACACACTAAAGGAACTACTAATTCAGCTAAATGTTTAACGGATGCTGCTATTGCTACAGCTAAGACCTTTAGATGGAAACCAGATCAAAAAGCTCCAAGTACACAAATTGGCTTTATAGTAATTAATTTTAGAGTGGGGGCTTAAGGCCTTTATTGTATGAAAATGACTTATCAACAAACTTTACAATGGATGTTTGCTCAATTACCTATGTACCAAATGCAAGGTGCAGTAGCTTATAAGGCAGATTTATCTAATATTTACAAACTATGTGATTACTTAGGTAATCCACAAAAAGATTTTAAGACCATACATATAGCGGGAACCAATGGTAAAGGGTCTACCTCTAGTATGGTTAGTTCTATATTACAACAAGCAGGTTATAAAGTAGGATTGTACACCTCTCCACATTTAAAAGACTTTCGCGAGCGAATTAAAATAAGTGGGCAGGAAATATCCCAAGATTTTGTAGTAGAGTTTATACACAATAACAAATCTTTTTTTGAACAAAATGATTTAAGCTTCTTTGAGATGACTGTAGCGATGGCTTTTGCTTATTTTAAACAGCAACAAGTTGATGTAGCAGTTATTGAAGTTGGAATGGGTGGGCGATTAGATGCCACCAATATTATTAATCCACTTTTAAGTATAATTACTAATATTGGATTAGATCATACCGCTTTTTTAGGAAATACCTTAGCTAAGGTTGCCTTTGAGAAAGCTGGTATCATTAAAGAGAATACTCCAGTGGTGATTGGTGAATATACCCATGAAACCAAAGAGGTTTTCTTAGAAGTTGCTAAGCAAAAAAATGCACCTATATATTTTGCCCAAGACCTTTATAATAAAGAACTACCTCAAAGTGATTTAAAAGGAGCTTATCAAAAGAATAATATTAGATGTGTTTGTCAGGCGATGGAGGTATTAAAGCAAGATTTTACTATTTCTTCTGATGCTATAGAGCAAGGCCTATTACATGTGGTAGAGAATACCCATTTTCTAGGACGCTGGCAAAAATTAGGTCAAAATCCAACTATTATTGCGGACACTGCACATAATGCTCATGGATTAGAAATAGTGATGCAGCAATTAAAAGAGCAGACTTATGACAAGCTTTGGATTGTTTTTGGGGTAGTAAATGATAAAGATTTAGATAGTATTTTAGGATTCTTACCTAAAGAGGCTAATTATTTATTTTCAAAACCAGATAATTCAAGAGCAATGGATCCTTTTGTTTTACAAGAAAAAGCAAAACAATATGGATTAATTGGCGAGGTTTATGGTTCAATACCAGAGGCTTATGCTAAGGCAAAGGCTTTAGCAGCACAAGAAGACTTTATTTATATAGGAGGAAGTACTTTTGTTGTTGCAGAAATTTTATAAAAAAAGTGACAAAATGCTTGCAGAGTTAAAATGAGGTCGTATATTTGCACCCGTAATAACAACAGTATTACACGTTCTTTTAAAAGGAAAATGGGCGATTAGCTCAGTTGGTTCAGAGCACCTCGTTTACACCGAGGGGGTCGGGGGTTCGAATCCCTCATCGCCCACCATTTTTCTAAAATAGCGTAATCCAAACTTGTATTAAAGACATTTTTGGGCGATTAGCTCAGTTGGTTCAGAGCACCTCGTTTACACCGAGGGGGTCGGGGGTTCGAATCCCTCATCGCCCACAAGAATTTAAGTTTATCCAAAACTTGTTTAATACAGTTTCGGGCGATTAGCTCAGTTGGTTCAGAGCACCTCGTTTACACCGAGGGGGTCGGGGGTTCGAATCCCTCATCGCCCACAAGAATTTAAGTTTATCCAAAACTTGTTTAATACAGTTTCGGGCGATTAGCTCAGTTGGTTCAGAGCACCTCGTTTACACCGAGGGGGTCGGGGGTTCGAATCCCTCATCGCCCACAAGAATTTAAGTTTATCCAAAACTTGTTTAATACAGTTTTGGGCGATTAGCTCAGTTGGTTCAGAGCACCTCGTTTACACCGAGGGGGTCGGGGGTTCGAATCCCTCATCGCCCACAAAATCTAAGTTTACCCAAAACTTGTTTTAATACAGTTTCGGGCGATTAGCTCAGTTGGTTCAGAGCACCTCGTTTACACCGAGGGGGTCGGGGGTTCGAATCCCTCATCGCCCACAAAAAAGCCTTACATAAATTTATGTAAGGCTTTTTTTATTTCTAGTTTATCCTTTTGCTTAGTCTGCTTACTGTGTTTTTTGAGCTATAACAGAATTTATTTCCAAAAATAAAGCCGAGCAATTAATTTAATTCTTACCTTAGAAAGGCATTATTTCAATACTACTAATTATGATTTATCCATTTATCTCATTAGGACTATTAGTTGCTTTTTTTGTTTACCTTATCTACGTAATAGGTATAAAAAAAGATTTTAAACGACAGAAAAATAATGTTTTTGCAGGTTTATTTATTGTATTGATTTGGGGAGTTATTTATTACTTTTTGGTTAAGTAATTTTTTTATTCAACGAACTAAGTATTACCACTCTACGTATTTCTCCTTCTGACAAGCAAGTGTAGCTATGCTGCAATGAGATATAAAGCAACCTTTTATAAAAAAAGGCAGTATTTGCCGTTATTTTTACAGACTAGTTAAAGGTATAACTCAGAAAATAACTAGGGATCAAAAAATAAAATTCTTATCTTAACTATACATTCAAAGATTTTCAATTTTTATTACAGCCTCTAAAAGCCTGTTTTTACAAAATTAAGGGAAGAATGAGCCGTTCTAAGGTTAGTTCGATAACTTTAGAAGTGGACTTAAGAGTAAAGACTTTGTAATTTTTTAGTTTCTAAGCTTCCCTTTGTTTTTTGGTAAAGGCCTTGGTTTTGCATTATGCTAGCTAAATAGTGGTTAATTGTTGGGATAAAAGCTAAATTACCGCTGTAGAGTTCTTGTAATGTGGAAATATGAATTATCTTTGTCTCTTATTAAAATTAAGAAAAATGACATTAAATCAGATATTAACTCCACAGATAGAGAAGGCAGTTCATACCATATACGGAGTAACCGTAGAGAAAGTTGAATACCAAGGTACAAGGAAAGAGTTTGAAGGAGATATTACGGTAGTTATTTTCCCTTTTTTAAGACAAATAAAGGGGAATCCAGTAGAGATAGGAACCAAAATTGGGGAATACTTAGTGGAGAATACTTCTATTATCGAACGGTTTAATGTAGTGAAAGGATTCCTAAACCTTGTGGTTTCTGATACCTATTATATTAACTTCTTTAATGATATTAAAGCACAAGAGCATTTTGGATTTGTTCCTTTAGATCAAAATTCAAAGGCTGTATTGGTAGAATATTCTTCTCCTAATACCAATAAACCTTTACACCTTGGACACGTTAGAAATAACCTTTTAGGTTATTCTGTTGCTGAGATTTTAAAGGCAGCTGGTAATAAAGTATATAAAACACAAATTATCAATGACCGTGGTATCCATATTTGTAAGAGTATGCTTGCTTGGCAAAAATTTGGACAGGGACAAACTCCTGAATCTACAGGATTAAAAGGAGATAAATTAGTTGGTAATTACTACGTTAAGTTTGATCAAGTTTACAAAGAGCAAATTAATGCTTTAATGCAGAACGATGGCTTAACAGAAGAAGAAGCTAAAAAGCAAGCTCCTATTATTTTAGAGGCTAAGCAAATGCTTTTAGATTGGGAAGCTAATAAACCAGAGGTAATCGAATTATGGAAAACAATGAACCAATGGGTTTATGATGGTTTTGCTGTAAGTTATAAGAACCTAGGTGTAGATTTTGATAAAAACTACTTTGAAAGCGACACCTACCTTTTAGGAAAAGATATCGTTGAGCAAGGTTTAGAAAAAGGAGTGTTTTTCAAAAAACCAGATAATTCTGTATGGATTGATTTATCAGATGAAGGTTTAGATGAGAAGTTAGTTCTAAGAGGAGATGGTACTTCGGTATACATGACTCAAGACTTAGGTACAGCTATTCAACGTGTGAAAGATTTTGCTGATACTTCAGGTATGGTTTACACTGTTGGAAACGAACAAGATTATCACTTTAAAGTTTTGTTTTTAATTTTAAAGAAATTAGGATACCAGTGGGCAGAAAGCCTATACCATTTATCATACGGAATGGTGGACTTACCTTCAGGAAAGATGAAGTCTAGAGAAGGAACTGTTGTGGATGCGGATGATTTAATGTTAGAAATGGCTCAAACAGCTCAAACTATATCAGAAGATTTAGGTAAGTTAGAGGGGTATTCTGATCAAGAGAAACAATCTTTATATAATACAATTGGACTTGGAGCTTTAAAATACTATATTTTAAAAGTAGATCCAAGAAAGAGAATATTATTCAATCCTGAAGAATCTGTGGATTTTGCTGGGAATACAGGTCCTTTTATTCAATATACTTATGCGCGTATCCAATCTATTATTCGCAAGAGTGATTTTGATTATAGCCAAACTATCTCCAATATCGCATTAGATCCAAAAGAGAAAGAATTATTAAAACTTGTTGCTGAATTCCCAACAGTTATCCAAGATGCAGCACGTAGTTATAGTCCTGCTTTAATTGCAAACTATATCTATGATTTGGTAAGAGAATACAACTCTTTCTACCAAACTGTTTCTATCTTAGGGGAACAAGAACAAGACTTAAAGGTTTTCAGAGTACAATTATCTCTAAAAGTGGGACAAATCATTAAAGATGCATTTGCACTTTTAGGTATTGCTGTACCTGAGCGTATGTAATATTTTACTTAAGTGAAAAAAGAAAAGTCCTATATATATCAGTCGCTTGTCATAATCATTATGGCAAGTGGCTTTTTTTTATTCTTTAAGGCTCAGTTGCCCAATAAGATATTCTCTGTAGAACCTATTGTAAATAAGAATGTTGTCATTGATTCCCTTCTTTTACAAGCAGTAGCCGATTATAAAGATAGTAGCTTAACTACAGCTGATACCTCTAGTGGTAAACAAACAGAAAAGCAGAATACTTCTGAGAATAATCAAGACACTACTGTAGAGCAAAAGGGGCAAAGTCCAAAGAGCAAAGATGGTTTCTTGGGGCAAGAGGATTTTAAAAACAATGGCTTTGCCAATACCGATGGTATGGACAATTTGGAGTACTTCTACAGTCAATTATACGATCTACAGCAAGATCCTAATAAGTCGGTTAGGATAGCTTATTATGGGGACTCTATGACAGATGGTGATATGATTGTACAAGATTTAAGAGCAAGCTTCCAAGAGAACTTTTCTGGTAACGGTGTGGGATTTGTACCTATAACCAATGAATCTAGTAGATCAAGGGCTTCTATTACCCATCGTTATTCCAATAACTGGAACACTATTTCTTATGTAAATAACAGAAATCCTATACGTCCTTTTGGGGTATCTGGACAAGTGTTTTTAGTAAAAGATAGCGTTAATCCCACTTGGGTTTCTATTGCTGCTGGTGGTATTAAACATATGCGCTCTTTATATAGTCCTACCCTTTATTATGGCAAGTCGGATAATAAAACAGCAAGTGTTCAAATTATAGCTGATAGAGATACTGTAGTAAAACAATTACAACCCAATAATAAGCTTAATCGTTTAGAGCTTGTAAAAGGTCCTGTTAAAAAACTAGAGGTTAATTTTATAAAGGCTGATTCTATTGCCTTTTACGGTATAAATGTTGGAAGCAGTAAAGGAGTACAAGTAGATAACTTCTCCTCTAGAGGAAATTCAGGTCTACCTATCTCATTATTCTCTACGGGGTTAATTAATTCCTTTGATAACTATTTACATTACGATCTTATTATCTTACACTTTGGTACTAATGTTTTAAACTATGGTTCTTATAATTACTCTTGGTATACCAATCAAATGTCTAGGGTAGTTAAGCACTTACAACAGTGTTTTCCTAAGGCGGATATTTTGGTTATTTCAACAGCAGATAAAGCAACAAAATATGAAACAAGTATGCAAAGTGATTCAGCAGTTACTCCATTAGTTAATGCCCAAAAACGCTATGCTAAGCAAAATAATATTGCATTTTTCAACCTGTATAAGGCCATGGGAGGAGAAGGTTCTATGGTAGAGTGGGTGGAAGAGCTTCCTACAAGAGCCAATAAGGACTATACACACTTTAACTATAGAGGTGCAAAAGAAGTTGCTAATTTACTGTATAAGCAGATCGATCAAGGTTATTTATTATACCAAGGTAAAAGAGAAGAGCAGAAAAAAAATAAAGAAAAACAGATTCGATTAGAAAAGCAAAGAGATTCTTTAGCCCTTGCTAAGGACTCTTTGACAATAGAAGTATCCAATGAAAATTAAATCACTACCCAACATAAGCCATTTGTTCAATAAATTTCACCTATTTGTTGTTCTATTTTTTAGTTGTTTTACCCTAGCTTTTTCTCAGTCTACTACCATAGCAATAAAAGATAGCGAAGAGCAGATCTATTTTGATAGCACTTCAACAGAGCAGCCAGCAATTTATTATGCCGAGCATTTAGAACAGTTTTTTACCAAACTAGAAATGCTAGATTCTTTAAAACAAGGTAAAATTAATATCGTACACATAGGGGATTCTCATATACAGGCCGATTTTTTTACTGGACAAATGCGTAATTTATTACAAAATCGCTTTGGAAATGGAGGAATGGGGTTTGCTTTCCCTTACAAATTAGCGCGAACTAATGGTAATAGCGATGTAAAATATACCTCGAATATCGCCTGGGAGAGTTATAGAAATATCTTTCCAGTCAATGGTGCTAAAGTAGGCTTAAGTGGTATTGCATTATCTACTAGTAGTAAAGATGCTGTGGTTGAACTTTCGGTGAGTAATCCTTTGTTTTACTTTTCAAGATTAAAGGTATTTACTCCTTCTGATCAGCAGATATTTAATATTGCTACTTCCAATACGCCTATTAATATGGTGAGTAATGTAGCCAAGAAAACTAGCCATACCATAAAAAGTGGGGAGTCTTTATCTGGAATTGCTCGAAAATATGGTACTACAGTTGCCCAAATTAAGAAAGCTAATAATCTAAAGAGCGATAATATTGTAGCTGGAAAAAAGCTTAGTATTCCCTCTAAAGAAATGCAGACTGTAAAGGTGAATATTTCTTCTTTTAATCCTTTAGTAGCCGAACAGAAAACGGGTTACTATGATTTTAGTTTTGAAGAGCCTTTAAGTAAGGTTTACCTATATCCAAAAGAGGATCTTTCTTTATATGATTTGAATGGGATTGTATTGGAAAACTCTTCTGCGGGGATTATCTATCACAGTATAGGAGTTAATGGAGCAAGATATTCTGATTTTTCTAAGTATCCTTTATTTTTTGAACAGTTAAAGGGATTAGAACCGGATTTAATTATTTTATCTATGGGGACCAATGAAGCTTTTGATAAAATGAGCGTAGAAGATTTTACTTATTCAGTAAATAATTTTTTAAAACAAATAAAACAGGATAACCCTCAAGTGGATATATTGCTTACTTCACCACCTCCGAGTTACTTTTCTAGATCTAATCCAAATACCATCGTAACGAGCTTGAGTAATGAGTTAATCATACAGGGGATTTCTAGTAATTATGCTTTGTGGGATCTTTATTATAACTTAGGAGGTACTCTTGGTCTTCCCAATCTTCAGCAAAATGGTTATTTAGCAAAAGACTTAGTACATTATACCGTAAAGGGATATGAGTACTCAGCCGAGCTTTTCTACCAGGCCTTATTACAGAGTTATGATCAATTTCACAAGACTAAAAGCTTATTAAACAATGAGTCTATTTAATATAGAGATACCTTCCTTTACCACTAGCGAAATAATAAATTGGTTTACTTTCAATGCAAAGGAGCCATTGTTATTTAATTCCGGGTTATTCTTAGGAATGTTTATAGTATTTTACTTTTTTTATATTGCCCTTAGAAAGACATTCCACATCCGTCTTTTATATGTGGTACTATTCTCTTTATTTTTTTATTATAAATCCAGTGGTTATTATTTTATCGTTTTAGTGGGCTCTTCCTTATTGGATTATTATTTGGCCAATATTATATATAATACCCAAGACAATCTACGTCGAAAGACATTACTTACCATAAGTATTATTGTCAACTTGTCTTTGTTAGGATATTTTAAGTATACCAACTTCTTCTTAGATGGGGTAAATGTTTTAGCAAACACTAGTTTTCATTTAGATGCAATTATTTTACCAGTTGGTATTTCCTTTTTTACTTTTCAATCCATTAGTTATATCATTGAGATATATAGAAAAGAAATAGAGCCTACCAAGACCTTTTTAGATTATGTATTCTTTATTTCCTTTTTCCCTCAATTAGTAGCAGGACCTATTGTTAGGGCAAATGAGTTCCTACCTCAGATTTATGCTAAACTACAGGTAAGTAGAGAACAGGTAAATGAGGGGTTTTTACTTATCATAGGTGGTGTTTTAAAAAAGGCAGTAATCTCTGATTATATTTCGGTAAACTTTGTGGATCGCGTTTTTGATGCGCCAAACACCTATACAGGATTTGAAAACTTAATGGCTACTTATGGGTATGCTATTCAAATTTATTGTGATTTCTCAGGGTATTCTGACATGGCCATTGGAATTGCATTATTAATGGGCTATCGTTTGCCAACCAACTTTAATGTTCCTTATCAAAGTATGTCTATTACCGAGTTTTGGAGAAGATGGCATATTTCACTTTCTACTTGGTTGAAGGACTTTTTATACATTTCCGTAGGAGGAAATAGAAAGGGGAGTTTTGGTGGATATTTATTTCCAGCTTTGTTTTTTATAGGAATTTTAGGTTGGGGTATCTATTATTACCCCCATAGTATATGGCCCTTAGTAGTAGCAATAAGTAGTATTGTTGTATTTGGATTAACTATACTTCTTTCTCCTCAAAAGCAGAAAAGTACCTTCACTAATTTCAACCTTTTAACCACAATGCTTTTAGGTGGTTTATGGCATGGAGCTAGTTTGAGGTTTATTGTTTGGGGAGCTTTGCACGGGATGGGTTTAGCGGTTCACAAAGTGGTGATGGAATTGTTTCCAAGAGCCAAGGGTAGTAAGCCAAGTTTTTTATGGCGTTTATTTAGTGTAATTCTTACCTTTCACTTTGTTACTTTTTGTTGGATTTTCTTCCGTTCCGATTCCTTTGAGGTTGCTTTAAATATCATCGATAATATTATTAAGATGGAATTCTCCTGGAAGGCGTGGCTTATTATTATAACCTCTTATAAGAGTTCTTTTATCTTAATTGCAATAGGGTTTATCTGGCATTTTATACCAGTGAATTGGTTTAATCCTATTCATCAGCTTTTTAATGCTGCACCTGTTTTTGTAAAAAGTGTTGTGTTAGGTTTCGTTTTCTGGGTTGTTTACGCTACAGCTACAGCTGGAGCCCAACCTTTTATTTACTTCCAGTTTTAAGGTAAACACATATAGATATAAAATAAAAATGCTTTGTTAATTATAACAAAGCATTTTTATTTTAAAATTGAATTAGCGCAAATCACTAGAGTGTTTTGGAGAAAGAC
Organism: Myroides sp. LJL116; assembly: GCF_054871685.1. Taxonomy (NCBI): domain Bacteria; kingdom Pseudomonadati; phylum Bacteroidota; class Flavobacteriia; order Flavobacteriales; family Flavobacteriaceae; genus Myroides; species Myroides sp. LJL116. The sequence goes on from NZ_JBTXLR010000010.1 coordinate 122,349, forward strand.
AAACTTCCGCAAATTGGATCACTTTCTCTTCTTCTAAAGCTGCTAAAATGGCATAAACATTTTTATAATCGGTTTGTAAAGGAACATTAATTACAAAGTAATAATCATCTACTAATTCGATTTCTGTCTGTGCATAAAGTATTTCATTGTATAAATCTTCTTTATTGTATTTATCGGACTCTACAATGACTTGTATAGTACTATTGCCACAATACTCATATACATGTTCAAAAGTATAAAGATTAGGAGTTTTTGTAGGTGTTGCATAAACGATATCCTCGCATGATAAATCAGGACCATAAAATGGGATGTTATCAATTTTAAATAATCCTTTCTCTTTATCGATAGGAATTCCCCAAAATATTTCCTGAGTTTCTTTTTCTAATACTTCACTTTGATAAGTAATTTTAATTTGGGCAAACTCTTCCTTGTTTTTGTTCATATTCTAAAGGATTTTATTACAATTATATCTATTGCAAAGATAATAGACTTTTATGGCTTACAATAGCATGTTAATAAATATTCTACACTTAGCTACCTATAGTGCATTACCACATTGTTTTAAGATATAATCTTAAGTGTTTGGTTATTCTTTAATATACCATATAAGGGGACAACTTCAAAAGAAAAAGGATACAGTAGATTTATGTTAATGTTCTATAGCTTTGGTTTTTAAGGTAAAAGCAATACTTTTTTTTATTATCTTTAACAGTACTACTTCTAAAAGAGAATAGCTATGGAAAAAGCAATTAAACTATTTGTGGCTGTGTTATTATTACTAACTACCTTTTCTATGCCAGCGGACTTTTATCGTCTTGTAAGTTTTGTAGTTGTGGTAGCCTTTAGTATTCTAGCTTATAATTCTCATGTCAATAAGAAATTAGTAGAAATGGGCACCTATTTAGGGTTGATCTTAGTTCTACAACCATTCTACTCTTTTGACATTAGTAGAACAGTTTACATTATTATAAATATAGTGATTGCTGTAGGTCTTATTTTGTCCATATTCATAAAAATTCCTCCTAAGAAATCCGTTTGATTTCTATGTAATGGTCTACTTTCCTTTTAGAAATTTAATAGAGCTATAGTTTTTATCGGCTCCTTGTACTTTGATCCACCTTTTTCTGTTTGTTAAGGTAAGATATCCTTGTATTATAAAGCGATGGGTAATGGTATTTTATTCTTGATATGCTATTTTATGTTAATATTTTCAAATAACTATTGTTTTTTATATTAATAAATATGTAATGTATATGTATTTAATAAGATTTATGTAAAAGATTGCGACTAAGTATATTGTGTTTGAATTTTTATTATATTGCATATGCTGTTCATACAAAAGGTTTAGGTAATCTTTTTATTGGAGATTAATAATAAAAGAGTGGGGACTTTTTTATTAGTTTTTAAAGGGAATAAGGACTATGTTTTGCATAGTCCTTTTTTTTTGCTCATTAGCCTTAATTACAAAGCTTTTGTTTTTAATGGGGATTGCAAAAAATGTTATTACCTTTATTTTTTTAAATTTCACTCTTATGAACAGGTATTTTATATTCTTTATTGTCGCATTGTCTTGCGCGCTATACAGTTGTAATAAGGCTAAATCTACTTCCACTATGATTATTGCGTCTAATAAATCTAGTGAACCAAAGAACCCTGTGAAAACGGATTTTGAGCAAGGAGTTTTATATTATGATTTAGTAATTAGTGATACAATAGTACAGCACTTTATAGACCTTATGGCCAATAATGCTACTTATGTAAAAGATTCCTACTATAATCAAAGTCCAGATAGTGTTTATTTGAAAAAGTTTATCACTGAAAATCCCGATTTTTGGCAAGAAGTGGGATATTTTCCCTTTATGAAAAACCAGATCTATATAGCGGGCTATGAAGCAGTCTATAAAGGGGAGACCTTAACCCTTAAACAGGAAAACAAATATAATGATCTCTTGGAGCAAGGATATGCTTATACGGGTTCAAAACTGGGATTAAAGACCTCTGTGAATGCCCATTATTCCCTTAAAACTCCCATCATAAGAGAAATGCAGTATTCTATAGATCTAGCCAAATATACTCAAGAAGTTCAGAGAGATTCTACTTCTGTTTTAGGTTATCCTGCCCAGGTTGCCACCTATGTATTAAAGCCGGAGAATGCCGATAAAGGCTTTTTTACACCTTATCAAATTAGTCTTTATCAAAGCCAGGCTTTTCACAATAGTTTAAATAGGGTATTACCCTTTTTTATCCATGTTCCCTATGGTATAGTAAGAATGGATTTTAAACTTAAGCAAAACGATACTTATAGCTTTAGTTTTTTAGCCAATTCTATTGTGCAAAGGAAAGTCTTACCAGAAGAATCTATGGTTACAGTTGGACAGGGGCTTTTTGATTTAACCAACTCCCAAGACAAGGATAATTTCCAAAAGCAGCTTCTTATTTTAAAGGAACTTCCCAAGGTAAAGTAGTAGTTGCCTGTAAGTCTTGTCTTCTGGGTTTTATTAAAGATGAAAAACACTTTGTTTTTATAGTAACAACTTATAAAAAAGTAGTAATTTACCCTTTTGTTATTAAACCTAAAACCTATGAACTATAATACCCTAATTAGTCCTAAAGAGTTATCTAATTGGATGCAAGACTCCAACAAGGAACTAGTAGTACTTGATGCAAGTGCAAGTGAGAAAGAGTATCAAAAATATTTACAAAGCCATATCAAAGGAGCAAGATTTGTTTTTAATGAAGACTTGAGTCGTCCAGTGACAGATGCTTCTTTAGGTGGAAGACATCCTTTGCCAAGTATAGAAGCATTTGAAAAAACGCTTCAAAAGCTGGGTATTACAAAGAATAGTACAGTGGTTATTTATGATAATCAAGGGGGAGCTAATGCAGCAAGTCGTTTTTGGTGGATGCTACAAAGTGTAGGACACACACAAAGCTATGTTTTAGATGGTGGTTACCAAGCAGCCCTAAAGTATGGTATTGCAATGCAAAGCCAACAGGATGAAATCCAACAAGTAGCACCTTATGGGCTAAAAGGATTTATGTGGCCTACTATTGAAATAGACCAAATAGTAGATAACCAAAATAAAAAAGATAATGTTTTAATTGACGTAAGACAAGGTTTTCGTTATGATGGAATAAGTGAACCCATTGATTTACTAGCTGGGCATATTCCAGGGGCAGTGAATATTTGTTTTGATCAAAACTTAGATGCAGAGGGAAATTTTAAAAGTAAGCAAGATTTAAGACAATTATATCACAGTGTAGTAGAGGGATGTAATGCAGTCAATATTCAGTGCGGCTCAGGGGTAACAGCCTGCCATACTATTTTGGCCTTAGTGCATGCAGGTTTTGATTTACCAACACTTTATGTGGGATCATGGTCTGAGTATAGTAGAAATAATTTTCCAAAGATTACTAAAGAATAAACAAAATATAAAAGGGCTATTACTAGTGGTAATGGCCCTTTTTGCTTTTTAGCTATTGATTTGGTCCCAAAGCACATCGGATGGTGGATCTGCTTTAAGGGTAAGCTTTTCTTTAGTTACTGGATGAATAAAAGTCAAACTTCTAGCATGAAGATGTATTCCTCCATCTGGGTTACTTCTGTCAAAGCCATATTTTAAATCGCCTTTTATAGGACATCCAATAAAAGATAATTGTGCTCTAATTTGATGATGTCTACCTGTGTAAAGATCAATTTCTAAAGCAGAATATTTCTTGAATTGATGGAATATTTTATAACTCAATTTAGCTTGCTTGCTATTTTTCACTTCTTTAGCATGAGCTCTAGAGGTGTTATTCTTGGGATTTCTAACTAAATAATGCTCTAAAACATCTTCTGTTTTAGGAGGTGCATCCTTTACCACTGCCCAATATGTTTTTTGGGTATCTCGGTTTTTAAAGGATTCATTTAAGCGAGTCAGTGCTTTTGATGTTTTAGCAAAGACAATAATACCTGAGGTAGGTCTATCTAAACGGTGTACTACCCCTAAGAAAGCCTCTCCTGGTTTATTAAAGGCTCTTTTCAAATAGTCTTTTACTATATCACTTAATGGCTTATCATTGGTTTTATCCCCTTGTACAATATCTCCAACACGCTTATTGATCACAATAATATGATTGTCTTGGTAGATTATTTGTAGATTGTCAATGTTAGAAACAATTTTCATGAATGCGTATTTTAAACAAAAATATCCTTTTTAAAAGTAAAAAGGATATTTTTAGTTATACTATATTAAATCTAGTTTTAATATTGTTCATTTTCATTTGGAAAGTCAACTGACTTAACATCTTGAACATATTGTGCAACTGCTTGTGACATTTGCTCATAGATATTTAAATATCTACGTAAGAACTTAGGATTGAATTCATGAGTTAATCCAATCATGTCGTGAACTACTAAAACTTGACCATCCACGCCACTTCCTGCTCCAATACCAATAACAGGAATAGAAATACTTTCTGCTACTTTACGTGCTAATTCTGCAGGTATTTTCTCTAATACTAATGCAAAACACCCGATTTCTTCTAGCATTTTAGCATCTTTGATTAGTTGCTGTGCTTCTTCATCTTCTTTTGCTCTTACAGTGTAAGTACCAAATTTATAGATAGATTGTGGTGTTAAACCAAGGTGTCCCATAACTGGAATACCAGCATCTAAGATTCTTTGGATTCCTTCTTTAATTTCATGTCCACCCTCCATTTTCACAGCATGAGCTCCACTTTCTTTCATAATGCGGATAGAAGAACGAAGTGCTTCTTGTGGGTCAGATTGATAAGAACCAAAAGGAAGGTCTACAACTACTAAAGCTCTGTCAGCTCCACGTACTACAGATTGAGCATGATATATCATCTGATCTAAAGTAATAGGAAGAGTAGTTTCATGTCCGGCCATTACGTTACTAGCAGAATCACCAACTAACATTACATCTATACCACCAGCCTCTAAAGCCTTAGCCATGGAGTAATCATAACAAGTTAACATAGATATCTTTTGACCATTGGCTTTCATATCTATTAGTGATTTTGTAGTCACTTTTTTATAATCTTTTTTTGCTACTGACATTTTTAATGTTTTTTAGAAAGTGTAAAGGTAAAGAATTTAGCAACAAAACCACTTTTAAAAGGGAAAAATCCTCAGATATTCCACCAATACACTAAAAAGTCACTACTCTACCATAAAGTAGGTAAGTATAATAATCAATTTACAGAGTAAAGCAGTTTTTTTACTATCTTTAAAAGAGAAATAGGTAAAAAGCACGAGTGTTTCTCTTTTTTTATATCTAACCAAACTACTGCTTATGAGGACTAAATTTTATTCTGAAAAAAGTGTTTTCTTCCTTTTGCTTTCGTTAATTATACCTGTGGCTATTATTTGCTACGCACAAATAAGATATGAAAAAAGCTGGTTTATTTTAGTGACTATGTTGCTAGTTATGCTAGTGAATCTATATCTATTCTTTTTCACTTATTTTATCGTTACAGCGGATAAATTAATCGTTAAGATCGGCTTTGTTACCTATAAGATTATACCTTTAAAGGATATAAAAAGCATAAAAGAAGATAAGAGTTTAAGAAAAGGTTTAGCCGCTAGTTGGAAAAATAGGATTGAAATCTTTTACAGTAACACCAGTATTATAGTATCTCCAAAGAATATGGAGGAATTTTTACATAAGGTAACCCCGTGAATTCTATGTTTTTTGTAAAGTTATAAAAGGTGCGTATAAGGGCAACCATAAAATTCCCCTTAGGTTTTGTAAAGGTATTAAGCCTACGCATTGGAGCTATTCATTTGTCTTTTAAGCTATAGAATATAGGGGGTGAAAATATATGTAGTGAATTAAAGACATAAAAAAATCTGCTTGAGGACATCCCAAGCAGATTTTATATTTATATCCTTTTAGCATAATGCCAAAGGTTTCTAACAATCCGATAAGTTTACTGCAACAGCTAGTCCTCCTTCAGAAGTTTCCTTGTATTTGTTATTCATATCCTTTGCTGTTTCCCACATAGTGTTCACCACTTTATCTAAAGGAACTTTAGCATTTTTAGGATCTGTTTCTAGGGCTAATTCAGCGGCATTAATTGCCTTTAAAGCTCCCATTGTATTTCTTTCAATACAAGGTACTTGTACTAGACCTGCAATTGGATCACATGTCAATCCTAAGTGATGTTCCATGGCAATCTCTGCTGCAATAGTTACCTGTTCAGGTGTTCCTCCCATTAATTCACATAATGCTCCTGCTGCCATGGCACTAGATACGCCAATTTCTGCCTGACATCCTCCCATGGCTGCTGATATAGTAGCTCCTTTTTTGAAGATACTACCTATTTCTCCTGCAACCATTAAGAATTGTTGGATTTCTTTATCAGAGGCTTTATGATTTTCAATTACTAAGTAGTACATCAATACTGCAGGAATTACCCCCGCACTACCATTAGTAGGAGCAGTAACTACTCTACCTAATGCAGCGTTTACTTCGTTAACTGCCAAAGCAAAACAACTTACCCACTTTAAAATTTGTCTAAAGTATACTTTTGTTTTTCTAATAGTTTGCAACCATTCTTGTGGGGTGTTGTAAGGAAGGTCGCCTTTTAATTTACTATGGGTGTCATATGCTCTACGTCTAACGTTTAAGCCTCCTGGTAATACTCCTTCAGTATGACATCCAATATACATGCACTCTAGCATAGTATGCCACACGCGCATTAATTCTTTTTCAATTTCCTCAGGACTTCTAAGAGAAAGTTCATTTTCATAAACTATTTCCGAAACCTTTTTATTTTGGTCCTTACAATAAGCTAATAATTCGGTAGCCTTGTCAATAGGGAAAGGGAAAGAAGTTTTAATTTCTTGTTTTTCAATATTATCGGCTGTCTCCTCTTTAACAACGAATCCACCTCCAATAGAATAGAATGTAGACTCATAGTATTGGTGTTCATCCACTTTTGCTGTAAAAGTCATTCCATTAGCATGGAAAGGCAAGAATTCCTTATTAAAGACAATGTCTTGTTTTGGATTAAAAGGCAATAGACGCTTATTATCCAAATTTAATTGACAAGTGGTATTGATTAAATCAATAATACCACTGATATCATCAATAGGTACATATTCTGGGTCTGCACCACTTAAACCTAGCATTACCGCAAGGTCTGTTGCGTGTCCAATCCCAGTTAGAGATAAAGAGCCATATAAATCTATTCTTATATGAGTAACCTGGTCAAATAAGTCGCGGTCATGCAATTCTTTTAAAAAAAGTTCTGCAGCACGCCAAGGTCCTAGAGTATGCGAACTAGATGGGCCAACGCCAATCTTTAGCATATCAAATACAGAAATACATTCCATAAAGTAGTTTGGTTTTAATAATTACGAAGATAGCCAAATTCTATTCTGTTCCAACTTTTTGGCTTTTTTTTCTTAGCGTTAGATAGTGTTTGTGCTGGTATACAATTAATTAAGTGTTATTTTTTGTAACAAAATGATTTGAAAAGAGTAAAAAAATCATTAATTTTAAGGGAGTCTTATAAAATATTAAGTGCAAGGTAATCTTGTTAAAAAAAGATATTTTTATTTGTTGAAAATAAAAAATTACATTACTTTTATGTGACTTTCTGATAAAAATAAGGAAAGAATCCTATAATGAGGTTTTTTTTTGTTTTGCAGAAAGAAGAAATCTCTGCCGTTTTTAACACTTATAAAAGCGATGGTTCTAGTAAAAATGACAACTTGTCATTGAAATTTGCAAGAAAAATGTAATTAAAGGTAAAAAATGACATAATTATGGATTGGCACAATCCTTGTCTAAGTAGAGGGGAGCTTCGAGCTCACAATTAATATAGAATTGAAAATTAATAGAAGTATAAAAAGTAAATTATAAAAATATTATGAGTAAAATTATTGGTATTGACTTAGGGACTACAAACTCATGTGTTGCTGTAATGGAAGGTAACGAGCCTGTAGTAATTCCAAATGCTGAAGGTAAAAGAACAACTCCGTCAGTAGTTGCTTTTGTTGAAGGTGGTGAAATTAAAGTAGGAGATCCTGCAAAACGTCAGGCAGTGACTAACCCTACTAAAACAATCTCTTCAATCAAGAGATTTATGGGAGAGACTTACTCTCATGTTGCTAAGGAAGCTAAAACAGTTCCTTACGCAGTTGTAAAAGGAGATAATGATACTCCACGTGTAGATATCGACGGACGTTTATATAGTCCACAAGAGATTTCTGCAATGATTTTACAGAAAATGAAAAAGACAGCCGAAGACTATTTAGGACAAGAAGTTTCTGAAGCAGTTATTACGGTACCAGCATATTTTAATGATGCACAACGTCAAGCTACAAAAGAAGCTGGAGAAATTGCAGGATTAAAAGTTAGACGTATTATTAACGAACCAACTGCTGCTGCTTTAGCATACGGTTTAGATAAAACAGGTAAAGACCAAAAAGTTGTTGTTTATGACTTAGGAGGAGGAACATTTGATATTTCTATCTTAGAATTAGGAGACGGAGTATTTGAAGTACTTTCTACAAACGGAGACACTCACTTAGGAGGGGATGATTTTGATAACGTTATCATTAACTGGTTAGCAGAAGAATTCAAAAGCGCTGAAGGAGTTGACTTACGTGAGGACCCAATGGCTTTACAACGTTTAAAAGAAGCTGCTGAGAAAGCAAAAGTAGAATTATCTTCTGCTACACAAACGGAAATTAACCTTCCTTATGTGACTGCTACAGCTTCAGGACCAAAACACTTAGTTCAAACTTTAACTAGAGCTAAATTTGAGCAATTATCAGATGATTTAGTTCGTCGTTCAATGATCCCTTGTGAGAAAGCATTAAAAGATGCTGGAATCTCTAAATCAGACATTGATGAGGTAATCTTAGTTGGAGGTTCTACTCGTATCCCAAGAATCCAAGAAGAAGTAGAAAAATTCTTTGGTAAAAAACCACACAAAGGAGTTAATCCAGATGAGGTTGTTGCTATTGGAGCTGCTATTCAAGGTGGTGTTTTAACAGGTGATGTTAAAGACGTATTATTATTAGACGTTACTCCACTTTCTTTAGGTATTGAGACAATGGGTGGTGTATTTACTAAATTAATTGAGTCAAATACAACTATTCCTACTAAAAAATCTCAAGTATTCTCTACTGCTGCAGATAACCAACCATCGGTTGAAATCCACGTTTTACAAGGAGAAAGACCAATGGCTAACGATAACAAAACTATTGGACGTTTCCATTTAGATGGTTTACCACCAGCACAAAGAGGAGTGCCACAAATTGAGGTTACTTTCGATATTGATGCTAACGGAATTATCAAAGTTTCTGCTACAGATAAAGGAACAGGAAAATCTCACGATATTCGTATCGAGGCTTCTTCAGGATTAACAGAAGAAGAAATCCAAAGAATGAAACAAGAAGCTGAGGCTAATGCTGAAGCGGATCAAAAAGCTAAAGAAGCTGTAGAGAAAATCAATGAGGCAGATGCTATGATTTTCCAAACAGAAAAGCAATTAGCTGAGTTTGGTGAGAAATTATCAGAAGCTAATAAAACAAACATCCAAGGTGCTTTAGAAGAGTTGAAAAAAGCTCACGAATCTAAAGATATCGCTACTATCCAACCTGCACTTGATAAAATCAATGAGGCATGGAAAGCAGCTTCTGAGGAAATGTACAATGCTCAAGGTGGACAAGAACAAGGAGCTCCAGAGCAAGGTGGACAATCTACTAACGAAGATGGTACACAAGATGTAGAATACGAAGAAGTGAAATAATTCGCTTTTTACAATAACAAAGGCCAGATTCCAAAAGAATCTGGCCTTTTGCTTTTTAAGTAATTCTCTTATAGAGAGTTTAACCAAAAATGCTTAATTTACATCGAATAAGAAATTCATCCGGATATGCATAGTTTACAACAAAGTAATTTAGATTTTTTAAAGGCTCTAAGCCAAAATAACAATAGAGAATGGTTTAGTGAGCACAAAGAAGATGTAGAGGCTAATATGAAGGATTTTAAGGCTTTTTTTGCAGAGGTTGAAAAACAAATGAATCAAGTAGATCACTTAGAGAAATTCCACATGTATCGTATTTATAGAGATGTAAGGTTCTCCAAGGATAAGACTCCTTATAAAAACCATATTGGTTTTCATATTGCTCGAACCAAGCCTTTATTAAGGGGAGGGTATTATATTCATATAGAACCAGGGAATAGTTTCGTTGCAGGAGGGTTATGGGGCCCAAATAAGGAAGATCTTTTTCGTTTAAGACAAGAGATTGAAGTTGATGCTGATTCTTTTAGAGAAGTTTTAAATCAAAGCCAAATCAAAGACTTCTTTGGTGAGCTAAAAGGGGAGGAGCTTAAAACAGGTCCTAGGGATTTTGATAAAAACAGCCCCAATCTGGATCTACTAAAGAAAAAGCAATTCTATTTGCAGAGAAATTTTGATGATAAAAGCGTACTAAGGGAAGATTTCGTCTCTCAAATAGTGGAAAGCTTTTTGGCAATGAGGCCTTTGTTTGATTTGTTTTCAGAGGTACTAACCCATGATAGTAATGGTGTACCATTATATGAATAAAAAAATAAGCTGTTTTCTCTAGGTGAAAACAGCTTATTTTTTTTTGAAGTAAAGATTTAATAAATCTTTACTTCAAATATTTTATCCCAGTTCTTTCCAGTGACAAAGAAAGTATTGGTGTTTTTATTATAGGCAATACCATTGAATACATCTCTATCCTCATGGTAGGTGGTTTTGTTTAATAAATCATTAAAATCAATAATGTTTATAATTTCTCCACTTTTAGGGTCTATTACTGCAATGGCATTTTGTCCATAGAAATTGGCATATATCTTTCCATCTACCCACTCTAATTCGTTCACTCCTTCAATGGCAGAGCGATTGGTATATACCTGGATTTGATCTACCTCTTTAAAGGTATTTGGATCAACTTTGTAAATAGTATTGGTACCATCACTCATATAAAGATATTGACCATCATTGGTAAGCCCCCAACCTTCCATTTTCTTAAAGTAATCAAAGGAATCTATTTGCTCTAGGGTATTTAAATCGTACACAAAACCTTTATTGTTTAACCAAGTAAGTTGATAAAGTTTATCGTTTAAAATAGTACATCCTTCTCCGAATATAGAAGTAGGTAAATTGTTAATTTGCACTACCTTTCCAGTTTTTGGATCTACTTTTCTAACACTTGAAATACCTGTTTTTCCAGTACCACCACTTTTACTTGTTCCACCTCCGACTCCGTTTCCAGTACTCTCATATAATAGGCCATCGTAAAACTCTAGTCCTTGAGTATATGCATTTATATCATGGGGATAAGTATTGACAATACTATAGTTTAAAAACGTTGGTTGCACAGAAGACATAATTTCAATTGGCGTAGTAAAGGTTTTACTGTTTTTTCCAACATAAGCTGTAGCTTTTATGGTTTTCTTACCTAACTTTTGGCCTTTTAAATCAAAGTTCTTTACCTCATTATCCTGTGAGGATAAGATTTTTTGGTCATTAAGGTAATAAACCACTGAGTCTACTTTTGCATTTTCTGTGGTTTTTAAACGCAATTTTAAAGCATCTTTAGGGCTATATTGTTGTTTTAATTGACTAGTATCAATGGAAATAAGATTTTTTTCTATGTTTTTTTCTTGAGAACAACCACTTACGGTAAGACCTAAAGTTAAGGCTATTAGTAGGTTAGCTTTTATCATAGTCGTATAATATTTTTATACAAGATACAAATCTTATGGATAAAAGTATAAAAGACTTGGAAAAATATAAAATGGTTGTATATTTGCACTGGCAAGTCCTACACGACCAGCTCCTGCAGAATCCTCCAGGGTGGGAACGCAGCAAAGGTATGCGGTTGTAGCGGTGCGATGTAGGTAGCTTGCCACTTTTTTGTCTCCCATAGTGGAGATTTTTTTTTGCCTTTTTTTGCTTTATTCTTCCCTAAGCAGTTTTATTAGGCTAACTCTTTTTTCAATACTACTTTTTGAAAATACTTGGTGTTTTATAGTCTATTTTAATAAAGTAAAAATATATTAAGGGTATCGCTTTTACTCTGAGATGCTTTTTGTTATTTTTGAAGTAAAATACTTCAAATTGAAAAATATAATAAAGAAGGTAGTAAAATTAGCCCTATGGGTTGGTGGTTGTATTTTAGCATTGCTTTTATTGCTAATAGTTTTGATACAGTTACCTTTTATTCAAAATAAAATAAAGGACGTTGCCATTGGTTTTGTGCATAACAAAATAGGCACGCCTATTTCTTTGGATCGCATTTCTATCGCCTTTCCCAAACAAATTGTAATAGATGGGCTGTATATAGAATCCCAGCAGCAAGATACCTTACTTTATACCAAACACCTTGGTGTGGATATTGGTCTTTTTAAATTACTTGGTAATACCCTTGAGGTATCTAATATTGATTTAGAAGGTTTAACAACTACTGTTAAAAGAGATAGTTTACAAGGGTTTAACTTTGATTATATCGTAAATGCTTTTGCTAGTGATACTCCTGAGGAACCTTCAGAGTCTAAGCCTATGGATATACAACTAGGAGATATCAACCTTAAAGATATTAAGGTGAATTTTCAAGATGACTACCAAGGCCACCATTTGAAGATGCAACTAGCAGATCTTTTAGCTAAAGTCAAAGATATTGACCTAGAGAAAGAGCATTATGGTCTTTCTAAAATTGCAGTGGATGGTCTTAAGATAGACTACCAAAAGAACCCATCTCTTGAACCGGAGGATTTAACACAAGCCCAAGATTCTGCTGCAGTGCAGACATCAGATGCTTTACCTAGTTTAGACTTGGGGATTATCTCTTTGAGCAATTTTGACATTAGCTACAAAGACCAAGAAAGCAAACTACAAGCTGCGCTGGTGATGAAGCAATTAGAGGTAGATATCCAAAGCATTGATTTAAATACACAACAAGTAGAAATTGATAATGTGCTGTGGAACAATACCTATATCAAGGCATTGTTTTTAGAAAATAATTTACCCCTTACTTCGGATACTCCAAAACAGGCTAGCTCCCAGGAAGTTGTAGAGACTAAAGTGGATAGTAGCTCAAGTAGTTTACCATGGCAAATTAGTGTAAAACAAATAAGCGTAGGTTCTATTGGGGTGGACTTTGACGATGAGAATTTTAAAGCGCAAGATAGTGGATTAGATCCTTACCATATTGGTATAAGTGATCTAGGAGTTCAGGTGAAGGATTTTCAATTCTCTGGCAGTACTATAACTGCTAATATCAAAGATTTTGCCTTTAAGGAGAAAAGCGGTTTTGTATTAGAGAATTTCAGTACTTATCTTTTGTATGATAAGCAAACCTCTTTTATAAAGGATTTTTATTTAAAAACACCTAATACCAAAATAACTTCTTCTATAGTATTGAATTATCAAGATATAAATACAATAGAAAAACAATTGGATAAAATTTCTGTAGATGCAAGTATTTTAAATTCTTATATAGGATTTAAGGATATTGATCTACTACTGCCGGGTGTATTGCCTAGCGATCAAATTAAAGGTATACAACAAGAAAAAATAAGCTTTGATGTTATCGCCAAAGGAAAGGTAGCAGATTTAAATATAGAGAAGTTCTTTGTACGGGCTTTAGGGTCTACCTTTATAAATGCTAATGCCAAGGTGAAGAACTTGCCAGATGTGGATAAGGCCTATATGGAACTTAATCTAAAAGATCTGCAAACTACCAATAATGACATTGCAAAAGTGGTGGATAAATCCCTTTTACCTGCCGATATGCAAATACCTGCTTTGATTAAACTACAAGGTTTTGTCAAGGGAAGTATGCAAAATGCCACTACGGATTTAAAACTAACTTCTAGTTTAGGAAACCTAAGCTTAAAGGGCTTATTGGATCAAAGAGCAAAAAATAAAGAAACCTATTCTTTAGATGTAGAAGTGGATCAATTACAATTAGGCCAGTTAATTGGTAATGACTCCATAGGAATGGTTAATCTTTACCTTGGTGCTAAAGGACAAGGTTTAGATGTAAACACCGCTAAGGCTACCTTTGAAATGGATTTAAAAGATGCACATTTTAATGGTTATACCTATAAAGATGCTGTAATAAAAGGTGAATTTGACCAAGGTGCCTACCAAGTGAATTGGAATAATACCGATCCTAATTTATTAGTTGACTTATCGGCCAAAGGCCAGGTGAGTGAATCGGCTATTAGTTTAGATTTATTGGCTGATTTAAAGAATATAGATTTTAATAAATTAAAATTAGATAGCGAGCCTAGAGTATTAACCACCACTATAAAGGCTAATATGCCTAATATCCTGCCAGATAGTTTAGTGGGAACTCTTCGCATTGAAGACTTAGGTTTTGTTCTGCAAGATAGGGCCTATACTTTACAACCAATTGTCTTTACTGCTTTGGCTCAACCGGGCCAACGCCAAATGAGTTTAACTTCTCAATTAATAGACTTTAATCTAAGTGGAGATTATGTATTAACGGATTTAGCTACAGATTTAACCCAAACTATCCAAAGTTATTTTAATACCACAGAGCAGCATATAACTAGCACAGATCAAGAACAAGAACATAAACAAGAGAAGTTCTCCTTTTTTGACTATTCTTTAGATATCAAATACGATAGAGTTTTAAAGGATATGTTACCAGAGCTTACCAAGTTGGAGCCTTTTTCTATCGCAGGAAAATACGATCAAAGAACCAATTACATCAGTGTAGAGGGAGGTATATCTAATTTGGAATATGCAGAAAACACCATTAACAATGTGTATTGGAATATAGAGCCATATCAAGGAGCATTAGGCTTTAGCCTTGGTGTGGTAAGTATTTCTAATTCCTTTTTACAGTTAAGGGGATTGAATTTACAAGGGGATATGAAAGATAATATGTTGCGTTATAGTTTAAATTTAAGTGATTCTAAAGATAGACTATGCTATGTATTATCGGGTGAGGTAGAAAGTAAAGAAGATCAAATTATCGCTAAACTCTATCCAAAAGGATTTATGCTAGATTACCAGAATTGGCAAATCAATCCTTTAAATGAAATCGTTGTGGATTCTAATGGGATTTACATCAGTGACTTTGATTTGAGTCAAGGTAATAGTAGCATAAAAATTGCTTCACAAGAAAAAGTAGCCAATAGTCCGCTTCATATACAGTTTACGGATTTTAATTTAGCTACATTAACCAAAACAATTCAAAAAGATAAACTTTTAGCTGGTGGAAATATAACTGGTTATGTCAACTTAGAAGATCTTTCTAAGGATTTCCGTTTTGTATCTGATATTGATATTAAAGAGTTTCAGATGATGGAAATGCCTTTAGGAGATTTACACATAGGTGTTAAAAATGCTTCCTTAAGCCAATACCTAGCAAGTATAGTCTTAGATGGGCAAAACAATACCATTGCATTAAAAGGTATGGCTGACATGCAGGACTCTACTTTGGATATGTCCTTAGATATTTCGGAATTACAAATGGAATTTTTAGCTGGTTTTGTTCCAGAATTATTAAGTGAGGCTCAGGGATACTTTAGTTCTAATTTAAGAATTAACGGAAAAATGGACGACCCTAAAGTATTAGGTGATTTTAAATTCAACAATATAGGATTCCATGTAAATAACCTCAATGCAGACTTTACAGATATTAATGAGTCGATCACCTTTGTGGATAATGCCATTAACTTTGATACGTTTACCATAAAGGATAGCGATGGAAACATATTAGTGGTTAACGGACAAGTTTTAACCAAAGACTACACCAATGTAGGTTTTAAATTAGATATCACAGCCAATGATTTCAAAGCGGTAAACTCCACTTCTAAAGACAATGAAATGTATTATGGAACTTTGGTCTTTGACACAGCTATGAAAATTAGAGGGGATATGAATAAGCCTGTAGTTAGTGGTGAAATAGGAGTAGGGCCAAAGACGGACTTCACCATTGTAATGCCACAAGAAGATCCATCTATTGCAGATAGAGAAGGGATAGTGGAATTTGTGGATCAACAGAGTTTGCAAAATGCAGAGCTAATGAAGTACCAAGAAGACTTTAATACCTCGGCTATTATGGGATTAGATGTTTCTTTGATTATTAAAGTAAGCAAAAGTGCTGTATTTAGTATGATCATGGATAAGAGCAGTGGGGATAAAGTAGTTTTAAAAGGACAGGGAGATTTAGTAGGAGGTATTGATCCTTCTGGTAAAGTTACTCTAAGTGGTAGATATGAGTTTGATGAAGGTTCCTATGATTTGAGCTTCAATATGATTAAAAGGAAATTTGA
This sequence comes from Myroides sp. LJL116, assembly GCF_054871685.1. NCBI lineage: Bacteria > Pseudomonadati > Bacteroidota > Flavobacteriia > Flavobacteriales > Flavobacteriaceae > Myroides > Myroides sp. LJL116. The sequence continues at coordinate 138,659 of NZ_JBTXLR010000010.1, forward strand.
AGTACAAAAAGGTAGTTCTATTATTTTCGCAGGAGATCCAACCGATGCCATTTTAGATTTAACTGCTATTTACCAGGTCAATGCTGCTCCTATAGATTTATTGTCTAATCAGTTAAGTGCACTAAGTCCAAGTCAGCAAAACATGTATAAGCAAAAGATACCTTTCCAAGCTTTATTAATGATGAAAGGACAACTCTTAGAGCCCGAAATTAGCTTTGATATTAAATTAAAAGACGATATAACCAGTGTTTCTGGAGATGTAATTAGCAATACTAATACCAAACTAGCTCAATTAAGGAATAATGAGTCGGAAATGAACAAACAAGTTTTCGCTCTTTTACTATTGAATCACTTTATTGGAGAAAACCCTTTTGAGAGTAGTGCAGGTGGGTTAAGTGCCGGGGCAATTGCCAAGCAAAGTGTTAACCGTATACTATCGGATCAGTTAAATAATTTAGCTAGTAGTTTAATATCAGGAGTGGAACTGAACTTTAACTTAGAGAGTAGTGATGATTTCTCTACTGGTTCCAAACAAAGTAGAACCGATCTTAATGTGGCGGTATCTAAAAGGTTGTTTTCCGACCGTTTGAAGGTAACAGTAGGTAGTAGTTTTGAAGTAGAAGGAAACCAAAGACAAAATGAGCAATCGGCTAATATAGCTGGGGATGTAGAATTAGAATACGCCCTAAGCCAAGATGGAAGGTATCTGTTAAGAGTATATAGAAAAAATAGATATGAGGTAGCCCTTCAAGGTCAAGTAGTAGAGACTGGGGTAGGATTTGTAATTACTATGAGCTACCAACACTTTAAGGAGTTATTTGAAAATTCTAGAGATAAAAAACAATTGAAAAAGCAATTAAGAGAGCAAACTAAAGATGAAAAACAACAACAAGAGGACCAGAACATTTAATGCAATTGGAGTAATCCTATTAACTTTGGTCTTGTACTCTTGTAGTAATACCAGGTATATTTCAAAGGGGGATTATCTTTATACTGGAGCGCAAATTAATATTATTAGTGATTCAATGTCAGCTAAGAAAAAAACGGCAATGGTGGAAGAGCTAGAGGAATTAGTACGCCCCATTACAAATAGTTCTTTTTTTGGTTTTCGACCTAAGTTATTCTTTTACAATCTAGGAGGGGATCCTTCTAAGGATGGTAAACTAAGAAATTGGTTTAGAACAAAATTAGGCCAAGCTCCTGTATTATTTGACAAGGTAGATATGGACCATAATGCTTCTATATTGAGTAATCGCTTGGAAAATGAGGGATATTTTAATGTAGTAGTCAACGCAGATACTTTAAAAACCGGTCAGAAAAAAAGAGGTGTACAGTATAATGTTACCCCAAAGGATCAGTACTTAATTAATAAAGTTACCTTCATTAATGACTCCACTCCTTTGCAGGAGTTAATTTACCAAGGTAGAAAGTATACAACCCTTAAACCTGGGGATCCGTATAATCTGGAAACCATTAAGGAGGAAAGAGTGCGATTTGATAATTATGTAAAAAATAAAGGATACTATTATTTTAGTGCCAATGATTTAATTGTGCAGGTGGACTCCTCTGTAGGTGACCATAAAGTAGACTTATATGTGAGGGTAAAAAACACGGCACCTAAACCAGGGTTATCCGCTTATAGTATTGACAGTATTTTTGTATATACCGATTATGTATTATCCGATACTGGCTTACAACAACAAGCTGATTCAGCCACCTTATATAAAGATCTACGCATTATAGATCCTAAGAAAACCTTTACACCCCAAATTTTTGATAGAGCTATATTTTTGGAGACAGGAGAATTATACAATCGAAACAAACACAATATGTCTTTGAATAGATTGGTAAACTTAGGAGTGTTTAAATTTGTGAAAAACTCTTTTGAGATATCCGATACCCTAAACCATAAACTAAATGTATATTACTTCTTAACCCCAGATAACCCTAAAGCTATCCGCTTGGAGTTATTAGGTAAGAGTAACTCGGCTAGTTACCAAGGAGCTGAAATCAATTTAAACTGGAGTAATAAAAATACTTTTAGAGGAGCAGAATTACTTTCAGTAAGTGCTTATGGTGGGGCAGATTTTCAGATGTCTGCAGAGAACAAAGGATATAATATTTATAAGGCCGGGTTAGAGACTTCCTTAACTTGGCCTCGATTAATTTCTCCATGGAACTTTAAAAATGTAAGTACCTATACTCCTAAGACAAAAGCAACCTTAGGGTATGAATACTTAGAGAGAAGGAAATTATATGCCTTAAACTCCTTTAAGGCTTCTTGGGGATATTTATGGAGACAAACCCCTTATGTAGAACATCAATTTAATCCTATAGAGGTAACTTATGTGGCGCCTCAACATGTCACTGACCTTTATCACGAGTCCGCTCAAGGAAATCCATCGTTGGAAAAAGTATTGGAGAAACAATTTATTTTTGGTCCTACCTATAGTTTTACCTATACCAATACCATGAAGAATTTTAAAGAGCATACTTATTATTATAGAGGTCTAGTAGATCTATCGGGTAACCTATTAGGACTTGCTTTGGGAGCAGACCAAAAGAAGGGAGACCAAAAAGAGATATTAGGGGTAGCTTTTAGTCAATTTGTAAAGTTGGACCAAGAATTTAGACATTATTGGAAACTATCTAAAGAGTCTACTTTAGTAAGTCGCTTTCGCGCTGGAGTTGGGATTGCTTACGGGAATTCACATGGAATGCCTTATAGTAAACAGTTTTTCATAGGAGGTACCAATAGTATACGTGCTTTTAAAGCTAGAAGCCTTGGGCCAGGTAGTTTTAATCCACATAGCTTAAACACAGCCTTTGTACCCGATCAAGGTGGAGATATGATTTTGGAATTCAATATTGAATACAGAAAGAAATTATTTAGTATTGTGCACGGGGCCTTGTTTGTGGATACAGGGAATATCTGGAATCTAAATCATGTAAGTGACCGACCAGGTGGTAAGTTCACTAGAGATTTTTATAAAGAAATTGCAGTAGGTACGGGGGCAGGTCTACGTTTTGATGTTACCTTTTTAGTGCTTAGACTAGATTTGGCTTTCCCTTTAAGGGTGCCTTATAACCCAAAAGGAGAAAGATGGGTAATAGATGATATTCGCTTTGGAAGTTCAAAATGGAGAAAAGAGAATTTAATGCTCAACTTCGCTATTGGTTATCCTTTCTAAGAAAGCTATAAACGCATTATTTTAAAAGGGTAAAGTTTCTTTTTTGTAGAGAGACTTCACCCTTTTTTTATTAAATACTACATATTGGGGAAAGCATCCCCATTCTATAAATCTGCATAATATACTTGTTTTAATAGCTTTAAAAATACGTAAAATAACTTATTTTACTGATTGTCAGGTAATTGTTGCTTGTCCCTGGTGTAAGTTACTTTAGTAGAATAGGGTATTGGCATGATTTTCTCTATATAAGTAAGTGTAAGGTGTTATACAAAAAAGAGTTTCACTCTTTGTTATGAAAAAGAAAATGTATTGAATAGTTTATAAGACTTAAGTCTTATTTAGAATACAAAAAAAAGATCGTTAGTAAGGTGAGGAAGAGAAATCTTCTGGTATTAGGGAGCATATTTGCTCCCTTTTCTTTTGCTATAAATAAGGCAGGCATTACTTTTCTTATACTTCTATAGTTAAGTGGTTATAAACCAAGATGCTCACAAAGTAAACAAACTTCGGATAATTCAATTTTTGTGCATTAAAACTTTTACTTCTTAACATATCCAAAGAGTATCGAACTAAATAATAAAATTAAAGTGCGAATATATTTATAGGGTATTAGGCCTGTTTTGTTCAGAAATAAACGATATACAAATAGCTTTAGCTTATAAAAACTATTTTTAAGTAGTTATTTTTGATAAAAGTATAGTTTGTAAATAATATAAAGAAGTAAATTAATTTATAAGGAAGGTTAAATTTTCGCTTGAATTGGTTAGTGAGGTAGAAAAAGTTTAAATTTGTCACTAGCACCCTAAAATAAAACAATAAATATGAGTCACAAGATTCTTGTAATAGATGATGATGTACCATTTTGCGAAATGCTTAAAGCCTTTTTAACCAAGAAAGGCTATGTTGTTTCAAATGCCTATTCTGCTGCAGAGGCTGAGCAACAAATAACAAGCAACTCCTTTGATATCGTTTTAACTGACGTTCGACTTCCAGATAGAGATGGAATGGAATTATTGAAGTTAATTAAGGGACAATCTCCAGGATCTCAAGTAATTTTGATGACTGGATACACAGAGATACGTACTGCTGTTAATGCAATGAAATTGGGAGCTTTTGATTATGTAGCTAAGCCTATTAATCCAGATGAGATCCAATTGACTATTAAAGCAGCATTGGAGGCTAAAAATGATCCAATTCAACATACAACCGTTACTACCTCTAAAAAGGTAGGAAGTTCTAAACAAAATAAAGCCAATACATCCCACACTCAAACTTATGTAAAAGGACAAAGTGATGTTTCTTTACAATTACATGAGTATATTGAACTTGTAGCTCCAACTAATATGTCGGTATTAATTATCGGAGATAGTGGTACAGGTAAAGAGAATATTGCACATTCTATCCATTTAAAAAGTAAAAGAGCAGATAAGCCCTATATTGCTGTAGACTGTGGAGCTATCCCTAAGGAGTTAGCATCAAGTGAGTTCTTTGGACATATAAAGGGATCTTTCACTGGAGCTGTTGGCGATAAAATAGGCCATTTTGAAGCGGCTAATGGTGGAACTATTTTCTTAGATGAGGTAGGTAACCTTTCCTATGAGGTACAGGTACAATTATTAAGAGCCTTACAGGAGAGAAAAGTAAAACCTGTAGGAAGTAGTAAAGAAATTGAAGTAGATATTCGCGTAATTGCTGCAACTAATGAAGATTTACCTAATGCAGTTAGAGAAGGAGAGTTTAGAGAAGACTTATACCACCGTTTGAACGAGTTCGGTATAGTAGCTCCTCGTTTGTGTGATAGAAAGGAAGATATATTGCATTTTGCTTATCACTTTTTAAATACTTCTAATGAAGAGTTAGAAAAAGAAGTAGAAGGTTTTTCTACAGAGGTTGAAAAAATATTTTTAACCTATGATTGGCCTGGGAACCTTCGCGAGATGAAAAATATTATCAAGCGATCTGTTCTTCTAACAAGAGGGGATACTATCGAAGAGGAAGTACTTCCTTTAGAATTAAAGCAACCTTACACTCCTGAGCCTATAGCTGTAAAGCAAGTACAGGAGACAGAATCAGAGGAGGATTTAAAATTGTTTTCTTCTAAAAACGAAGAGCAAGCTATTCGTTTAGCTCTTGAGAAGGTAAAATTTAATAAAACCAAAGCTGCTCAAGTATTGGGAATAGATAGGAAAACATTATATAATAAAATGAAATTATATAATATCGAATTATAATAACTAGCCTTTAAAGCAAAGGTTGGTATAAAGCTACAAAAGGCCTTTCTTGTTGAAGAAAGGCCTTTTGCATTATAGGAATTAAAAACTTTTTTAGATAAAAGGATTAATTTGATCGGCTGTTGGAAACTCTTGTGAGGTAGTTTTTAAACTTTGATCAAAATCAAATTTTGCAGCATCGGTAGCTTTGCCACCTCCTGCTAGTTTTACGCGATCTAGCAAAGAAAGAGCTAATTTTTCTTCTTCTCTTTGTTCGCTTACTAGCCATTGTAGGAAGTTCCATGTTGCCCAATCTTTTTGTTCAAAAGCAAGGGTAACAATATTGTGTATAGCTTCTGTGTTTTTAACCTCTTGTTGAAATACCATTTCAAAGCATTCTAAAAGAGATTTAGGTTCGCTTCCAGGGGCCTGTATAGCTTGTATGGTTACCTTGGCTCCTCTTTCCTGTACATATTCAATAATTTTAGCCATATGTACCCTTTCTTCTTGTGCATGTCGCATTAAAAAGCTACTTACCCCAGCCATATTTGCTTGGTCTGCCCAGCAAGATAACATCAAGTATACTTGGGAAGAAAAAGCCTCTAAGGTGATTTGATCATTAAGGGCACTAGTTAATTCGGAAGATAAACGATTTGTTTTCATAGTATATTTTTTGATTGTTCTATATCTTGATTTGCTTAAAGATACAAAATATTACCCTGTTATAGAAGGAGTTATCTGTTAAATAAAGAGGCTTTTGCTTGTTTTGTATTAAAATAAATAAAGATAAGCTTTGGGTTGAGGTTTTATTTTTACCTTTGTATAAAATAGAGAATTATATATTATGGACATACAAACCTTGATTCAAAAGAACCTTGATGAACTATTTTATTTAGCAGATAAAAAGCAAGTGCTAGATACTGTTATGGTAGTGCGTATTGGTGCCTTTGTGGGGGCAGCTGTATTAAGAGGTCGATTTGCCGATCAAAAGGAGGTTTCCCAAGAGGAGATTAATGGAGTGTTTGGAATTATTGGAGATTTTTGTAGAATGAGTTTCGGAGGACGCAGTTTTTCAAAAGTACATTTCAATAAAATGGTGAAATTAGCACTAGAGTTAATACAAGAAACTAGCTTTGATCAAGACGTAGAAGAGTTTATTGCTAGCCTACAAGAAGATTAAGTTTAAAATGCATATACTTTTAAGACTGCCTTTGTACAAGGGCAGTCTTTTTTTTGCAATTAAGTAAGGCGTATATTTTTTTGGGGGTATTTGTGGTTGAGATACTTTGTTGCTTGGCAGCATAAAATAAGTTATCTTTCAAGCAATAAATTAACTACCTAACACGAAATGAAAAAATACCAACAAAAGTCCAAAGCACCTGGCTTTGGTCAAGGAGCAAAAATGCTTAGCCTAGCTTTTTTCGCTCTTGGATCTATAACGGGTTATGCGCAAAAAAAACCATTAGATCATTCCCTTTATGACCAATGGGAAACAATAGGAAACAAAGCCTTCACTAACGACGGTAAATGGCTTTTTTACCAAGTTAATCAACAACAAGGAGATGCTACTCTTTATTTAAAAACCACAAAACTAGATAAGACTTTAGTGGTGGATAGAGGAGAATCTGCTGTATTTACAGGAGATTCTAAATTTGCAGTTTTTAGTATTGTTCCTACTTATGAGGATTTAAAACAAGTTCGCATTAAAAAGAAAAAGCAAGATGAGATAGCTAGAGACTCTATAGGGATTGTAAATTTACAATCGGGTGCTATGACTAAGTATGCCAATATTAAGTCCTTTAAAGTACCGGAGAAAAACAGTAGTTATTTAGCCTATTTATTAGATCCAATTACTGAAAAGTCAGATGATACCAAGGATCAAAGTGATGCTAATTCTAATGATACAGCCCTTGTAATCCAGGATACCAAAGACAAAAAGTCTTCGGATAAAAAACAAAGCTTTGAACTTATAGTAGAAAATTTAATTACTTCTAGTAAACAGAGTTTTGAAAATGTTAGCGATTATTACTTTGATAGTCAAGGAAAGTATTTAGTTTTTGTAACCAAAGCGCCAACAGCTAAGAAAAAACAGGATAAAAAAGAGGCCTCTGATCAAGATCAAGTAGAAGATAAGAAGGTATACGGGGTGTATGCCTTAGATTTAAAAACCAATAAAGTGGTTAGTATTCTAGAAAACCAAGAAGAATACTCTCAGTTTGCTTTTGCTAAGAACTCTGCAAATTTTGCTTTTATCGCCAATAATGACCCAGAGAAGACTTTGGATAAAACCTATAGTATTTACCAAAGTGACTTTGTGAGCCCTGCTACACTTTTAGCTGATAACAAAACTAGTGGGTTACCACAATCTTGGGTTATTTCACCAAACTATAAACCTGTATTTAGCGAGAATTCAAGTAGAGTGTTTTTGGGTATTGCACCAGCTTTAATGGTAAAGGATACTACTTTAATTCAGGAGGATCATGCTATTGTAGATATCTGGCATTTTAATGAAGATGTATTACAAACCCAACAATTAGCTAATTTAGAGAAAGATTTGAAAAAATCTTACCTAGCAACGATAGATCTTAAAAACAACAATGGTATTGTTGCTTTAGGGGACCAAGAAGTAGATCAGGTTCAATTAGTAGACAAAGGAGATGCTAATTTTGTTTTAGGATCTGGAAATATGGGCTACCGTATTCAAAGACAATGGGACATATCTCCAGTTGCTTCTTATTATTTAATTGATGTAACAACAGGTAAACGTACCACTGTGGTGGAAAACCTTAGAGGCCAAGTAAGAGTATCACCTAAAGGACAAAGCGTAGTATATTTCAATAGCGAGAATAAGAATTGGTATGCTTATAATGTTGCAGCCAAAACAACCAAAGAGTTAAATAAAGGACTTGAGGTTTCTTTTGCCGATGAATTAAATGATATGCCTGATTTAGCAGGACCTTACCGTATTCAAGGATGGACTACAGGGGATGAGTCTGTTTTAATTAGAGACCGCTACGATATTTGGGAGTTTGCTTTAAATAGCAATAAGGCCCCTAGAATGATCACCAATGGTTATGGAAGAAAGAACCATGTTTCTTTTGATTTAATGAATCTTGATCAGGATAAGGTAGCCTTTACAACGAAAGAGAATCTTATTTTAGCAGCATTTAATACTGTAAATAAGAAGGCAGGTTTTTTCCAAACACAAATTAGCTCAAAGAAAAATCCAGTAGAAGTATTAATGCAAGACTTTAGTGGATTTACGACTTTATTTAAAGCTAAAGATGCTGTTATGTATGGTTATTTAAAAGGCTCATTTGCCCAAAGTAATAATTTATATATAACTACTGATCTAAGTAAAGCTACTCAAGTATCCGATATTAATAAGCAGCAAGCTTTATATAATTGGGGAACTGCTGAATTAGTAGAATGGGTTACACCAAAAGGATTCGAAAGCCAAGGAGTATTATTTAAGCCAGAGGATTTTGAACCAAATAAGAAGTATCCTATGATTGTATACTTCTATGAGAGGTTATCGGATAACTTACATCGTTATGAGGCTCCGGCTCCAACGCCTTCTCGTTTGAATATTCCATTTTTTGTAAGTAATGGTTACTTGGTTTTCACACCAGATATCGCTTATATGGATGGTTATCCTGGTAAGAGTGCAGAGGAGTATATCAACTCAGGAGTGGATTATTTAAAACAAAACACTTGGGTAGATGGCCAGAAAATTGGAATACAAGGACAAAGTTGGGGAGGTTATCAAGTAACTCACTTAATTACAGTTACTGATATGTACGCTGCAGCTTGGGCTGGTGCTCCAGTGGTAAATATGACATCGGCATATGGAGGAATTCGTTGGACAACAGGAATGAGTAGACAATTCCAATACGAAAAGACCCAAAGTAGATTAGGTGGAGATTTATGGAATAGTTTAGATTTATATATGGAAAACTCTCCACTATTTAATATGCCAAAGGTAACTACACCTGTGGTTATTATGCATAATGATCAAGATGGGGCAGTGCCATGGTACCAAGGTATTGAGATGTTTATGGCTCTTCGCCGTTTAGGTAAACCAGCTTGGTTGTTAAACTACAATGGAGATGATCACAACCTTATTAAACGTCAAAATAGAAAAGATATCCAAATTCGTCAACAACAATTCTTTGACTATTATCTTAAAGGGGCTAAAGCGCCAGTTTGGATGGTTAAAGGAGTTCCTGCAATAAATAAAGGAAAAGATTGGGGATTTGAATTAACACAAGAGAAAGTACCTTCTAGCTTATAATAGAAGACGCTTAAACAAGTAAAAGGGACATGTCTAAAATAGGCATGTCCCTTTTTATTATATTAGAAAGCCTGCTTAAAAAAAAAAGAAATTACTTAATATAATAAACGATAAAGTATAATAAATTAGAAATGAATTGTTTATTATTGTTATTCACTAAGTGGGAAAGTAATATAGTGTATAGCTCTATGTTGTTAGTCGTAAAATAAATGGCCATTTAAATCACTTTAAAGGATTCTTAATAGGATGAAAAAAATAGTTGTTTTAGTATTATTATCCGTGCTTTTTATTTTTTGTAAGAAGCAGAATCTACAAAAAAATGTAGTAGAGCTGCCCTTTAGTAATCTACTTACTTCAGATATTAATGAAATCTATAAGCAGAGTGATTTTAATGGCTTTGCTGTTTCTATTGTCAATGAAAGTGGAAGTTTATATCAACATGGCTTTGGGTATGCTGATACTCAAAATAGGATACCTTATACAGATAAAACTATTCAAAATGTAGCTTCCATCTCTAAGGTATTTATTGGAATAGCCTTATTAAAAGCTCAGGAATTAGGTAAGTTACAATTGGATGATCCAATTAATGATTATTTACCCTTTAAAGTAGTAAACCCTTCTTTTCCAGATAAGGAAATAACAATTCGACATCTAGCTACTCATAGCTCAGTTATTGTAGATAATGCGTTTTATTTAAGTAAAAACTACATCTTAAAGCAAGGTGAATCTCCTATAAATGCAAGTTTAAGTTTTGAAGATATGCAAATCTTTAATCCAAATGATTCTCTTGTGTCTTTAGAGCAATTTTTGCAAAATACACTAGTGCAACAAGGTAAATGGAATACAAAGGATACCTATTCCAACTACCAAGGAGCAAGTGTGTATGAATATTCTAATACAGGGGCAGCATTGGCAGCTTTTGTTTTAGAAAAAGCAACAGCAGAGCGATTCGACGACTTTACCCAAAAGTATATTTTAGATCCTTTAAAAATGAAGGATTCTGGATGGCATTTTGAAAATATCCATTTTGAAAATTATTCAAAATTGTATGCCGATAAAAACACAGAACTTCCTTTTTACCACATGATTACTTATCCTGATGGGGGCCTTATTACATCTGTGGATGATTTGAGTTTATTTTTAACAGAATTAATAAAGGGATATAATCAAAAAGGAACAATACTAAAAAAGGATAGTTATAAAGAATTCTTTCGTGCCCAATTACAAGAAGAAAATTTTTTAGAAAGGGATCATAACAATCCCTATAATGAAAGTTATAATGTAGGAGTATTTATTGGCTTTGGTTTTTCTGGCTATATAGGTCATACGGGGGGAGATCCTGGAGTAGCTTCCCTTATGTTCTTTGATCCCAAAAACAATATAGGACGTATTTTGATTTTAAATACCTCTTTTAAAGGGCCAAAGTCAAGTCAGGATTTTTATGGAATATGGAATGCTTTAGAAGAGTATCAAGATAAGTTAGATAACTAATCTTTTTTTACTTCCTTTTAGTAGGAAAGACAACTATCTTTTGTCCTAGCTTTTATCAAAATAATATAGGGAGATATTTTTAGGCATGGGCCTAAAAGAAAGCTTTATGTTTTTTTTAGGGGCTATTTATATTTAGTTGGGTATTTTTACCTTTATTGTCTTTTAACGGGCAATTTTACTTTATAACTTTTTTTCATGGAACAAATAAAAGCATTACAAACAATCTGGCATAGCAAGTCTACTATACAGCAAATACCACTTGATATAGTTGTTGATATGCAAGATATCAATAAAGAGCAATTGCAACTTAAGGCCGTTATTACTTTAGGGGAACAAGAACCTATCGAAATTCAGACAAGCCAAGTTGCTTTTGATGACAATTGTTTAACGTTTAGCATCGAAAAGATGCAGATGGATTTTAAGCTAGCCCTTGTAAAGGATACCCTAAAGGGAGAGGTTTTCTTTAAGCAACAAGCATTTGATATTGTATTTCATCCTTTAGAGAATTCTTTACCTGGAGACCCTACTTTAGTATCTAGTGTTCAAGACTTACAAAAGTTACAATACATGGAAAAGCAGCAGTATAAGTACAAGGTTTCAGATTACTTTGAGCGTCCTGATTCCTTTGGGTTTCAACTTTCTCCACAAGGGAGGTATTTGTCTTTCAAGAAAAAGGATGAAAATGGAAAGGCTCATGTGTATATTAAGGACATTGAGAAGGATCAGGTAAATAGAGTAATTCAAGAAGATAAGGAGCTAATACGCGGCTATGGCTGGTTAACTGAGCAAAGGCTTGTTTACATAATGGATAAGGGAGGGGATGAGAATTACCATATTTACGCCGTGGATGTAGATGGCTCTAATGCCATGGACTTAACGCCATATCCAAAAGTAAAGGCTAACATTTTAAATTTATTAAAAGAGGACCAAGACCATATTATTATCAGTCTTAATTTAGATAATCCTCAAGTTTTTGAACCCTATAAGCTCAATATCCACAATGCTCAAATGGTAAAACTCTTTGAGAATAAACAAGCTAGTACTCCGATTTCAAGTTATGATTTTGATAAGGATGGAAATTTAAGGGGATATAGTCAAATGCTTGATGGGATAAAAACCCAGTATTTTTACAAAGCCCAGGACAAGAGTGAATTTTCTTTGTACCATACTATTGATTGGTGTGATACTTTTGCCATTTTAAGTTTTGATTATTCCAATGAAAATAAGGATGTTGCCTATGTTCTGACCAATTTAGATTCGGATAAGCTAAGAATTGTACTGTGGGATTTTGCAACTAATACGGCAATTAAAACGATTTATGAAAATCCAGATTATGATGTATCTATTTTAGGTTTATCGCGATTAAGAAACTGGGAGATTGATTATGTGGGCTATAATGGTAGTAAGCTTACTATAGAACCTGTAAGTGAAACGTATAAGCAAATACATCAAGATTTAACCCAGTATTTTACAAAGGATCAATATAGTATTGCAGACAAAACCGATAAGGAGGATAAGTACTTGGTATTTGTGCAAAGCGATACTTTATATGGAAGCTATTATTTTTATGATAAGCAAAGTAGAAAGATTTCTTTACTTTATGATTTAATGCCTCAATTAGAACGTAAAGATATGGCCACTATGCTACCAATTAGCTTTACTTCTAGGGATAATATAACCATTCACGGATATATTACTTTACCTCAAAAGGCATTGGAGGGTCAGAAAGTAGCTTTGATTGTTAACCCTCATGGAGGGCCACAGGGTATTAGAGATTCTTGGGGCTTTAATCCAGAAGCTCAACTTTTTGCCAGTAGGGATATGGCCACTTTACAAGTAAACTTTAGAATTAGTGGTGGATATGGGAAGGAATTCTTTACTAGTGGTTTTAAACAAATTGGTAGAAAAGTAATGGATGACATCGAAGATGGGGTAGCTTATTGTATAGCTCAAGGTTGGATAGATCCCGATAGAATCGCCATTTATGGAGCTAGCCACGGAGGTTATGCTACTTTAATGGGACTAATTAAGACCCCGGATTTATACCGTTGTGGGGTAGATTATGTTGGAGTCTCTAGTATTTTTACCTTCTTTGATTCTTTTCCAGAGTATTGGAAGCCTTATAAAGAAATGGTAAAACAGATTTGGTACGACTTAGATGATCCTAAGGAAAGGGAGATAGCAAAATTAGTTTCTCCAATTTATCAGTTGGATAAAATATCTAAACCATTATTTGTGGTTCAAGGAGCAAATGATCCAAGGGTTAAAATAGGGGAGTCCGATCAAATTGTGAAGGCTTTAAGGCAAAAGGGATTTGATGTGCCTTATATGGTAAAATATGATGAAGGCCATGGCTTTGGTAAAGAGCAAAACCGCATTGAATTCTACCAATGTATGATGGGATTCTTTAGTGAGCATTTAAACAAATAATGTAAAGAGAAGATTATTCTCTTTCTATATAGAAAACAAAAAGCTACCAATATTAATTGGTAGCTTTTTCTATACATAGTAATGTAAAATTATTTTACAGTAAAACCAGAATTCTTTAAGTATGCATCCATACTTGGCTCTTTTCCTCTAAATTCTTGGTAAAGAACATCTCCTGATTTAGAATTTCCTTTAGAAAGTATTTTTTCACGGAAATAGTCTCCATTTTCACGTGTAATACCTCCGTTTTCTAATAACCACTGGTAAGCATCATTATCTAATACTTCTGCCCATTTGTAAGAGTAGTATCCAGCTGCATATCCTCCACCGAAGATATGGTTAAAATAAGAAGAACGGTATCTTGGAGGCACTTGCTCTATATCTAAACCATATTTAGCTAAAGCTTGTTTTTCAAATTCTTGTACATCTTCCACAGTAGCATCTTCAGGTAAAGTATGCCATTCTAAGTCTAATAAAGAAGCACCAAGTACCTCACTTAAATTGTATCCTTTGTTGAAGTTTCTTGCATTTTCAATTTTCACTAATAATTCCTGAGGAATTACCTCTCCTGTCTCATAGTGTTTTGCATAGTTCTTTAAAATAGCAGGATCAAATGCAAAATGCTCATGGAATTGAGAAGGTAGTTCTACGAAATCTCTAGAAACTCTTGTACCTGATAATTTAGGGTAAGTTTGGTCAGAGAAAAATCCGTGTAAAGCATGTCCAAACTCATGGAAAACAGTAACTACGTTATCTAATGAAAGTAGCGCTGGTTGTCCAGGTGCTGGTTTTTGGAAGTTTCCAACGTTATAAATAACTGGTAAATTATTTAATAATTTAGATTGGGTAACAATACTGCTCATCCAAGCTCCTCCACGTTTAGAGTCTCTTTGGTAGTAGTCAGTATAGAATAATCCAACTGGAGTTCCGTCTTCATTGAATATTTCATATACTTTTACATCCTCTTGCCATACTGGAATATCTTTTCTTTCTTTAAAAGTAATTCCATAAAGCTCTGTAGCCATGTGGAATACTCCGTTTTCTAAGACAGAATTAAATTCAAAATAAGGTTTGATTTCATTTTGATCTAAGTCATACTTTTCTTTTCTAATCTTAGAAGAATAGTATTCCCAGTCTGCTGGAGTTAAAGTAAATGGATCTTGTTGTGCATTTACTGCTGTTTTTAATTCATTTGGTTGTAAAGCGCTATGGTTTTGCACTTTATTCATATAAGCTTGTAATTCTGCAGCTTCTTCATTAGCACTTTGTACAGCATAAGGACTCATCTTCTCTAATAATGCGATTGCATTAGTAGGGTTCTTTGCCATACTAGTCTGTAAAGACCACTCTGCATAGTTATCATACCCCATTAACTTAGCTTTTTGCGCTCTTTTTTTAGCGATTTGTGCAATAGTTTTTGTGGTATTGTTTTTATCATCTTGCTTTTCAGCTCTTTGCCAAGCTTGATCGTAAAGTTTTCTTCTTGTTTGTGGATCCTCAAGTACTGCCAAGTCTGGTTGCTGGGTAGTATTGTTTAAATCAATAAGGTAAGTTCCATCAGGTTGCTTAATAGACTCTAGTTCTGCATCTGAAAGACCTTTTAATTCTTCTTTAGTAAAGCTTACTCCTCCTTGTTTTGTAGCAGCTAATAACTGATCAGAGAAGGTATTAGTTAAAGTAGCTAATTCTTGATTAATTACTTTTAACTGCTCTTTTTGTTCTTCATTTAAATTGGCACCAGCAATTTCGAAACCTTGGTAGTAAACCTCTAAAAGTCTTTGTTGCTCTTGGTTTAAATCTAAATTATCTTGGTTATCGTATAATACCTTAATTCTTTGGAATAATGGATCGTTCAAATAAATAGCATCAGAGTGTTGTGCAAACACTGGAGATAACTCACTGTTTATTTGTTTTAATTCATCATTGGTATGTGCTCCGATTAAAAGGAAATACACAGCGCTAACTCTATCTAAGAGTTCGCTAGATTTTTCCATTGCTACAATAGTATTATCAAAAGTAGGAGGTTCTGGATTAGTAGCAATTGCGTTAATAGCTTCTTGTTGACGACGCATTCCTTCTAATAAAGCTGGTTTAAAGTCTTTATTTTTAATGTTGTCAAAATCTGCCGTTCCATAAGGCAAGTTACTTTTTTCTTGAAAAAAAGCATTTGAGGAATCCCAATTTTGAGATTCTTGGTTGTTGTCTTTGTCCTTTTGGCATGAAACCGATAAAAGAGAGGCTCCTGCAAAAACACTTAGTACTGCTTTTTTAGCATTCATAAATTAAGGTATTTGAGTTAGTTGGTGTCAAATATATATAATATCTTAGTAATATGTTGTTTTATCTAGGATAATAATGTGCTACTATAAGGTATATCTCAAAGGTTTTCTCTCTTTTTAAGGAAATCAACTAAAAAACAACCGTTAACTCCTTTTTATTATAAGTAGTATAGTGAAAATAAAAATATATAGTGTCTTATTTTGTTTTGCCTCTGGCTTTGCTTTTTCGCAAAGTGCTCAGGTGCGTCAAATAATGACTAGGGAAACTTCCTTGCAAACCCAAAATGAATTAATTGAGCAATTTAATTGGCTAAAACAGCAAGATGAGCAAAGTAAGGCCTTTATTTTAAAAGATACTTTAGAGGTATTAGTTCCAAAGGACCCTGTTTATAGCCTAGAGAGAATCAACCCTGATGGAGTTTATATTTATTATAGTGTAAACAATAGTAAAACCGCAGAATTCTCTCGAGTACATTACTTACAAAGAGGACTGTTGGAACTTAAGGGAGAAAAGCTCTTAGGACAAAATATGTTCGTTGGATTATTAGATGCCGATGTAGTATTAGATAGTCACAAGGAGTTTGGTTCGGATGGGACTAATACAAGAGCTCTTGTAATGGATCAGGCAAAAGAATCTTCCCTTGTTTTTGATTTAGGCTCTTCCCAAAGTATAGATAGGCGTAATCACGCTACCCATGTCGGAGGAACCTTAATAGCAGGTGGTTATAAAAGCAATGCTTTGGGCATATTACCCTATGGTCAGCTATATAGTTATAATTGGGACAAAGATATTTTAAAAATGGTATCTCTTGCATCAAATGGGGTTTGGCTATCGAATCATTCCTATGGGATTGCTACTATTTCAAAAGATAATATGGCTTTAATACCTGCCCATTATTTTGGTGTTTACTCTCGTGAGGCTAAGAACTTTGATACAGTCATGAGAGAATTCCCTTATTATCAGGCAGTGGTAGCAGCAGGTAATGACAGGAAAAACTACACAATTCTCAATCCTAGTAAAAAAGGAAAGGATTTATTGGTGGGATATGCACTTGCAAAAAATGCTATAGTTGTGGGAGCAATTCTAGGGGAAAGATTAACTAGTAAAGGAGTAAGGTTTTTAGAGACCAATTTTAGTAGTTATGGCCCTACTGCTGATTTTAGGGTGAAACCGGATATTGTAGCCAATGGAGTAGGAGTGTATTCTAGTATTTATAGTAGTCTAGATGGACCTAAAAATGCTAGTTATGGTTTAAAATCAGGAACCTCAATGGCTACACCTGTGGTAAGTGGTATTCTTACCCTTTGGCAACAATGGGTAATTGAAAATAGAAAAATTCCCTATAAGGCAAGTAGTATTAAGGCTATAATGATTCATTCTGCCGAGCCCTTAGAAACGTCTTTGGGGCCTAGTTATCGTTACGGATGGGGATTGATAAATGCTTATAGTGGTTTTCTGTTACTCAAGAATTCTTTGGAGCAAAAATCTCTGATTTTGCAAGAGGCTATCTATGATAATCAGGGGTTTTCAGCAAGTGTTTTTCTTAAGGAAGATAGTCCTAGTGTGAGCTTTACCTTAGTGTGGAATGATTTAGCTGCACAGGATAAGATACAGTTAAACCTCGATGGACAGACGCCTGATTTAATAAACGATTTAGATATGCGTATTATCGGGCCAGACGGGCAAGAACACTCTCCTTGGGTACTCAATAAAGACTATAATAATTTGGTTGCTATCCAAGGTGATAACGATGTAGATAATGTGGAGAAAGTAGATATTTTCGATGCACTAAAAGGAGAGTATATCATTAATATTCGCCCTAAGGGTAACTTTATTAATAATTGGCAGGATTTTTCTTTAGTGGCAAGTGATCAAAATTTTGGAGGATTAAGTCTGGTGCCTAGGCAGCAAAAACAGGAAGACTTGACATTTCAAGTATGGCCTAACCCTGCCCCAGATAAATTACACTTATTAATACCCGAGCAAATTGTTTTTGATAAAAATGAGTTAGAGGTCTACAATATTAAAGGGCAATTAGTTTATTCTAAAGTTATTTTCAAAGTCGATCACTATGAATTAAATGTAGCTCATTTTGAGCCTGGACTTTATTTTTTAAAATTAAAAGGCAGTTTAAAAGACTATCAAGCCAAATTTATAAAGAAATAAGGTCAAAAGTGTATAATGTTTTTTTTCTAAGTAAATCTCTACTGTCCAAGGAATAAGAAGTTTAGGGTTTTATTTGTACGAAAAGAACATAGACAACAGCCCTGAGGGGCTTTAAATACAGGGATACAGTAGTATTTTTAATACAATAAGGATATATTTGCTTTACTAGGTTAGACAAGTATTGGGATAGTATTTCTAAATCAATCTTGGCTGAAATGCGTTACACTGTAACCTGTTTTTTTCCTAGTGAACAATAAAAACTACAAAATAAACTACAAAAATTATGAAAAAAACATTTACTATTGCTCTGATGTTCCTTTGCAGTATGCAAATTTTTAGTGCTAATCAGCAAACGCAAAATAGCAAAAAACCAAGAATTATCATTTTAGCAACAGGAGGAACTATTGCAGGCTCAGGAGAGTCTTCTACTAAGGCAGCCTATACAGCAGGAAAAATTCCTATTGAAACACTTTTAGATGCTGTACCTCAAATGAAGGATATTGCCGATATTCAAGGAGAGCAAATTGCACAAATTGGAAGCCAAGATATGAATGTAGAAACTTGGTTGAAATTAAGCGATAGAATCAATGAGATTTTCAATGAAGATTTAGCAGATGGTGTAGTTGTAACCCACGGAACAGATACACAGGAAGAAACGGCTTATTTTTTAGATTTAACAGTAGAGTCTAATAAGCCAATTGTTGTAGTTGGAGCTATGCGACCTGCAACAGCAATGAGTCAAGATGGAAATAGAAACCTTTTAGATGCTGTAATGGTTGCTGCAAGTCCAAATAGTAAAGATGTAGGTGCAGTTATCGCTATGAATGAGGCAGTTTTTGCCGCTAGAGATGTAACAAAAACAAATACTACTAACATGGCTACTTTTCAATCTAGAAACTTTGGACCTATAGGACTTATTTTTGATGGAAAAGTAAGCTATTACTATAAGAGTATAAAAAACCAAGGTCCTTTCTTTAATGTACAAGGATTAAAAAATCTACCTGAAGTAGAAATTGTGTATGGATATGCAGGAGCAAGCGACAGAGCAGTAAGAGCTGCTATGAGAGATAAAGTAAAAGCAATAGTATACGCTGGTGTAGGAAATGGAAACTTTAACCAACAAGTAGGAGCTTCTTTAGAAAAAGCTGCTAAAGATGGAATTATTGTTTGTCGTAGTGCAAGAGCAGGCGAGGGGCGTGTTACTTTAAACAACGAGGTAGATGACAAAAAACTAGGTTTTGTTGTAGCGGATGATTTAAGTCCACAAAAGGCTAGAATTTTATTAATGTTAGCTTTAACTAAAACACACAACATAGAGGAAATTCAAAAAATATTATTTGACTATTAGTTTAGAGTGCGAAAAAACAGTACCTTTAACGAGAATATTAAAAATAGAGTGTATGTCTTAAGATATACACTCTATTTTGTTTAAATAAAATATTGAAAAGATGTTGTTTATTCAATTTTTAGTACTTTTAAGTATGATTCTGATTGGTTCTCGCATGAAGGGAATCGGATTAGGAGTAATGGGAGTAGTTGGATTAAGTATTTTTGTATTTATTTTCCAAATGAAACCAGCAGAACCACCCATTGATGTTATGATTGTGATTATGACTATCGTAACAACTGCTGCTGCATTACAGGCTTGTGGTGGATTAGACTATTTAGTTAGTCTTGCAGAGAGAATAATTAGAAGTAATCCTTCTAATATTGTTTTTATAGGACCTTTTACCGTTTACTTCTTTTGTTTGTTTGCAGGTACTGCTCATTTGCTGTACTCTTTACTTCCTATTATTTCCGAAGTAGCTGCAAAAAAGCGAATTCGTCCTGAACGACCTCTAAGTATGTCTGTTATTGCCTCTCATATGGCTATAACGGGAAGTCCTATGAGTGCTGCTACGGCTGCTTTTGCAGGAGCAGGTATCTTAGGATATCCAGGAGCTTTGGTAGATATTATGAAATATAGTATACCAGCTTGTATACTTGGTATACTTATCGGATGTTTTTCCGTTTTAAGAAAAGGGAAAGATTTAGATCAAGATCCAGAGTTTTTAGAAAAGATGAAAGACCCTGCATTTGCTAAATCTATGGATAGTGATGTGGACTCTAGCCCCAATACTATAGGTAGAGGTGCTAAAGTTTCTGTGGTTATTTTCTCTTTGGCTGTTGGGATGATCGTTTTATTTGGAGCTTTCCCAAGTTTGTTACCAGTATTTGAACCAGGAGAGGCTAATTTGATTTTAAAAAGTAATGGGGAATTACAAATGGTAGGTGTTATTAGTATGATTACTTTATCGGCTAGTGCATTAATGCTTTTAATTACCAAGACTTCTGCTGTAAAGGTTACCCAAACCTCTCTATTTACATCTATGGCTACTGCTGTTGTAAGTGTTTTTGGAGTTGTATGGATGAGTAAGACCTTTATTGATCATAATATGGCGGAGATTAAGTTATTTCTAAGTGCAGTGGTAGATGATTACCCTTGGACATTTGCCTTTGCGGTATTTATTTTAGGAGCTTTGATGTTTAGCCAAGCGGCAACTACAAAAACGATGATGCCTTTAGGAATGGCTCTTGGGATTAGTAATCCAGCTTTAATTGCGATTTTCCCTGCTGTAAATGCAGATTTCGTTCTTCCTGGGTACCCTACTTTATTAGCAGCTATTAACTTTGACCGAACAGGTACTACCAAAATAGGTAAGTATGTCTTTAATCACAGTTTTATGCTACCTGGGCTAGTTACTGTTATTTGCGCTATAGCTTTAGGATTTTTATTTATAGGTTTATATTGATACATCTCTATATATAAGGTAGTATTTGAACTACCTTATATGGGAGAAAAGGGAAGTAAGCTTAAAGGGGGGATTATTTAAAAAAATAATTCAAGGCTTATGTGGTTGTATTTTAAATAGTTAGTTTTTTTATTGAAAAAAGAATGAAAAAAAGCATGCATAAAGTTTGGAAGTAAACAATAAGTTTCTACTTTTGCACCCGCATTAAGCAAGACGATCTTATACAAAAAGAAGTAAAGTTACCTTTTAAAAACATTAAAGAAATTTTAAGAAAAATAAATTTGGATAATGAAAAAATAAGGTGGTATCTTTGCAGTCCGCTTTAGGAAATACGAGGGCTGGCAAGAAATTAAAAAATAAAAATTTTCGAAATTTCTTTGGTAGTTTAAAATAAAGTATTACTTTTGCAACCGCTTTGAGAGATAAGCGAAACATTTGAAGACACGTTCATAGACATATTGGATTGACAGCAAAATTTAACAAAGAGTAAGGCAAATCGCAAGATTTGATTTATATATCTAATTTAAGATATAAAAAATATAC